>CAMDBX010000064.1 GCA_945889445.1 Rhizobium sp. Q54
AATGCAAAGATGACGGGGACCACGCTTGACCACGGTCTCTAGGGACCAGCCCGGTAAATCGGTCTCCCGTCAACACCGGAGGTGCGGTCAAGGCGCCTCCGGTGTCCCGTTTATAGCCCAATTCTTCGAGACAAGCCCGGCGAGGGTGACGTGTCGAAGGTGTGAACGAGCCGAAGGGCTCAGCCCAGCGCGGCCTTCACCGCGGCCAGTGCCTCGTCGGCCTTGTCGCCATCAGGGCCGCCGGCCTGGGCCATGTCGGGCCTGCCGCCACCGCCCTTGCCGCCCAACACCGCAGCACCGGCGCGAACGAGGTCGACCGCGTTGAAGCGCGACACGAGGTCGTTGGTGACGCCGACCACGAGGCCCGCCCGGCCTTCGTCATTCAGCCCCACCAGCGCCACGACGCCGGAGCCGAGCTTGGCCTTGCCCTCATCGACGAGGCCCTTCATGTCGTTGGGAGAGATGCCCTTGAGCACGCGGGCCATCAGCTTGATGCCGTTCACATCTGATATGCCTTCGTCGCCGCCGCCGTTGCCGCCACCCATGGCGAGCTGCTTCTTGGCTTCGGCCAGTTCGCGCTCCAGCCTGCGGCGATCGTCCATCAGCGTCTCGATGCGCGTCACGATCTCGGAGGCGGGTGCCTTCAGCGCGGCGGCGGCTGCCAGCACGCGGCGGTCCTGCTCCTCGAGGTAGGCGCGCGCGGCGGGTCCGGCGAGGGCCTCGATGCGGCGGACGCCGGCGGCAACAGCGCTTTCGCCGACCACCTTGACGAGGCCGATGTCGCCGGTGCGGCCCACATGGGTGCCGCCGCAGAGTTCCAGCGAATAGATCGGGCGGCCCGCGCCATGTTCATTGCGGCCCATGGAGACGACGCGCACCTCCTCGCCATACTTTTCGCCGAACAGCGCCATGGCGCCTTCGGCAATCGCCGCGTCCACCGTCATCAGGCGGGTCGACACCTTGTCGTTCTGCAGCACGATATCATTGGCGATCTGCTCCACCTGGTGAAGCTCGACCGGGCTCAGCGCCTTGTTGTGCGAGATGTCGAAGCGCAGGCGGTTGGGCTCGACAAGCGAGCCCTTCTGCGCCACGTGGCTGCCGAGCGTGAGGCGCAGCGCCTCGTGCAGAAGATGCGTGGCCGAGTGGTGGATGCGGTTGCCGGAGCGGCGCGTATGGTCGACGGTGAGTTCAACCGCGTTGCCCGGCTTGATGCTGCCGCGCACCAACTCGCCGATGTGCACGAAGACGTCACCCACGCGCTTCTGCGTATCGGCGACGAGGAAGGAGGCGCCCTCCGCCGTGCGGATCATGCCGTGGTCGCCGGTCTGGCCGCCGGACTCGCCGTAGAACGGTGTCTGGTTGACGACGATCGCACCCTTCTGGCCCTCGGCGAGGCCTTGCACTTCCTTGCCGTCGACCACGATGGCTCGCACGACGCCCTCCGCCATCTCGGTGTCGTAGCCGAGGAACTCGGTGGCACCGAAGCGCTCCTTCAACTCGAACCAGATGGTCTCGGTCTTGGCGTCGCCCGAGCCCTTCCAGGCACGGCGCGCATCCTCGCGCTGCGCCTCCATCGAGGCCTCGAAGGCGGCGGTGTCGACCGTGATGCCGCGTGACTTCAGCGCGTCCTGCGTCAGGTCGAGCGGGAAGCCATAGGTGTCATAGAGCTTGAAGGCGGTCTCGCCCGAGAATGTGTCGCCCTTGCTGAGGCCGGAAGAATCCTCGTCGAGCAGACGCAAGCCGCGCTCAAGCGTCTTCTTGAAGCGGTTCTCCTCGAGGTACAGCGTCTCGGTGATCAGCGCCTCGGCACGGACGAGTTCATTGTAGGCAGCGCCCATCTCGCGCACCAGCGTCGGCACCAGCCGGTGCATCAGCGGTTCCTTGGCGCCCAGCAGCTCGGCGTGGCGCATGGCGCGGCGCATGATGCGGCGAAGGACGTAGCCGCGTCCCTCGTTCGACGGCAGCACACCATCGGCGATAAGGAAGGACGAGGCGCGCAGATGGTCGGCGATGACGCGGTTCGAGGCCTTGGCATCGCCCGTGGCCGGAACGCCGGTCTTCTCGACGATGGCCGAGATCAGCGCGCGGAACAGATCGGTCTCGTAATTGTCATGGGTTCCCTGCAGCACGGCGGCGATGCGCTCCAGCCCCATGCCGGTGTCGATCGACGGCTTGGGCAGGTTGACGCGCTCGTCCTTGGACAGCTGCTCGTACTGCATGAACACGAGGTTCCAGATCTCGATGAAGCGGTCGCCGTCGGCCTCCGCCGAACCGGGAGGCCCGCCCCAGATCTTGTCGCCATGGTCATAGAAGATTTCCGAGCACGGGCCACACGGACCGGTGTCGCCCATCGACCAGAAATTGTCAGACGTCGGAATGCGGATGATGCGGCTGTCGGGAATGCCTGCGATCTTCTTCCACAGCGCATGCGCCTCATCGTCTTCCGAGAAGACGGTGACGGTGAGCTTGTCCTTGGGCAGGCCAAACTCCTTGGTGACCAGCGTCCAGGCCCACTCTATGGCATCGGGCTTGAAATAGTCGCCGAAGGAGAAGTTGCCGAGCATCTCGAAGAAGGTGTGGTGGCGGGCGGTGTAGCCCACATTGTCGAGGTCGTTGTGCTTGCCGCCGGCGCGCACGCATTTCTGGGCGGTGGTGGCGCGGGTGTAGGGCCGCTTTTCCATGCCGGTGAAGACGTTCTTGAACTGCACCATGCCGGAGTTGGCGAACATCAGGGTGGGGTCATTGCGCGGCACCAGCGGCGAGGACGCCACGATCTCATGCCCCTGACGCTTGTAATAGTCGAGGAAGGTGGAACGGATCTGTGCAAGCCCTGTCATGGTACGCCCGGCGAATGAGAGGTGGAGATTGGGGCGGTCTTAATGGGGGCAAGCCGCGCTGTCCAGAATAACCAAGCCAGAACCGGCCGGTGGCTGGGGCCAGAGCCACTGAACCACCGAAACGAATGGAATGGCGCCCTCCGTGGGGTGACGGAAGGCGCCGGCTCAGGCGGTGTGGGGCAAAACACCGTGGGCGACCGGATGCCCCTTGGGACAGGCATCCGGGTTCAGGAATGGAGTTGCTTGGAAGGGCCGATCAGTCGTCGGACTCGGCCGCGTCCTTTTCGGTGCCGTTGCTCAGCGCAGCGGCGACGATGCCGGCATTGCCGCGGATGGTGGCCTCGATGGAATTGGCCATGTCCGGGTTCTGGCGCAGGAAGGTCTTGGCGTTCTCACGCCCCTGCCCGATGCGCTCGCCATTATACGAGAACCAGGAGCCCGACTTTTCGACCACGCCGGCGGTGACGCCCAGGTCGATCAGCTCGCCGACCTTGGAAATGCCCTCGCCATACATGATGTCGAACTCGACCTGCTTGAAAGGCGGCGCCACCTTGTTCTTGACCACCTTCACGCGGGTCTGGTTGCCTACCACCTCGTCCCGGTCCTTGATGGCGCCGATGCGGCGGATGTCGAGACGGACGGAGGCATAGAACTTCAGCGCATTGCCGCCGGTGGTGGTTTCGGGCGAGCCGAACATCACGCCGATCTTCATGCGGATCTGGTTGATGAAGATGACCATGCAGTTGGTCTTGGAGATCGAACCCGTGAGCTTGCGGAGCGCCTGGCTCATCAGGCGGGCCTGAAGGCCCGGCAGCTGGTCGCCCATCTCGCCTTCGAGTTCGGCGCGCGGCGTGAGGGCTGCGACCGAGTCGATCACCAGAACCTCGACGGCGCCGGAACGCACCAGCGTGTCGGCGATCTCGAGGCCCTGCTCGCCGGTGTCGGGCTGGGAGATCAGCAGGTCGTCGATCTTGACGCCGAGCTTTCGGGCATAGACCGGGTCGAGCGCATGTTCGGCGTCGACAAAGGCGCAGATGCCGCCGCGCTTCTGGGCCTCGGCGATGGTCTGCAGCGCCAGCGTGGTCTTGCCGGAGGATTCCGGGCCGTAAATCTCGATCACCCGGCCCCGCGGCAAGCCGCCGATGCCGAGTGCGATGTCGAGGCCCAGCGAGCCCGTGGAAATCGACTCGATCTCCAGCGCCGAGTTGGCGCCGAGCTTCATGATGGAGCCCTTGCCGAATGCCCGTTCGATCTGGCTCAGGGCCGCATCGAGTGCCTTGCTCTTGTCCATGGAATTATCAATGACCCGCAGATTCGACGACTGTGCCATTCGGTTTACTCCTTCATGTTCAGTGGGTCCACCAGTGGCCGCCTCAGCGCCGCCGCGTTACCGTTGTTCGAACTATGTTCTATTTCTGTTCGGCACGCAAGCGGAAAATAAACATCCCAAACCATTGATATCGCTGTTACCAGTTTAAACAAAAGAAGAACATACCGGAACAACACACCGTGTACGGACGAACGAAAGAATTGGGAGATCACTTCGCGCATGACGCGAATCAGCGCGTGGTTGCGAGCACGCTTTCGAGGGCAGCAGCAACGCCGAACAGGTCGCGGTCGTGGCCCCAGGGCGCCATGGCCATCAGCCCGCAGGGCGCCTCGCCCCGGCGACCCATGGGCAGCGAAATGGCACACCCGTTGAGGAAGTTGCCCACATAGGTGTTGCGCAGGCTCACGGCATTGAAGCGGATGTAGTCCTTGTCCTCGGCCAGTTCGGCGATCGCCGGCGCGGTGTTGAGGGTGGTGGGCAGCAGCACCGCGTCGAAGCCTTCGAAGCGCTGCGCGAAGAGCGCGACCATCTCCCGCCGCCGCGCGATGTAGCCGAGATAGTCGGCGGCGGAGATCGGGTCCGCCAGTTCGATGCGGAAGCGGACGCGCGGGTCATACGCCGCCCCGGCGGCGGCGATCCGCGCCCGGTGGATTGCCCAGGCTTCCGCCGCCACGATGCCGCCCTTGGCGTTGATGGCGGGAATCTCCCGCAGTTCAGGGAAGGCCATGTCGGTGAGCGCGGCGCCCGCCGCGGTGAGTGCCTGCAGCGCCTGCGCGAAATCGCGCTCCACCTGCGGGGCGAGTCCGTCCAGCACGAAGTCCTTCAGCACCGCAAGGCGCAGGCTCCTGGCCTGCCGCTCCGGCACAACCCCGTCCCAGTCGCCCGCCATCGCGGCATCCGCCGCAGCACAGCAGGCCACCGTGTTGGCCAAGGGTCCGATGGTGTCGAAGCTCGCGGACAGCGGGTTGCAGCCGGCAAGAGGCACCCGGCCGTGGCTCGACTTGTAGCCGACGATGCCGCAGTAGGACGCGGGCACGCGGCATGATCCGCCGGTGTCGGTGCCGATGCCGAGCGCCACCATGCCATCCGCCACCGAGACTGCCGCACCAGACGATGAGCCGCCGGGAATGCGCCCTGTCGCGCGGTCAAAGGGCGAGCGCGGCGTGCCGTAATGCGGGTTCAGGCCAACGCCGGAATAGGCGAACTCGGTCATGTTGGTGCGCCCGATGACGATCAGCCCCTTGTCCTTCAGCCGCGCGATGGAGGTGGCATCGGCCGTGGCGGGAGGGTCATTCTTCAGTACCTTCGAGCCCGCGGTCGTCACCTCGCCAGCGAGGTCGAAGATATCCTTCGACGAGAAGGGAATGCCGGCAAGTGCCGAGACCTGGCGGCCGCGCTTCCGCTGCAGGTCCACAAGGTCGGCCGCAGCGCGCGCACCCTCTGCATCCACCGCGATGAAGGTGCGCGCCCCTTCGCCCGCCGGATCAGCGATCTGCGCCAGCGCGCGCTCGACGAGATCGCGGGAGGTGGTTTTGCGTTCGGCCAGTTGGCGGGAGAGTTCGGCGAGGGTTTGCATCGGTGAATCCTACGATCTTGCAACAGGGCTTAAGATGATTCAAAGGGACGCGCATCTGAAAATCAGCGGGGACGGCATGGGCGACGACATCGGGCTTCTCGACATGGAGGGCATCCGCACCGCCGTCGAATGGGCCAGGCGCGAAGGCTGGAACCCGGGCCTCAGGGATGCCGAGGCCTTCGCGGCGCAGGACCCGGCAGGCTTCCTCGGGTTGACGGTCGACGGCGAACTGGCGGCCACCATCTCGCTGGTCAATTACGGCCCGTCCTTCGGTTTCCTCGGCTTCTACATCTGCCGGCCCGACCTGCGCGGCAAGGGCCATGGCCTTGCGCTGTGGAACGCCGCGCTGGAACTGAAACCGGCACACACCATCGGCCTCGACGGGGTGACGGCGCAGCAGGACAATTACCGCAAGACGGGCTTCGTCCTGGCGCACGCAAGCGTCCGCCATGGCGGACTGAAGCCCAATGGCTATGCGCAGAACGACCGCAGACTGAGCGCCCTGTCCGCCGCCGACGCCGCGGCGGTCGACCGCTTCGAGCAGCGCCACCGGCTGTTCCCTGCCTCGCGGCTGAGGTTCCTGGCCGACTGGCTGCACCACGATGCCGTTGCGCTGATGCGCGACGGCGAAATCACCGGTTATGGCGTGGCGCGCCCCACGCATGACGGCTGGAAGATCGGCCCGCTCTTCGCGCGGGACGTGGGTGACGCGGAAACCATCCTGCGCGGACTGCTGACCCGGGTGCCGGACGGATTGATCTTCCTCGACACGCCCGGAACCAACCGCGCGGCAGTGGACCTGGCCCTGTCGCTGCGCCTCCAGCCGATGTTCGAAACGGCACGCATGTATCGGGGGCCCGCCCCGGAGATCGATACGGCGAAGGTGTTCGGGATTACCAGCTTCGAGCTGGGGTGAACGCCACCCTTCGCCACACGCCTGCCACCCATCACCTTGCGCGCGCTTGACCACATCGTCCTCTCCCGCGGAGCGGGACAAGACATTTACCCCTCCATCGCCTCCTTCACCTTCTCCACCAGCTGCTTCAGCGAGAAGGGCTTTGGCATGAAGCTGTAGCCGCTGTGGCCCTCGAGGTCCTGCTCGAACTGCTCGCCGGGGTAGCCCGAGACGAAGACGAACTTGGTCTCGTTGCCGCGTTTCCTCAGCTCACGGAGCAAGGTAGGGCCGTCCATTTCCGGCATCACGACGTCGGAGATGATGAGGTCGAAGCCCTTGTCGTCCATGTCGATCTTCTCGATGGCACTCTCGCCTGAGTCAGCCTCGACCACGGTGTAGCCGCGCGAGGTGAGTGCGCGCAGCGCAAAGGCGCGCACTGCGTCCTCGTCCTCCACCAGCAGGATGCGTTCCTTGCCGGTATAGTCGCGCTTGGGCGCCTCCGCCGGCTTCTCCTCGACAACCGTTGCTTCGGTCTTCTGCGGATAGTAGCGCGGCAGGTAGATCTTGAAGGTCGTGCCCTTGCCCATCTCGCTGTCGCAGAAGATGAAGCCGCCCGTCTGCTTGACGATGCCATAGACGGTGGAGAGACCAAGCCCCGTGCCCTTGCCCACGTCCTTCGTCGAGAAGAACGGCTCCCAGATCTTGTCGCGGATCTCGGGCGGAATGCCGCTGCCGGTGTCCTGAACCTCGCAGGCAACATATTCGCCCGGCGGCATGAGCGACGGCATGATGCTGCGCGACTCCTCAACCCCCAGATTGTAGGTGCGCACCGTGAGCGAGCCGCCGTTGGGCATGGCGTCCCGCGCGTTGACGGCAAGGTTGATGATCACCTGCTCGAACTGGTGGATGTCGACCAGCACCAGGCCCAGGTCGCGGTCGTGGTTGATGCGCAGCGTGACCTTTTCACCCAGCACCCGGCCCAGCAGGTTGCCGAGGTCGGACAGCGCCTCGGTCAGCACATGCACCTTCGGCTGCAGGGTCTGCTTGCGCGAGAAGGCCAAGAGCTGGCGCACCAGGTTGGCCGCACGGTTGGCGTTCTGCTTGATGTTCATCACATCGGCGAAGGCAGGGTCGGTGGGCCGCATCTTGGCCAGCAGCAGGTCGGCAAAGCCGATGATGGGGGTGAGCACGTTGTTGAAGTCATGCGCGATGCCAGAGGCCAGCTGGCCCACCGCCATCAGCTTCTGGCTCTGCGCCAGCTGCACCTCGAGCGACTTGTTCTCGGTCTTGTCCACCGCGAAGACCACCGCCGTGTCGTCCTCGGGTGCCAATCGCGTGAAGGTGAAGAGCACGTTGCGCGGCGTCGTTCCTTCGACGTTGGCCTCGATCTGGTGAAGGCTGCCTTCGTTGCGAAGTGCGGTCGACAGCGTCTGCAGCAGCGAGGCCCGCTCGGAGGCCACGATGGCTGCGGACAGTTCCGCGCCGCGCCGCGCCTTGGGCGACAGGTCGATGAAGGCGCCGTTCGCCATGCGCACGATGCCGTCCTTGTCGATCTCGGCGATGCCGATGGGCGCATTGTTGATGAAGCGCGACAGCCGCGGCGCCGAAATCTCGCCGCCCGCCGCCGAAGTGCCCGCGAGGTGGCGCGGCACCACGATGGTGCGCGACGGCGAGGCCTGCCCTTCGGCATCGAACTCGACATGGTGAATGAGCTGCACCGGAATGAGCTTGCCCGTGGTGGCGTTGCGCAGGTCGAGGCCAAAACTTTCGGTGACCGCCGTTCCGGGCTTGGGTGCCACGCCGGAGACCAGCCGTGCCGCCTGCTCGCCCAGCAGGTCGGAGAGCTTCATGCCGGCGTTCTGCGCCTCGGTGAGGTCGATCCCCAGCCACTGCGCCAGCGTGGCGTTGATGTAGTCCACCTGCCCGTCGTTGAGCGTGGAGAAGAAACCCGCCGGGGCATTGTCGAGATAGGTGATGATGAACTGCAGGCGCGAGAAGGCCTGCTCCTGGCGGGCCCGGTCCTCGCTGATGTCCTCAAGCTGCCAGAGGCGCAGCGGCGTCTCGCCGCCCGGCACGGGCGTGGCGGAGAGCTTCACCCACACCGGCCGGTCGGCAGCGGCGCAGGGGGCGGCTGCCCCCTGCGCGATGCGCAGCTCGCGTGACTCGGAGCGGCCTTCGGCCACCGCCTGGGAGAGCTGGTAGACGGGGGCCGAGAATTCCGCATAGGGCGCGAACAGAACGTCCAAGCCCACGAGGCGGTCTGACTTGCTGGCAAGGGCCCGGTAGGCGGCATTGGCATAAACGGTGCGGCCGTCACTGTCGGTCACCACCAGTGGGTGCCCGATGGCGGAGGTCAGCGCGTCGAGGAAGGTGCTGCCCTTGCGGTCACCGCCAAGGCGCAGCAGCCCCGCCACAAGGGCGAGCAGCGACAACAGGCCCAGCCCCGCCAGCGCCGCCCCTGCCCATAACAACCAGCGCGAGTGCGCGGCATCGAGATGGCGGAGCGTGAACACCACCGTGGCCGCGACGATGGCCGCCAGCACCAGCGCCACAAGGACGCGGCCCGCCCCACTGCCCCCGGATACCGCCGGCGCCGCCATTCCGCCCGTCACCGGCGCGTTCCTGTCCGTCATCAAACCCCACCCCGAATCAAGTGCAGTATAGGGCAATCGGACGGGGGCGGAATCGTCCACAGCCACCCGTTGAACATCGCTTTACAAATGGCTGGCCCCCCGCCAGAGTCGCAGAACGGGAAGATTACAGCTGAGGGATCAAACGCCGACCGTCGGCATTGTTACCCGGTGTCGAAGGGAGTGGGCATGGAATTCCTGAGCCAGCACATGCAGACCATCATCACCTCGGCAGTCATCCTGCTGTGTTTGCTCGTGGCGATCGGCGCCTGGCGCGCCTTCAGCCCGCGCGTATCCGGCGGCCGCCGTGGCCAGCGTCTCGGCGTCAGCGAATATTATGAGGTGGACAAGGACCGCCGCCTCGTCCTGGTGCGGCGTGACGCCGTCGAGCACCTGATCCTCATCGGCGGCCCGCAGGACATCGTGATTGAACAGAACATCGGCGCGCCCCCTGAGGCGCTGCCGCCGGGCATGGCCCGCCCGGCGCCGCGCGCCCCGGTGTTCAAGACAGCGCCCATCCGCACCGCGCCCGACCCCGCAGCGCCGCGGCGCGAGGAACCCGAAATCTAGAGCGCAAGAAGCCCGGCCGATGGCCGGGCTTCTCCAGACTTGGTGGCGTGGCGGAGCTTACTCGTTCACGGCGGGCGGCGCTGCGCGTCGCTCGTTCATGAAGCGGTCGAACTCGTCCTGGTCCTTGGCGCGGCGCAGGCGCTCCACGAAGTCGCGGAAGGCCTTCTGTTCGTCCTCCAGCCGACGACGCTCCTCGTCGAGCCGCTTGAGCTGCTCGCGCTTGTAGGTGTCGAAGGCGGCATTGCCTGAACCGGCGAAGCCATAGGACGACGCCTGGCCCTTCCAGTTCCAGCCGGACAGGTCCGGCGCCTTGAAGCTGGCCCAGGGCGCGGCGGTGTCGGCCGAACCCTTCCACATCTCGCCGTTCTTCCATTTCAGGAAGAGCGCGATCAGGCCGAGCGGCCAGAACACCACGAAACCGGCGACCATCGCGCCGATCTCCCAGGCCGACCAGCGGCCCATTGAGCTCAAACCGCAGCCACGCTTTTGCGTGCTGCCGTTCTGCTCGAAACCAGCCGAAGCCGTATGTGTCATCTCCGATCCTCTCTCCAAAGTTGACGAATGTTCAGGTAGGAACCCCTGCCCCCGGCTTCAATGAAAATCGAAACTGCCGCTCCGCCGTTTTGCCGGGTTCCGCCGGCGGCGCTCCGGTGCTAACTGTTTAAATGCTGATTTCCCGAGGAGTTAAGCGTCCATGCCCCACCGTCACCACAAGATCGCGATGTTGACCGCGGGCGGCCTCGCCCCCTGCCTTTCCTCGGCGGTCGGCGGTTTGATCGAACGCTATTCCGAGATCGCCCCCGATGCGCCGATGATTGGCTACCTGTCGGGCTACAAGGGCCTGCTGCTTGGCAAGTCGATACCCGTCACGCCGGAGGTGCGCCGCCGGGCGCATGTGCTGCACGGCCATGGCGGCTCACCCCTGGGCAACAGCCGCGTCAAACTCACCAATGTGGCCGACTGCGTGAAGCGCGGGCTGGTTAAGCAGGGCGAAGACCCGCTGAAGGTGGCCGCCAACCAGTTGGTGAAGGACGGCGTCACCATCCTCCACACCATCGGCGGCGACGACACCAACACCACCGCGGCGGATCTTGCCGCCTATCTCCATTCAAACGGCTATGAGCTCACCGTCGTCGGCCTGCCCAAGACCATCGACAATGACGTGGTGCCGATCCGCCAGACGCTGGGCGCCTGGACGGCGGCCGAACACGGCGCCATGTTCTTCGAAAACGTGGTCAACGAGCAGTCCACCTCCTCGCGCCAGCTGGTCATCCACGAAGTCATGGGCCGGCACTGCGGCTGGCTCACCGCCGCCACGGCCCGCGCCTGGCGCAACCGGCTGGACCACCTCGAGTTCCTGCCCGAGTTCAACCTCGACCGGAAGCACAAGGACATCGACGCGGTCTACATCCCCGAGATGCACATCGACATGGAGAAGGAGGCCGCCCGCCTCCACGCGGTGATGGACAAGTATGACTCCGTCTCGATCTTCGTCAGCGAAGGCGCCTGCGTGCCCGAAATCGTGGCCGAGCTCGAGGCCAAGGGCGAGCACGTGGAGCGCGATGCCTTCGGCCACGTCCGACTCGACAGCGTGAAGGTGGGTGACTGGTTCGGCAAGCAGTTTGCCAAGAAGATCGGGGCCGACAAGACCCTTGTCCAGAAGTCCGGCTATTTCGGTCGCTCGGCAGCGGCCAACCAGGCCGACCTCGAGTTGATCCGCGCCATGGTTCACGTCGCCGTGGACTCCGCCCTCGACGGCGTATCGGGCGTGATCGGCCACGACGAGGAGCGCGAGGATGAGTTGCGCGCCATCGAGTTCCCGCGCATCAAGGGAGGCAAGCACTTCGACGTTCACACGCCGTGGTTCGTCGAGATGCTGAAGGACATTGGACAGGCATCATGAAAGCACGTCATTCCTTCATCGCCCTGCTGCTTCTCGCCACCCCGGCGCTGGCCGATGCCGATATGCAGCAGGCCAAGGTCGATTTCGGCCACCTCTGCGCCCCCTGCCACGGACGGGACGGCAAGGGCGAGGGCACCCAGGCGGCGCGCCTCGACAAGAAGCCCTCCGACCTCACGGTGGTGACCCAGAAATACGGAGAGTTCCCCGCCCAGAAGGTGTTCGAGACCATCGCCGGCCTCGACATGCCCGACGGCCACGGCACCCGCGACATGCCGATCTGGGGCGATGTCTTCGTCACCGAGGAGGTGGGCAAGAGCACCACCATCGAGCAGGCGCTGAAGGCTTCCGACGAGGCCTCGCGGCGGATCACGGCACTGGTCCACTATGTGGAGGCGATCCAGGTCGCACCGTGACGGGTTGTTCCGGATGGAATAGTGTTATATCCGATTGGATATGACGCTGGACGCAGACGCATGACAGTCTTCACCCTCACCCCGGAGGAATGGGACGCCGTTCGCCTCAGCCTGAAGGTGGCGAGCGTGGCCATGATCGCCAGCCTGCCGGTGGGAATTGCCGTTGCCTGGCTGCTGGCGCGCAAGGAATTCTGGGGGAAGTCGCTGCTCAACGGCATCGTTCACCTGCCGCTGGTCATGCCGCCAGTGGTGACGGGCTACCTGCTGTTGCTCACCTTCGGCACCAAGGGGCCGGTGGGCGCGTTCCTCGCGCAGTTCGGCATCGTCTTCGCCTTCCGCTGGACGGGTGCGGCTCTTGCCTGCGCGGTGATGGGCTTTCCGCTGATGGTGCGGGCCATCCGGCTCTCCATCGAGGCGGTGGACCGGAAACTCGAGGCGGCCTCCGCCACGCTGGGTGCCAGCGCGATGTGGGTGTTCCTCACCGTCACCCTGCCGCTCACCCTTCCCGGCATCATCGCCGGCATGATCCTGTGCTTCGCCAAGGCCATGGGCGAGTTCGGCGCCACCATCACCTTCGTCTCCAACATTCCGGGCGAGACGCAGACCCTGCCCACCGCCATCTACACGCTCACGCAGGTGCCGGGCGGCGAAGCGGGCGCGCTGAGGCTGACCGCCATCTCGATCGCCATCTCGCTTGCCGCTCTCATGGTGTCAGAATTCCTCGCCCGCCGCGCGGGACAGCGGATCGCCGCATGAGCCTCACCGTCGATGTCCGCCACCGTCTCGGGAACTTCACCCTGGAAGCCGCGTTCGCCAGCGCCGGCGGCATCACCGCCGTGTTCGGCGCCTCGGGTTGCGGCAAGACCACGCTGGTCAATGTCATCGCCGGGCTGATCCGGCCCGACTTTGCGCGGATCAGCGTCGGCGACACGGTGATGGTGGACACCGCGCACGGCATCGACCTGCTGCCGCACCGACGGCGCATCGGCTATGTGTTCCAGGAGGCGCGGCTGTTTCCGCACCTGACGGTGGAGAGCAACCTCGCCTATGGCGAATGGTTCACGCCGAAGGCGGAACGCTATGCGGCGCGGGCACAGATTCTCGACCTGCTCGGCATCGCACATCTGCTGAAGCGCCGCCCGCGCGATCTTTCCGGTGGCGAGAAGCAACGCGTGGCCATCGGGCGCGCACTGCTCACCTCGCCAAAGCTGCTGTTGATGGACGAGCCGCTCGCCTCGCTCGATGCTGCCCGAAAGGCAGAGATCATGCCCTATCTCGAGCGGCTGCGCGACGAGGTGAAGATCCCCATCGTCTATGTCAGCCATTCGGTGGCGGAGGTCATGCGGCTTGCCTCCGACGTGGCGGTTCTTGCACAGGGCAAGCTGGCGGCCTTCGGGCCCGCGGCGGAGATTGCCCAGCGCCAGGACCTCGTTCCCGCCGAGGAGGCCGAAGAAGGCGGCGTCATCATCGACATGCAGGTGGCCGCGCATGATGCCGGGTTCGACCTCACCCGGCTCTCATCGGGCGCGGGCAACATCTATGTGCCGGGCCGCCTCGGGCCGGAGGGCACACCTGCCCGCGTGCGCATTCGCGCACGCGACGTGATGCTGGCGCTGGAAGAACCACGAAACATCAGTGCACTGAACATCCTGCGCGGCAGGGTGGCGGAGATTTTGCCCGCCGGCCCATCCTCGGTGAACGTCAGGCTCGACTGCGGAGGTGCTGCCGTGGTGGCGCGCATCACCCGGCAATCCGCCTCGGCGCTGGGGCTGGTTCCGGGAACGCCCGCCTTCGCGGTGGTGAAGGCCGTGTCGGTGAGTGGCCCAGCGGCCGAGCCGCGCTGACCGCGGACCGCCGTCTCCGTCTCACGCCCTGGCAATTTCGGCGGCCAGCGCCTTCAGGTGCGGCTCTGTCGCCGAGGCTGCCGCAAGTTCCATGGCACGGTAGCGGGCGATCAGTGAGAGGCCCAACGGCGTCAGCGTGGCACCGCCGCCCTTCTTGCCGCCGCTGCGCGACTCCACCACGGGCTTGCCGAAAATGGTGTTGAGTTCCTCGATCAACTCCCAGGCGCGGCGGTAGGACATGTCCATGGCGCGGCCCCCTGCCGAGATCGAACCCAGGGTCGCGATCTGCTCCAGAAGGGCGATCTTGCCGGGGCCCACCCTCAGGTCTGGACCAAAATCGATGCGGATGCTGAGGTCTGCCATGGGATTCGCTCTTTCGTCGCCCCTCGATGATCGAACAAACTGACCTCCGAATCCAGAGCCACAAGGACCCAGAATGGCCGCCGTCCTCACCATTACCCTGAACCCGACGATCGACGTCTTCGGCGAGGCCGCTGAGGTGCACCCCACCCACAAGGTCCGGCTGAAGGACACCAGCTTCGAGCCGGGCGGCGGCGGCATCAACGTGGCGCGGGTGATCTCGACACTGGGTGGCGAGGTGGAGGCGCTGGCACTGTCGGGCTGGGAGATGGGCGATTTCCTCGGGCGTCTGCTGAAGGACGAGGGTATTCCCTGGAAACCCATCCCCATGGAGGGCGAAACGCGCGTTGCCCTCATGGTGCATGACCAGTCGACCGGCCTCGAATACCGCTTCCTGCCGGAGGGACCGGAAGTGCACGAGCACGAGATCGACGCCTGCGCCGATGCCATCCTCCACAAGACGGAAGGTTTCGTGGTGGCCAGCGGCAGCCTGCCGCGCGGCGCGCCGGTGGACAGCTATGTGCGGCTGGCCAAGGCAGCGGCCAGGAACGCCCTGCCCTTCGTGCTCGACACATCGGGGGCGGCACTCAAGGCGGCACTGGATCATGGTGGCATCCATCTGGTGAAGCCGAGCCACAGCGAACTGGAAAGCTATGCCGGGCATGATCTCGATGCAGCGGGCATCGAGGCCACCGCCAAGGCCATCATCGCGCGCGGGCAGGCGGGCATTGTGGCGGTGACGCTGGGGGCTGACGGTGCCGTGCTGGTCACCGCTGACAGGCTGCTGCGATTGCCAGCCATGGCGGTCGAGGTGCGCTCAGCCGTGGGCGCAGGCGACAGCTTCCTCGGGGCCATGGTCTGGGCCCTGTCGGAGGGTTGGGACATCGACCAGGCCTTCCTGCTTGGCATGGCGGCGGGTGCGGCAGCGACCGGCAACCCCGGCACCTCGCTGTGTCGCAGGGAGGACGTGTTCGGGCTGTTCGAGAAGGCCGGCGGAAAGGCGCCAGCCGCCCGCGCTTGACCGGGCGCTCCGCCTCACAGACAACCGCGCCACAACGCTTGGGGACATCATGGCCGGATCGGCGACATACGCTCGCGGGGCGGCAATACTCTGCCTCGGGATCGCGGCCTACATCGTCCAGGATCTCATCATGAAGATCCCCAGCGGGCATTATCCCATCCACCAGGCGCTGGCCCTGCGCGCCCTGACGGCACTGCCCATCGCCGTTCTGCTGATCTACCTGTCAGGCAGCCTGAAGGCGATCAAGGGCTCCACCCGGACCGTGCTTCCGCGCAGCATGCTGACGGTCATCTGCAATCTCACCTATTACCTCGCGCTTGCGGCGCTGCCGAGATGCGTGACTCGCAAAGCTTGCGCATGACCAGGCTGGAATCACCCTGGTGGCCGATGCGCAAGGCAGCGTCGAAACCCTCGTCCACCAGGTTCACCTGACGGTCCGAGAAGCTCACGTCGAGGCTCACCTCCGGAAAGCGCGTGGCGAATATGACGAGCGCGGGTGATAGTTGTTTGGTGCCGAAAGACAGTGGTGCCGTGAGCTTCAGCCTGCCGCTCACGGAACCCGAGCGGTTCTTCACCGCCTCGCCGAGCGCATCGAGTTCCTCGATCACCGCGCGGATGCGCTCATAATAGGCCTGCCCCACCTCAGTGGGGGACAAAGCGCGCGTGGTGCGGTTCAACAGCTTGGCGCCGAGGTCGGCCTCGAGCCTGGACACGAGCATCGAGGCCTGGCCGGAACTGGTGCCGAGGCGACGGGATGCCTGCACGAAACTTCCCGTCTCCATGACCGCGGCGAACATCCGCTCGCATTCGAGTCGCTGCATCGTCTTTCCTGCCCCCGGCAATGGCTGCGAGCGTTGCCGCGAATGCCGCCCCGCCGCAACACCCGGGACAGGCAGGACCTCCCGTCATCGCCGCCTCGCCAGGGAAATAAGGCAGACTTGCCGCAATGGTGCCCCTGTGAGACAGTAGACGACACGTCGTTCCGCCTGGTTTCCGGCACCAGCGGAACAATCGAGAGATCAAGAAACGGAGTCACCTGATGAAAAAAACAGTCCTGTTCTGCCTCACCCTCCTCGTCCTGCCGGCTTTCATGGCGGATGCAGGCAACGCCGCACTCACCCAGAGCGAGAAGCGCTATTGCCAGAGGAAGGCCGAGAAATATGCCGATGAAAAATCACTGGGCACCACGGCTGGCGGCGCCATTGCCGGGGCCCTGGCCGGCGGCATCATTGGCGGCGTGGTCACGGGCGGCAAGGGCAGCGGCGTAGGCACTGGTGCGGCCATCGGCGCAGGCGTCGGCAGCGTTGGCGGCGCGGTGCGCGGCTCCCAGAAGTGGAACAACTACTACTGGAAGAAGTACAACAACTGCATCCAGAAGTACTATTGAGGCGCATCAACGCCAATCCACATCAAAGGCCGCCAGATGGCGGCCTTTTTTGTGGCCGGGTGACGTTTGCAACAGACGGGATTGGCCCCATCCAAACCGGGCTAGCCTGCCCCCAGCACAGCCACCAAGCCCGCATGAAATTCCTCGGCGTCGAAGGGTTTCCGGATGACACCGGAAAATCCTGCCTCGACATAGAGCGCAATCTGCTCCGGCATGGCGTTGGCCGTGCAGGCAAGAGCGGGCGTTTTGGCGTTCGCCGCACAGTCCGGCGACTGCCTGATCCGGCGCAAGAGTTCAACGCCGCCCATTTCAGGCATGTTGATGTCGAAGATCATCAGGTCGAACCGGTCGGTGGCTGCAATGCCCAGCGCCTCGATACCGCTGCCTGCCAGCACCGTGTCTCCATCGAATTTCGAAACGAACGACCTGATGACCTTTGCATTGATCCGATTGTCCTCAACCACCAGCACACGCCGTCCGGAGAGCGTGAGCGGGATGTGTGACGTCGCCCGCTCACGATGAGCCCGAATCTCGGCGGAGGACGCGACTGCAAGTGGCATCACCACGGTGAAGCGGCTGCCCTGCCCCACCTCGGACGTGACCGAAACATGACCACCCATCTGCTTCAGGATCATACTCACGATGCTCAACCCCAGACCCGTGCCGCCATAGCGCTGGGAGATCTGGTCATCGGCCTGGGTGAAATCCTCGAAGATCCGCTCAAGATGCTCCGTCCGCATGCCAATACCCGTGTCGGACACGACGACTGTCACATCGACATCGGTCACGCTGGACTGCACGGTGATTACGCCATCCTTGGTGAACTTCAGGGCATTGGTCAGCAGGTTGACGACAATCTGCTCGAAGCGGGTCTTGTCGCCCATGCGCAGGCGGCGCTCCGGTGAAGCGGCCTCATGAGCAAGCGTGTTGCCACTTCGCCCGGCTGCCTCCTGGAACTTCGCAACAGCCGACTCGATGACGGCCACCACGTCAAAGGGCGCGTTGCGAAAGCGCATCATCCCGTGCTCGAGGCTTTTCAGATCGAGAAGGTCATCGATGATGTGCTTCAGCGTCAGGCAGGAGCCCTGCAGATTGTGCAGCAGGTCGCGTTGCTCGGGGCGCAGATCACTCTCGGCCAGCAAATGCGCGAAGCCGAGGATGCCGGTCACCGGTGTGCGAACCTCGTGGCTCATGTTTGCGAGAAACACGTCCTTCGCCCGCGTGGCAGCCTGCGCCGCATCGAGGGCCTGCGACAAGTCGCGCGTCCGTTCTTCCACGATGTCGGAAAGCGTATCGCTTTTCTTCTGAAGCTCAACATTGAGCCGGTAGAGTTCGCGACTCTTGTCTTCCAGAAGCTTCTCGGCAACTTCCCTTGCTGCCTTCTCCCTCTCGTATCGAGACCGGGAAACGAAGTCTCCGGTCATTCCTGCACCCCGGATCCGGATTTGCACTTGATGATCGAGAAGACAGCGTCGCCCTCAGCTCCCGTGGTTCTGTCCGTCATCTCGACAGATGCAACCTCACGATACTTGGTGAAGCAAGCCTCGATCAGCCCATAGCAGAAGGAGGCCAGAGGCCTTTCCGACTTGTAGGACAACTCAAGCCGCTCAGTCGAATGGCGGATTGTCGAGAACGAAGGAAGTTCCGCATCGGGATAGAGCTTGCGCACTTCAAGGTGGATGTCGCTTTCGATCGCCTCCAGCATGCCGAAGGCCGTGTCGTACTTGCGGAAGAATTCGGGATAGCCGCTGGCGAAGGAGTCCATCACCCAATGCCCGAACTGCCTTTCGAGTTCCGGCCTGGCAATGCCACTCTCCTTGCTGAATGCATCCACCAGCACAACGAGTTCGGCACAATCATAGTAGCCGACCGCGGTGTAGACGCCCTTGGACTTGAGCGGCGCGGTATCAAGGACGCGATCGACGGTCGCCTCGCCAAGGGCGCTGTCGGCCATCTTGATGAGTTCGATGAAAACCAGGCCCTTCATGGCACGCTCCACACTGAGAAGGCGGATCTCAGCCTGGTCGAAGTCTCGCCTACTCGCGTCTGAAGTAGCAACAGTATTCTCATCAGCACCATTAGCAACAAACGGCAATCTGAGATTGGTGCTCCGAGATGTGCTTGCTAAACTGCCGGCCGACCACCGGGGTTGGCAACATCAAGCAGAATCAGGTTGGAAACCCCGGAAAGGCCTTCCTGCTGCAAGGCCTCGACGAGTTCCTTGCCCGCAGTGAGCAACGCTTCGGTCGGCATCGGCTCAAGGCGCTCAAGAACGAACCAGAGAGACGTCGATGCTTCCGTGATGCGGGTGCGCGTGCCCTGCCGCCAGTTCCAGCGGCGGCAGGTTGCTCCGAGATTGTCACGCCAGACCACCTCTCCCGCCTCGACCGTTTCCAGCTTTGGCTGGCCGTCGGCCATCGTGTCGAAGGATTCCGCACCCGTGGCGCGGACCAGTTGGGGTGAGCCCACATAAGAGGACGCGTCTTCGCCGCCGACCGGAATGGCAAAGCGCAGGCTGATGGCATTGTAGAGATCGACCACCGCATTGGCCGCAGGCACCGTACCGTCGCGCTCGCACCGCTTGCGCAATGCTTCAGCGGAACACGGCGTACGCTGGGGCTTGGCCCCGAACCCTCGATAGGCCTCTCTCCAAGCGTTCAGGTGGGCCTCGGCCCAGGGCACAGAGCCGAGGCTACCAGCGGCGGAGGCCAACTGGGCGCGGCTGAACGCCGTGCTGGCTGTGTTTGACGCCCCCTCCACGACAATGCTCAATGCCATGAAATCCGGTCGAAGGGCGAATATCTCGGGCGCAATCCGCGGGCTGAAGTCCATGTCTCGCCTTCCAGTTTGGGGTGGCGCTACCTCGCACCCCGCACCATACCAGTCAATATGTCGGCCATAGTGGTCTGGCTTGCGGCGCGAGTTGTGGACTAGCCGCATCACGCGGTCAGGAATAGTCAGTCAAGCTGAGCATCAAGACCACCAGGCCACCGAAACTTGCCGCCGCAGACATCCGCTAGGTTTCACATGTATCAGCCACCTCATCATCGCGAAGATCGCATCAACGTCCAGCACGCACTCATTGAAGCCCACCCGTTCGGCCTGCTCATCTCGACAGGTCCTGACGGGCTCCTCGCCAACGGCCTGCCGTTTACGCTCAAGCGCGGTCAGGGGTCATTTGGGGTGCTGAAGGCGCACATCGCCCGGGCCAACGACCAGTGGCAGACACTCGATGGCCAGCAGGTTCTGGTCGTCTTTCAGGGCCCGCTCTCCTATGTGAGCCCCTCCTTCTACGAGACCAAGCAGGAAACCGGGAAGGTGGTGCCGACATGGAACTATGCCATGGTCCAGGCGCGCGGCACGGCACGGGTCAGCGCCGATCACGCCTGGCTCGACACCCAGATCAACGAGTTGACGGACCAACACGAAGCCGGGCGCGCGCACCCCTGGGCCGTGGCAGACGCGCCGGAACCCTACATCCAGTCGCAACTGCGTGGCATCATCGGCATCGAGATCGCGATTGACGCCCTCGAGGGCAAGTGGAAGGTCAGCCAGAACCGGCCGGAGGCTGACAAACGCGGCGTTGCGCGGGGGCTCGCTGAGGTCAATCCAGCCATGGCTGGCCTCGTGCGGGAGTTCGGCAAGATTTGACGGTCGAACGCAGTGGAGATGCATTGCACGCGCTGACGCCACACATTGCTGGGGCCAACCACCAGTCGCAGGTGATCGAGAGTCAAGGTTCAGATTACGCGCCAGAGCGCACCGCCACGTGAAACCTTCCTACTGCAAGAGCAAGACGATATCCGGAAGAGTGGTTCAGACAGAACTCTATTCCGTGAGCAGCTTGTCGCGATCAATGATCACGATGCATCTGTATCCGCAACTGATGATTCCGGCGGCCTCGAGTTGGGCAAGAACCTTTGACACCACCGTGCGTGACACACAGGACACCGCCGCCAGCTCATCTTGCGAAATGATGACATTGCTTCGGCTGTCCGTCACGCCGCGCCTTGACCCAGAAAGCGTGTGAAGCTTGGAGCGAACCCGCTGTTCACCCTTCAAGCCAGCAAGCCCGCCCGACAACTCGAGATAGCCCCGCAGTGCGCCCGCAAGGAGTTCGACTACGGCTTTCTGAAAGCAGGGATCGCTTTTTGCCCCGAGAAGCCTGGATTGGGTTACGACAAGCGCTGTACTGGGCACCCGAGCGCGATACTCTGCAACATTCTCACATCCGGTCAGCGCACCATACTCGCCAAACCATTGCAGAGGGCACAGCACGTGCGTGGGAACAACTTCGAGATTGGCGCGCGGGACCAAAACTTGCACAGCGCCCTCGAACAGAAAGTACAGATCGGACCCTCTTTCATCCAGACGAATGATCCGCTGGCCCTTGGCGAATGTGATCAACCTGGACTGGTGGAGAATGCGCTCTCGAAACTCCAGCGTCAGCCCAGACAGCCACGAAGAGCTGCATGCTGCGGCAAGTGCCGATGTCAGCCGCGCATCAGCCAAGAGAACACTTGAGTGCGGGCAAGGACGTTATCTCCGCCACGTATCACGTTCCCTCAATCAATGGTGGCAGCGTCCAACGGCCGTCCAGCGCTTCCGCCTTTGGGCCATAGAAGCGGGCCGCGAAGAAGAATGGGCCTCGGGGCGCAGGGAGCCAGTTTGCTTCCTTGTCAGGCCCTGGATTGTCGACCTGCATGTAGATTTCAAGCGAGCCGTCCGCACCCTGCTTGAGGCCTGCCGTGCGGCTTCCGATCGAATAGCGGTTGAGCGGATTCTCAACGAGCAAGCGCTGCGGCAGGTTGTACATGGTGATGGACCAAAACTCGGTGACGGGCGGCAGCTGGCCTGGCTCGAAGCGCAGCACCCAGTGACGGCTGCCGTCGAGAACCTTGCCCTGGCTGTCCGTCTGCTGGCTGCCATAGACCGCCTCTTCCTTGGTGTTGGCGTAAATGCCCAGCATGGCGCCATAGTTGCGCTTGGTGATGTAGTCTCCGCCCAATGCCTCGCGCGTACCGAACATGGCGCGCGAGTCCTTCTGCTGGAGCGCGCCCTCCTTCAGAGCCTTTCCGGCCTCGGCGATGCCCTCTTCCATCGCCACACGGATCTCTGGCGCGAGCTTCGCAGCGTCGAAGGCGCGGCCAGGACCAATACCGATGCGGGCAAAGCGCGCGAACATGTCCTGCTCCGAAGGCTGCACCGGCATGAAGTCCAGCAGGGCATTCAGATAGACGACGAAGTCCAGGCCTTCGGCTCTGGACGCATCCCACACCGGCCAGGCGACGGCGGGTGCCGGATCGGGCGCGGGCTTGCCCATAAACTGCGACAGCGGGATCAGCCCGTAGGAGTCCTGAACGGCCTTCATCGCCGCCAAATCGTCCGGGCCCATCAACTGCGTTCGGGTCAAGGTGCCGACGAACTCGGTCTCTGCATCGAATACCTTGCCGATGCCCTTCGGGATGTCGCCCATCCAGCGCGGCCCCACGAAAAGATAGGTGCCAGCCTCGCGCCCCGTGGCGCGCACGCCCGTATATGCGAAGTTGTGTGTGTAGAGATCGAACCACTGGTTCACATAGTAGCGCGGTGCCGCCACGGCAGGCAGCGACAGCACCATCGGTTCGGCGCGAAGGTCGAGCCACGCCCAGGAATAGGGCGTGTCATTGTTGGGCGTCACGATGTCCGTGTCGGCTGGTGTGGATGACCGCGCATAGTGGCGGAACTGATTGAACCCGCCGACATAGCCACCAAACGCCGTGTTCTGCGTCTGGTTATACATCGTCTGGTAGCCCTGCAGCGGCGCATAGGCATAAGCCCAGGCTTCACGCGCGATGGCGCGGGCCTCATCAGCGGAAATTCCAGTGGTGCCGTTGGTCATGGACATGACTGCCTCACTTCACGCGTTCGATGTCGTTGAGCTGCCAGCTCTTGTCGAAATAGGGCTCGGTTGCCGCATAGAAACGGAAATAGGGAAACCAGCCCTTGCCCGGATTGGTCTTGATCCAGTTCGCGGCATTGGCCGGCCGCTCCGGCCCGAAGAACACGTCAACCGATCCATCGGCGTTGGTCACGAGGTCCGACTTGCGTGAACTCAGGTCGGCAGCACCCTGGTCGGTCATCAGCGGACCGCGTGTCACATTGTCATAGAGCGTGATGGACCAGAACTGCTTCACCGGCGGGTTGGGCTCCACATGCAGCTTGTAGATCAGGCCGCCGTCAAGCCAGTTGCCGTCCTTGTCCTTGGATGTCTCGAGATAGACCTGCCCGAAGCCCACGATGCGGCCCTGCATGCCGGCCGACATGCCGATCGCCTCGTAGAACCACGACGCGCGCTCGTCGAACTGCACGCGGGTCTTGTCTGGCGTCTCCTGATCGAGGTCAAACAGCACCGCATATTCCCACTGCTTGCCGGGATAGACGGTGGCGCCCTCATAGCGCTTGTCATAGGCGATGGTGCGCGCCATCAACTCGCCGACCTTGGCGGCCTCGGTGAGGATCTTCGCCTGCCGCGCATCGGGATTGAAGGGCTTGCCGGGCGCGATGCCGAGCGGAGCGAGCATGCCGAACATCATGCGGTCGCGCGGGGCCACCGGCTCATCGGCATAGAGTTCGACGAGGAGTTTCCAGTAGTCCAGCGTGTCGGGCTGCGCGGACTGCCAGGGGCGCCCGCCGACTTCGGCAAATTTCGTCGGCGCAGGCTTGTCGCGCTGTTCCCAGCCATAGGTGCTGAATTTGCGCAGCGTCGCTTCGGCCACGGCCTTGTCCGGATCGAGCCCGCGCGTGCCGAACCACACCTGGTTGGAGGGTGCACGGAACACCATGTAGCCGGGCGCGTCGATGTCCGGGCTGCCCGGCGGCAGGATCAGGTACTTGCCGCCCTTGCCCTTGTCCGGCCCCGTCTGGCCCATATCGGTGATCGGCTGCTGCCAGATGTCAAGCACCCCGCCCGCCGTCAGGCCTTCGGGCACGTCCACCACCATCGGCCCCTGCTTCGCCAGGTCCCAGAAGCTGAAGGCATAGAGCGTGGTGATATTGGGGGTGAGCATGCCGGCCTTGTCGGCCAGATCACGGTAGAACATGATGTCGCCGTTGGCGGCACCCAGCGTCTTGGCCTGCGCATCATAGAGCGCCTTGTAGCCCACCGCCGGAAGCGCCCAGAGATAGGCCTGCGTGGCGCGCTGGAAGTCCATCTCGTCATAGAGGCGGTCCGCCGTTTCGCGGCTGGGATAACCGTTTTCCAGTATGAGGTCGCCGAGCCTCGTCGGAACGGTTTGCACCTCGGCGGTGAACGCCGACGATGCGCCGATGACACACATGGCTGCAACGACCGCCACCAGCAGTGTTGATTTCTGGACATTCCGGATCATGTTCATGCGATGCCATCCGTTGCTGATGCACAACGCTTACTTGAACCCGCGATACCAATACACTAGGCTGGCGATACTGAATTGGTATCGGGAAGCATCATGATCGACCGCCTGAAGTCGGCGCTGGTTCTGGCCGAAACATTGAATTTTCACCGCGCCGCGCACCGCCTGGAAATCAGCCAGCCGCATCTCACGCGAACAATCAAGTCACTCGAGAAGGACCTCGGCATCACCCTGTTCGAGCGCGGGCCGCATGGTGTGAGCGTCACCCCGGATGGCAACCGCGCACTCAAGGAAGCTGCCGCTCTCATCAAGGCAGAGGCCGCCTTCCACGGCAAGATCGAGGCGCTGCGCAGCGGTTCTTCCGAGACGCTGAAGATTGCGGTCGGCGCCTTCATCTCGCAGTCCTGGGCGGCCTCTGCCGTCACCGCAATGAAGGCCGCCGACGCAGGCATCTCCATCAGCCTGCGCGAGCTTGACTGGTGGATGCTGTCCGACGCCGTTCACAGTGGAGAGTTTGACCTCGCCATCGGCGAGTTGAGCGAGGCCAACAAGAACCCTGACCTTGTGAAGGAACCCTTCCCCGAACGCGAGGGCAGCATCATCGTGCGGGCCGGACACCAGCTCGCGGGGCGCAATGAGGTCTCCCTCGAGGACATTGCACGCTTCCCCCTCGCTGGCCCGCGCGTGCCGGGCCGCATTGCGCAGTTGCTGCCGCCCGCCTGCGCAATGGGTTCATTGTCGCCAGACGGCCAGTTCTTCATTCCCGTCATCGAATGCGCAACGCCCCGCTCGATGATCGACGTGGTCTCCCAGTCCAATGCCTTCTGCATGCTCTGGCCCGAGTATTGCGCCGAGCAATTGAAGTCGGGACAGGTGCTGGAACTCCCGTTTCATCCACCATGGCTACGCGCTGCCCAGGGCATCATGTACCGCAGGAACAAGCCGCTTTCACCAGCCGCCATGACCTTCCGCAACGTGGCGCGAAGCGCCGAGCGGAAGTACTTCCGCCACAGACAAGCGTGAGTCCGGATGGCAGTCGTCAAACATCATGGGCATTTCACGCGTTCCAACTTCACCAGCCCCTGAAACGAAGGGGAGATATGGGAAGTTGGTGGGCGATGTAGGACTGCGAATAGCGGCAATTTCCCAAAGAAAACGCGTAGGTTTGGGGAAATAGGGGGCTTTGATATATTTGAAGGTTTCGTAACCGCTCCCCAAACCTTTTTCTCGCTTTCATAGCCCCCAGATTGCCAATCGCAGCACCAGTCTTTTCGTGGCTCCACGGCTCGGACTTGCTCCCGGCTCACTGCGATCCTACGCTTCCATCATGCGAATCCTCACCTACCGAGACCTCCGGCCCGGGAGATTTTCGAAGGCGCTCGACCGCCTCAGGGTCGCCATATCCCAAGGCAACTTCGCCGCCGCCGGCCTCAAGAAACTGTCACCGACCAACTTTTGGCGCGCCAAGCTGAGTGACGAGGCCAGGCTCCTGCTGACCTTCCTACCTTACAATGGGGAAACCGTCTGTCTGTTTCTCGAGGTGATCGCCGATCACGCCTATGAGAAATCCAGGTTTCTCCGCGGCGCAACTGTGGACCGCGACAAGATCGAGGCCGAGCCAGACGATCCCGGTCCGGCTCCAGAGACAGGCAG
>CAMDBX010000065.1 GCA_945889445.1 Rhizobium sp. Q54
CCCAAATCTCCCACCTCAGCCCCACAGGCGCAGAAACCTCCGGATCCCCTTCTCAGGACATCCGGCAGCCACACCAGCTTGTCAGCTTTCGGCAGAAAGGCACGCCGCGCACAAACAGCGCCGCGTCCCTCAGTGATGGGGCTTATATGAGAACCGGGATGGAAGTGTCAAGCATGACGGAGGCGGAATCTCGAACATTCTCGCAAGTGTTGGAAAAACCGCCCGTAAATTGATCCGTGTGGGGCCTTTGAGCCGGCATCCGTCCCGACTGCAGAAGGTTTCCCCAAGGCTTGAGCCGCAATCGGGGCGGCAGCGGCAGGCTTACAGCGGGATGTCGGCTGAAAGTCATGGTTAACGAATTGGAAACGTCTGCATGGGAGAATTCTGGATGGTCGTTCCAGACCGCGTCTCTGGCTGCGCGAGAAGCCCCGGACAAGGTTGGGCGAACCCTGTGCAAACCAGCCTGCTTTTGCGGGTTGACTATCGGGGTTCAGACGGGCATTTTCCGTTCCGCGCGGGGATCCCATGGGTCCCTGAGTCCCGGACGGAGCAAGTCAAACGAACCGGCTCCTGGGGACCTGCCGATCAAGAGAACGAGGCAGGTGTGAGTGTCCGGAGCGTGCGAGTGTGACAGGGGATTTGAGTATTGAACGATCGCGTTGACAGACAGTTTCGCGCCCGCACGCCTGCTGCCGGCACGACCCGCCGTCCGCCATTGCCTTCGAAGCTGCCGCAGCGCGCCGCGCTGTCGGCCCCTGCCGTCGTGACCGAACCCGCGCCCGATCCGTTCCAGGTCGAACCCGCCCATCATCGCTGGCTGTTGACCACCTGCGTTGCCGGCATTGCCGGATCCCTGGTGATCGGCAGCGCCGTGCTGGGCATCTTCGGCGAGAATGCCGCCCCGCGCGACGCCTATGCCTCTGTCGAGAAGGCCTCGATCAGCGGACTGTATCCCAAGAGTGCGGAGACAGGACGCTCGCTGATCGGCCGCAAGGAATTCTCTGCCACCTACCAGCCTCAGGCCGACGATGCCGAGCGTTCGGTGGTGCCCGAGCGCGACCTGAACAACGCCAACCTCTATCCCGAGATCACCTCCGGAGACCTCCCTTACAACGAGGACAGGCCGGTGGTGATCGATGCCGACATCGACGGCGTCGAGGATGAGGAGAACATCACCACCATCACCAAGCAGGTTCCGCCGGAGCCGACGGACGAAACCTTCAAGCTGGCCAAGGGCCAGTCGCTGATCGACGTGCTGACCGACCGTGGCGTCAGCCAGGAAGCCGCCAAGGCGCTGGTCGCATCGATCAACCCCATCTTCCCGGTGAACATGATCAAGCCGGGCACCACCTTCGAACTGACCCTCGACCGCCAGATCGACTTCTACGGCCGCGAAGTGATCTTCCCCGTCGAACTCTCCTTCGATCCGGGGCCCAAGGAAACCCTCACCGTCGAGGCCGACGAAGACGGTCGCTTCGCGGCAGCGATCGAGGGCGCCCGGGCCGGTACCAAGTCGCAGTATGCACAGTTCAACCACTTCCGCACGCAGTCCAAGGTTGGCTCCAGCCTCTATGGCACGGCCAAGGACAACAAGGTTCCGGACTACATCATCGCGGAGTTCACCCGCGTCTTCGCCTATGACGTCGACTTCCAGCGCCAGGTGAAGGCCTCCGACACCTTTGACGTGTTCTACGGCAACCCACTCACCGGTTCGTCTTCCAAGCGCAAGGTGCTGCACTTCGCGCAACTCACGCTCGATGGGAAAACCAAGACGCTCTACCGCTACACAACCAGGGACGGCCAGACCGACTATTACGACGAACAGGGCCGCAGCGCGCAGAAGTCGCTGCTGAAGACGCCGGTGTCCGGCGCCCGGCTCACGTCCGGCTTCGGCATGCGCCGGCACCCGCTGCTTGGCTACTCCAAGATGCATGCCGGCGTTGACTTCGGCGTGCCGCAGGGAACGCCGATCCGCGCCGCAGGCTCAGGCGTGGTCAAGATCGCGGGGCGCCACGGCGCCTTCGGCATCGCCGTCGAGATCAAGCACAACGACCGCTACGAAACGCTCTATGCGCACATGAGCAAGCTCGCCGCCGGCATCCGCCGCGGCACCAAGGTGAACCAGGGCCAGATCATCGGCTATGTCGGTTCCACCGGCCGGTCCACCGGCCCGCACCTCCATTATGAAGTCCACGTCGACGACCGTCCGGTGAACCCCACGCGCATCAAGGCCGCTGGCGGCAAGCAACTCGCTGGCAAGGAACTCATGAAGTTCAACCAGTTGAAGCAGCGCGTGGTGGCCATGATGCAGCAGGCGCCGTCCGCCCTGCAGGTCGCGCAGGCCAAGCCGTAGCATTGCCGTTTCCGCCGCTTGCGCGAGGCTTCCGCGCCTGCGATGACGCTTGCCATGCGCGTCTTTCTCACCTTCCTTGCCGCCTATGTGCTGAGCCAGTTCTACCGCTCCTTCCTGGCGGTGATCGCGCCTGAGCTGGCGAACGAACTGGCGTTGGACCCGCAGGCCCTGGGCAACCTGCAGGCGTTCTGGATCCTCGGCTTCGTGGCAACGCTCTTTCCCCTCGGCTGGGCGCTGGACACGCTGGGCCCGCGCCGCACTGTATCCGCGCAGATGCTGGCGGCGGTGGCCGGTGCCCTGCTCTTCGCCACGGCACACAGCGCAACCGCACTGAACATCGCCATGCTGCTGATTGGCGCGGGTTGCGGTTCGATCTACATGGGGGCGATCTACATGTTCGGCCGCATCGCACCACCCCAGCGCTTTGCCCTCCTCTGCTCATGGCTTCTGGGCATCGGAACGGCGGGCAATCTGCTGGCCGCCTCGCCATTGGCATGGGCCGCGCAGTCGATCGGCTGGCGTGGCGCGATGGTGGGCATGGCAGTGGCCACCGCACTTTCCGCCGCCTCGGTTCTGGTGCTGATCCGCGACCCCGTCCGCATCACCTCGCACGGCAGCCGCGGACTGCTCGGCGGCATCGGTGACATCCTGCGCATCCGGGCTCTCTGGCCCCTCCTTCCGATCACCGCCGTCAGCTACGCCGTGGTGCTGGCGGAGCGCGGCTTGTGGGCGGGCCCTTACTTCTCATCCGTGTTCGGGCTTGAGCCCGTGGCGCGTGGGCACGCATTGCTGGTGATGGCGGCCGCCATGTCGGCAGGCGCCATGGCCTATGGCCCGCTGGACCGCCTGCTCGGCACGCGCAAATGGGTGGTGTTCGGCGGCGTGGCAATCACGGCACTGTGCTTTGCAGCACTCGCGCTCCCCGGCCTGTCGCTGTCGGCTGCCATCGTCATCATGGGCCTGCTCGGCGGTTTCGGCATGACTTACGGCGTGCTGATGGCGCACGGCCGCAGCTTCGTGCCTGACCATCTGCTGGGCCGCGGCATCACGCTGCTGAACGTGCTGTTCATCGGTGGCGCTGGCGTGCTGCAACCACTGAGTGGCGCACTGATGAAGCACATGGCGGAGGCGCCGCCTGCGCAAGCCCACGCCACGCTGCACCTGATCTTCGCAGGTCTTCTGGTCGCAAGCCTCATCGTCTACGCCTTCGCGAAAGACAATCCACCCAAGGCCTGAGGTTCACGCGAGCCCGAGTTCCCGTTGCACCCGCTTCGGCAAATTCTGCGCAGCGAGGCGATGGCTTTCGCGAAGATAGTCCTTCAGCGCTGGATCATCGAGCGTCGCCGCCGTGTGCCGCTGCAGCCAGAGAAGGCCCCGTGACGCGAAATAGGGCGCGGGCCTGATGCCCGGCTTGTCCTTCAGCAGATCGAAGCTCAGTTGCGAGGCCTTGAAGGTGAAGTCCAGCGACGGCCCATGCCAGCGCGAGGCAATGGCGAAGACCTTGCCCTTGGGCCCACCCACCTTCCACACATGCGCACCATCCCACTGCACCACATGCGCGGTGTGGCCAAGGCTGCTGCAGAAGCGGTTGTAGCCTTCGAGGGTCATGGGCGGAGAGTGGCACCGCGAACGTCGCTCCACAACTGGTTCGTCCTGTGTCTTCTGCCGCTTCTTCAGCGGGAGAAGAAGGGACCCATTGCGACAAGCAATGGGGAGATGAGGGGGGAGTGTGCGCGGCGCGCTCTTCGGAGGCCGCATTCCCTCACCTTCCCCAACTTCGTTGGGGCCCCCTCCTCTCCCGCCTCGCGGGAGAGGACGAGAATGAAAAAGGGCGGTCCTGCGGGACCGCCCCTTCCAGTTCATGTCATCCGGTCAGTGCAGCTTCACGACTTTCGGATCGACAACGGTCTTGCCGCCCACGGGCACACCGTTGAAGGTGAGAAGACCGCCTTTCACGTCGACCTTCACCGTATCGCCATCCTTGATGCGGCCGGCGAGAATTTCCTCGGCCAGCGGATCCTGGAGGCTCTTCTGGATCACGCGCTTCAAGGGGCGCGCGCCATAGGCCGGCTCGTAGCCCTTGTCGGCAATCCAGTCGCGCGCCGCATCGCTGATCTCGACTTCGATCTTGCGATCGGTGAGCAGCTTGCGCAAGCGTCCGGCCTGAACATCGACGATGGCGCCCATGTGCTCGCGCTTGAGCCTGTGGAACAGCACGATCTCGTCGAGGCGGTTGAGGAACTCGGGCCGGAAGTGACCCTTCACCACGCTCATCACCTCGTCCTTCACCACGTCCACATCCTGATCCTCGCCAAGGTTCACCAGATACTCGGCACCAAGGTTGGAGGTCATGATGATCAGCGTGTTCTTGAAGTCCACGGTGCGGCCCTGACCATCGGTCAGGCGGCCGTCATCGAGCACCTGCAGGAGCACGTTGAACACATCCGGATGCGCCTTCTCGATCTCGTCGAACAGCACGACCTGATAAGGCCTGCGCCGCACGGCCTCGGTCAACGCACCGCCCTCGTCGTAGCCGACATAGCCGGGAGGGGCGCCGATCAGCCGCGAGACGGAGTGCTTCTCCATGTATTCCGACATGTCGATCCTGACCATCGCGTGCTCGTCGTCGAACAGGAAGCCCGCAAGCGCCTTGGTGAGTTCGGTCTTGCCCACACCCGTTGGCCCCAAGAACATGAACGAGCCGATCGGCCGGTTCGGGTCCTGCAGGCCCGCACGCGAACGCCTGACCGCGGTTGACACCGCAATCACCGCATCGGACTGGCCGATGACGCGCTTGGCAAGCTCGGTCTCCATGGCGATAAGCTTCTCGCGCTCGCCTTCCAGCATCTTGTCGACCGGAACACCGGTCCAGCGCGACACGACCTGTGCCACGTGGTTCTCGGTGACTGCTTCCTCGAGCATGCGGGAGCCGGAAGATTCTTCGGCTTCCTTCACCTTCTTCTCGAGGCCAGGGATGGTGGCGTAAGCCAGCTCACCCGCCTTCGCAAAGTCGCCCTTGCGCTGCGCCTGGTCGAGTTCGAAGCGGGCCTTCTCCAGCTCCTCCTTGACCTTGGAGGCCGAAGCAAGCTGCTCCTTCTCATCGCGCCAGCGCCTGGTCATGCCGGCCGACTTCTCCTCGTACTCGGCCAGCTCCTTCTCGAGCTTGACGAGTCGGTCCTTGGAGGCCTGGTCGGTCTCTTTCTTCAGCGCCTCGCGCTCGATCTGCAGCTGCATGATGCGGCGGTCGATCTCGTCCAATTCTTCCGGCTTCGAGTCCACTTGCATGCGCAGGCGCGACGCAGCCTCGTCCATCAGGTCGATGGCCTTGTCGGGCAGGAAGCGGTCGACAATGTAGCGGTTGGACAGGATCGCGGCAGACACCAGTGCGGAGTCGGTGATGCGCACGCCATGGTGCAACTCATACTTCTCCTTGATGCCGCGCAGGATCGACACGGTGTCTTCCACCGTCGGCTCACCCACGAACACGGGCTGGAAGCGACGGGCGAGCGCCGCGTCCTTCTCGACGTGCTTCCTATATTCATCCAGCGTCGTGGCACCCACACAGTGCAGTTCGCCGCGCGCAAGTGCCGGCTTCAGCAGGTTCGATGCATCCATCGCCCCTTCCGACTTGCCAGCACCGATCAGCGTGTGCATCTCGTCGATGAACAGGATGATGCCACCTTCAGCAGACGTCACTTCCGACAGAACGGCCTTGAGGCGCTCCTCGAATTCGCCGCGATACTTGGCACCGGCAATGAGCGAACCCATGTCGAGCGCCATCAGCTTCTTGTCCTTCAGGCTCTCTGGCACGTCGCCCTTGACGATGCGCAGCGCCAGGCCCTCGGCGATCGCCGTCTTGCCGACGCCGGGTTCACCGATCAGGACCGGGTTGTTCTTGGTGCGCCGCGACAGCACCTGGATGGTGCGGCGGATTTCCTCGTCGCGGCCAATGACCGGGTCGAGCTTGCCCGCTTGAGCGGCCTCGGTGAGGTCACGCGCATATTTCTTCAATGCGTCATAGCCCTGCTCGGCCGACGCCGTGTCAGCCGTGCGGCCCTTGCGGATTGCATTGATCGCCTCGTTCAGGCCCTGCGCGGTGACGCCGGCGGACTTGAGGATCTTGGAAGCGTCCGACGGCTCGACGGCCAGCGCCTGCAGCAGGCGCTCGGCCGTGACATAGCTGTCGCCGGCCTTCTCGGCGATCTTCTGGGCGGCCTCGAAGACGCGCGCCATTTCGGGCGACAGGTAGACCTGGCCGGCACCACCGCCCGAAACCTTGGGCATCTTGTTGAGCGCCGCCTCGGTTTCCCGGAGCGCCAGGCGAGAATCGCCACCCGCGGCCTTGATCAGGCCAGCGGCGAGGCCTTCCTCGTCGTCGAGCAGAACCTTGAGCAGGTGTTCTGGGGTGAAGCGCTGGTGCCCCTCACGAAGGGCCAGCGACTGGGCGGACTGGATGAAGCCGCGCGAACGTTCGGTGTATTTTTCGATATCCATGTAGTTCTCCTCCTCGGCACTTTGCATGGGCCCCGACCGGGCACCCCTGAAAAGCCGTCAACGGTTTGATTTGCCACCCATTCCCATTCTGAACCCCCGCGAGGCATTCCGTGAGCTGAGCGGCCCTAGATGACAGTCATATGGGAAGCCTTTGCACGCAATCAAGCGGGGGCAGGTTGAACTCAGGTCCCGCTATTTAACCTTGCGCTGAATCAAGGCTTTGGCAACCACTCTGCCCCCTAATGGAGGGATGGAACAGAAGATCGACCCGACGGGCCTAGACGCCTACAAGCCCGCCGAAGTGGCGCTGCGCATCGAAGAGGCGGGGGTGAAGAAGGCAGCGCTTGCGGCCATCCCCCTCCTCACCCTGTCCGTGCTCGCCGGGGCCTTCATCGCCCTGGGGGCTGCGGGCTTCACGGCGGTGCTGGCCGGAACCACGCCCGGCTTCGGCCCGGCGCGTCTCTTGGGTGGCATCGTCTTCTCGACGGGCCTGATCCTCGTGGTGGTGGCGGGGGCGGAACTGTTCACCGGCAATACGCTGGTCGTCATGGCCCGGGTCGACGGCCGGGTGAGCACGGCGGCGTTGCTGCGCAACTGGGCCTACGCCTTCACCGGCAACCTGATCGGCGCCCTTTCCGTGGCGCTGCTGATGTATCTTTCTGGCCTGCTGGAGGGGCTGAAGGGCGACGCCGCCCGGGGAATCGCCGAGGCCAAGGTGGCGCTTGGCCCCATGGAGGCCTTCACCCGCGGCATCCTGTGCAACATGCTGGTCTGCCTGGCGGTGTGGGTCAGTTTCGCGGCGCGCGGCGTGGCGGACAAGATCCTGGGCATCGTGTTCCCGATCTCGGCCTTCGTGCTGCTCGGCTATGAGCACTCGATCGCGAATATGTACCTGATCCCCATGGGCTGGGCGCTGGGGGCCAATGTCACGATGGCCTCCTTCCTCGGCAACCTGGTGCCGGTCACGCTCGGAAATATTGTGGGCGGCGCCGGTGGCGTCGCCCTCACCTATTGGCTGGCTTACAGGCCAAAGGCCTGAAAAGGCCCCGTTGAACTAAACGTCCGAGCCCTCGGGCGCTTCGGCGACGGCATCCTTGCGGGTGCGGCGGCGCTTCACCGGAGCGGCAGCGGCCTCTTCGGCAACAGCCTCGACCGGGGCCGGAGTTGGAGCCGGGCGGCGCAGGAAGGACGGGGCCTCCCAGCGATCCGACTCTTCGACCGCGGCGGCGGGAGCCGGTGCAGGTTCGCTGCGGGGCTGCTCGTCCTGGCGGGGCTGCTGGTTCTGCTGGCGTGGTTCGCCGCCCTGACCCTGCTGGCCTTCCGTGTTGCGACGGTCCTGCCAGCGCGGGCGGAAGCGGTCGCGGTTGCCGTTGTCGCGGTTCTGGCCGTTGTTGTCGCGGTTCTGGTTGTTATTGTCGCGGTCGCTGCGCGGCTGGCGGAACTGCTGGTTCTGCGGCGGGCGGTCGGCGCCCTCCATGGGGGGCTGCTCGCCCATGCCCTCCGGCTCGCCACCCTGCTGGCCTTGGCCACGCTGCTCGACCGAGGCTTCGCCCGGATCCTCGAGGTCTTCATCGTCGAAGTCATCCTCGGAACGGCGGTACTGTTGCTGATTCAACTGCGGATTGTTCTGCTGGTTGTAGGCCTGGGCGGCGGAAACGATGCGCAGGTAATGCTCGGCGTGCTGGAAATAGCTCTCAGCCATCACGATGTCGCCGGCCGACTGGGCATCGCGGCCGAGTTGCAGGTACTTGTCAGCCACTGTCTGGGCGGTGCCGCGGACCTTCACGTCAGGACCGTTGCTCTCGTAGACGCGGCTCAGCGGGTTGCCGCCGCCACCCCCGCCGCCGCTGCCGCCGCCACCGCCGCCACCTCCGCTGCGATGGCGGTTGCGGTTACGGTTCTTGTGAGTCGGTCTCATCGATATTCCATCTTCAGACTTGGTCTGACTTTAGGTTGCGCGCGTTATGCTCACGAAACCTCAGGTTCCGTGGCAATTCGGTTTCACATCTGCTCAGAAAATGAGCGTCTTCAAGCTTAACCCGTTGGTTTGAGAAGGCTTCCGCCAGCGGCGCGAGTCCCGAAGGGCTCTTGCCATGTCCCCGCCTGTGCTGATTTCAACTGGGCTTTTGCGCCATCCCGGCGCCAATGCCCCTACGTCGTTCCCGGCACCAATACAAAGGGCAGAAAGCGTTCCCGACTCTCGTTTAACCCACAGGCCCTTCATTTCCAAACGCTATTTTTCGGCGCGGTTAAAGCCGAGGCACCGGGTGTGGCCGCCAAGGTCGCGGTGCAGCCCGCTGGCACTGAAGCCCCGGGCGGCGAAAATCGCCTCGACATCACCCGCCTGACCTGCCCCGATCTCGACCAGCACATGGCCACCTTCGCCCAAACGGGCGTCGGCGCCGGATGCGATGACGCGATAGGGGTCGAGGCCGTCGGATCCTCCGGAAAGTGCCAGTGCCGGGTCGAAGTTCCGGACGTCGGGGTCCAACCCTGCAATATCGCCTGCCGGGATATAGGGCGGATTCGACAGGATGATGTCGAAGGTGCCGGTGACCGGCGCGAACCAGTTGCCCTCCCGCAGTGTGAGCCTGTCCGCCACGCCAAGGCGGGTGGCATTCTCTCCTGCTACGGCAAGGGCCTCCGGCGACAGGTCGGTGGCCATGCCGCTGGCATCGGGCCGCTCCGCCAGCAGCGTGATGGCGATGGCGCCGGTGCCTGTGCCGAGGTCGAGAAGGCGCGCGCCCTGCGGCATCACCTTCAGTGCCGCGTCGATGATCGTCTCAGTATCCGGGCGCGGGTCAAGGGTGGCGGAGGTGACCTTGAAGTCGCGGCCATAGAATTCGCGTGAGCCGAGGATGCGGGAGACCGGCTCATGGTGCTCGCGGCGGGCCAGGAGGCCTTCGAAGACCGACTGCTGCTCCGGCGTGAGGCGCAGGTCGGGACCGAGGATGAGGTCTTCGCGGGTGAGCGCCGTTGCGGCCTGCAGCAGCAGCCGCGCGTCCAGCGTCGGGGTGTCGGAGCCCGCCGCCTTCAGCCGCGCGGTGGCGGTGGCGAGCAGGCTGGCGAGATTGTCAGCCGGCATTGTCCGCTTCAGCCAGAAGCTCGGCCTGGTGATTGGTCATCAGCGCCTGCACCATTTCCTCCAGCGCCGGACCCTCGATGATCTGGTCGAGCTTGTAGAGGGTGAGGTTGATGCGGTGGTCGGTGCAGCGCCCCTGCGGGAAGTTGTAGGTGCGGATGCGCTCGGACCGGTCGCCCGAACCCACCTGGTCCTTGCGGGCGGCAGAACGCTCGGAATCGATGCGGTTGCGCTCGATCTCATAGAGGCGAGCCCGCAGCAGCTTCATCGCCGCATTCTTGTTCTTGAGCTGCGACTTCTCGGTCTGCTGGGCGACCGCGAGGCCGGTCGGGATGTGGGTGATGCGCACGGCGGAGTCGGTGGTGTTGACCGACTGGCCGCCGGGGCCGGACGAACGGTAGACATCGATCCGCAAATCCTTGTCCTCAATCCTGATATCGACGTCCTCGGCTTCGGGCAGCACCGCGACGGTGGCCGCCGAGGTGTGGATGCGCCCCTGCGTTTCGGTGGCGGGCACGCGCTGCACGCGGTGCACGCCTGACTCGAACTTCATGTGCGCGAAGGCACCCGCCCCATAGATGTTGGCGATCACTTCCTTGTAGCCGCCGTGCTCACCCTCGCTGGTCGAGATCACCTCGACGCGCCAGCCCTTGGAGGCGGCATATCGCTGGTACATGCGGAACAGGTCGCCCGCGAAGATCGCCGCCTCGTCGCCGCCGGTTCCGGCGCGCAGCTCGAGGATGACGTTCTTGTCATCTGCGGCATCCTTGGGCAGCAGCAGGATGCGGACCTCCTGCTCCATCTTCTCGATCTTCTCCTCCAGCAGCGGGCGTTCGGCCTCGGCCATCTCGGCCAGCTCGCCACCAGCCTTCATCATCTCGTCGAGGTCGCGGCGCTCGTCATAGGCCTTGCGCAGCTCGCGGGCCTTCTTCGCGGTGGGCTCGAGGTCGGCATATTCCTTGGAGAGCTTGACGAAGCCATCGCCCGACACCGCACCCGACGACATGTCGTGTTCGACAGTGGCGAAGCGCTGGATGATGCGGTCGAGCTTTTCGTGCGAAATGGTGGACATTGCCGGGCTTCTAGCGGAACCGACCGCCGGTTGGAAGCTCAGTCCTTGGCCGCGGTGTCGAACAGGATGGTCACCGGGCCGTCGTTGACGAGGTCGACCTGCATGTCGGCGGCGAAGATGCCGGTTTCGACCGCCAGGCCCTCGGCGCGGAGAACGGCGCAGAAATGTTCATAGAGCCGCTGGCCGACATCCGGCGGGGCGGCGCGGGAGAAGCCCGGACGATTGCCGCTTTCCATGCCCTGTGCCGCCAGCGTGAACTGGCTGACCGCCAGCACGGAGCCCTGAACGGCGGACAGCGGCAGGTTCATCTTGCCTGCCTCATCCCTGAAGATGCGCAAGGCGGAGATCTTGCGGGCGAGCTTGTCCGCTTCCTTCTCGCTGTCGCCACCCATGGCGCAGACGAGAACGAGAAAGCCACGGCCGATGGCGCCGGTAACCCGGCCATCGACAGTGACGGACGCTTCCGAAACGCGCTGGACGACGGCGCGCAACCCGCGCCGTCAGCCTTCGAAGGACTTGATGTCGAGCGAGCGGCCGACGAGGATTTCGCCCGGCGTGCCGAGGATGCCCTTTTCCTTGCCGTCGATGACATAAACCAGCAGGCCGCCATCACGCGCGATGACCACGAGGCCATCACGGTTGGGCACGCGGTAGGTGTCGCCCTTCATCAGCATCTGGGTCATGACCACATTGCCGTTCGAATCCTCGATCCTGACCCACACCGGGGCCTTGGCCTTCAGCGTCAAGCGGCTTTCGGCAGTGGCGTCACCGAACTGGCGGCCATCCTTGGTCTGGGTCACATCGCCTGCCGCAGCCGGGGCCGGGGCGGTGGCCTGCGGCACGTTCTGCTCGATCAGCGCGGTGATGCCGTCAAGGCCGGTGCCTTCGAGGGCGTTCTCGCCATCCGCCACAGCAGCGGCCTGGGTCTCGTCCTTCGGCATGGGCTCGTCACCCACCGTGACATCGGCGGTGTCCGAGCCGGTGGAGGCGGTGGGCATCGGGTCGGCGCCGGTGGGCGGTGTTGCTGCAGGATATTCGGTGGCGGTCAGGTCCGTGTTCTTGCCGGAGCCCGGCATCAGCATGTAGCTGGCGGCGGCAAACAGCAGCACCGCGCCGGCAATGCCGGCGACAAGACCGCCGGCGCCGCCGGGAATGCGGCCCATCTTCATCCTGGGCAGCTTGGCGAAGCGCGCGAAGGCCAGGATCTTGGCACTGGACAGCGGGCCCGGATTGGCCGGGTGGCGGATTTCGGCGGTCAGCTCGGGCACCGGCATGAATTGCGCGAAGTGCTGCACCAGCGGCTCGGGGTCGAAGCCGAGGAACTGCGTGTAGGCGCCGATCATGGCCAGCGCTTCGGCGCGTTCTGGCAGGCAGGTCATGTCGCCGTATTCGATGGCTTCGAGGTGATAGGGGTGGATGCCGCAGCCTTCGGCCGCCTGCTCGAGGTCCATGCCACGCATCAGGCGCTCATGCTCCAGATACCAGCCGGCCTCGCCGAGGGCATCCAGGTCGCCGTCGGGCTTGTCGCGGATTTCGAGGTGGTAGGCAGCCTCCTCATGGGGGGCCATGTCCTCGTTCACTTCCACGGCGGCCTGGGCCTCACCGGTCATCTCGACGCTGTCATCACGCATGTTACCACTCTCGGGCACTGTTTCGGTTGAAGCCGCCTTGTCGGAGCTTTCTTCAAAGAATGACCGAGAATGGTGAATGGGAAGCTAACGCAGGGTTTGGGGGTCCCCGTCCTCTCCCGAAGAGCGGGAGAGGACGGGGACCCGACGCAGTCGGGGGAGGTGAGGAAAAGCGGCTACTGATCTGAAAATCTTGCTCGGCTCCCCTCATCTCCCCGTTGCGTGCGGCATCGGGTCCCTTCTTTTCCCGCTGGAGGAGCGGGAGAAGACATCTAGAAAATATTCCTCTCATGGGGCAAAATCTCTTGACTTTAGTCCTAAGATAGGGTATACAGGCAGGCATGGTGATCTTCCTGCTGATTGACATGGTGACGGCGATCCTGGGGTTCCTGCGGCGGAGCCGCGTGGCCTCAGAGCACCACGCCGTTTCGCTGCGCGAATTCGAGGAGTTCGGGGCGGAGCGTATGCAGCGGGCTCTTGAGCAGCGGCTCCATGAACGTCCACAGCTTCTGGCGGTCGAGGGTGCGCAACATGGCCTTCACCGGGCCGATGGCCGAGGGCACCATGGACACCGAGGTGAGGCCCACGCCAATGAGGCCCATGGCCTCCAGCGGGCGGCCGCCCAGCTCGCCGCAGAGTGTCACGGGCTTGTTGTGCTGGGCCGCCTTCTCGACGATCAACCGCATGGCGCCAAGCGCTGCGGGGCTCAACGGATCATAACGCCCGGCAAGCTTGGGGTTGCCGCGGTCGGAGGCGAAGAGGAACTGCACCAGATCGTTGGACCCAATCGAAGCGAAGTCGACGAGCGGCAGCAGATGGTCGAGCTGCCAGAGCAGCGACGGGATCTCGATCATGGCGCCGAGCTTCAGCGGCGTCGGCAGCTTGTGGCCACGCTTGAGGAGATGCTGCTTCTCGAGTTCCACCACCTCGACGGCGCGCTTGTATTCCTCGACGTCGGCGATCATCGGGAACATGATCTTCATCGGCTGGCCTTCCGACGCCATCATCAGCGCGCGCAGCTGCAGGCGGAGAAGGGCCGGACGATCAAGCGCCATGCGGATCGAACGCCAGCCAAGGGCCGGGTTCTCCTCCTTGGGCTGGCGGAGATAGGGCAGCACCTTGTCAGCCCCGATGTCCAGCGTGCGGAAGGTGACGGGCTTGCCCTGCGCCTGCTCGATAATCGCTCCGTAGTGGCGCATCTGCTGGGAGAGCCGCGGGAAGCGGCTGGCCAGCATGAACTGCAACTCTGTGCGGTAAAGGCCCACGCCGTCGGCGCCCGAATCATGGAGGTGCGGCAGGTCGACGATGAGGCCCGCATTGATGTTGAGTTCGATCCGCTCGCCGGAGCGGCAGATGGCGGGCTCGTCACGGAGCGCTGCATACTGCGCCTGCTTCCGGGCATAGAAGCGCACCTTCTCGGCATAGGCGCGCTGAAGATCAGACGACGGACGAACGAAGATCTCGCCCGTGCCGCCGTCGACGATGATGGGGCTTCCCGTATCGACGAGGTCGATCAGCCCTTCCGCCTGGCCGATGGCCGGAATGCCGAGCGCGCGGGCAACGATGGCGACGTGGCTGGTGCGCCCGCCCTCCTCCAGCACCACGCCGCGGAGCTTGGTGCGGTCATAGTCGAGGAGTTCGGCGGGGCCCATGTTGCGGGCCACCACGATGGCGTTCTGCGGCAGGTCGGTGCGTGACGCGGTGGCAATCGCACCGGTGAGGATGCGCAGCAGGCGGTTCGACAGATCGTCGAGGTCGTGCATGCGTTCGCGCAGGTAGGGGTCGGGCGTGCGCATCATGCGCGCCCGGTTGTCGTTCTGCACGCGCTCCACCGCGGCTTCTGCCGTGAGGCCGGTGTCGATTGCCTCGCGCAGGCGGTTCATCCAGCCCTTGTCATGGGCGAACATGCGGATGGTTTCGAGCACGTCGGAATATTCGGTGGCGCCACGCTGCGCATCCGAGCCATCGAGCAGCTCGTCGACGTGGGCGCGAAGCTGCGCCACAGCATCCTCGAGGCGACGCTTTTCGGCTGGCACGTTTTCGGCGATCAAGTTCTCGATGATGACGCGCGGTTCGTGCAGCACGGCATGGCCGAGCGCCACGCCCTCGGCCAGTGAATCGCCGCGCAGGTGATGGCTGCGAACGTGCGCCACGTCGGCGGCGACTTCGCTTGCCACTTCGCGCAGTTCGCCCGCGGCGATGACCTCGGCCAGCACCATGGCGGTGGTCTGCAGCGCCTCCTCTTCCTCCTCGGTGTAGTGGCGCCTGGTGCGGTTCTGCACCACGAGCACGCCGATGACCGCACCGCCGCGCATGATCGGCACGCCGAGGAAGGAGTGGTAGATCTCTTCGCCCGTCTCGGGCAGGTATTTGAACGAGGGGTGCTGCTGGGCGTCAGACAGATTGAGGCCGATCGCCTGCTTGGCGATGGTGCCGACGAGGCCCTCGCCCGACTTCAGCTTGGACTTGTGGACAGCTTCGCGCTTCAGGCCCTCGGTGGCGTAGAGTTCGACGAAATCGCCCGGCCGCATGACATAGATCGAGCAGACCTCGGCCACCATGTTGGCGGCAATGATCTGGACGATCTTGTCGAGGCGCTTCTGCGCTGTGACCGGCTCCGCCATGACCTCGCGGAGCCTTCTGAGCAGGACGCGCGGGCCAAGGGCGGAGGTTCCCATCAGCCGCCGTCCGCGCGTACGGAGACTCGGACCGCTTTCGAGCGGCCGGCCTTCGTCATGGTGTGGCTGATGATGAGGCGCATGTGTCTATCAGGCGACCTTCGCGTCGAGGCCATAGGCCGTGTGGAGTGCACGCACGGCGAGCTCGGTGTAGGCCTCGTCGATCAGCACCGAGGTCTTGATCTCGGAGGTGGTGATGGCCTGGATGTTGATGCCCTTGTCGGCGAGTGCGCGGAACATCTTGGCGGCGACGCCAGCATGGCTCCTCATGCCGATGCCGACGATCGACACCTTGGCGACATCGGCCGAGTGCGCGAGCTCGTCGAAGCCCACCTTGGAGCGCACCGCGTTGAGGACTTCCAGCGCCTTCCTCAGGTCCTTCCGGGCCACCGTGAAGGTGATGTCGGTGAAGGAGCCGTCGGCCGAGATGTTCTGGACGATCATGTCGACCGAGATGTCGGCCTCGGCGAGCGGGCCGAAGATGGCGGCGGAGACGCCGGGCTGGTCCTTGACACGGCGGACGGAGACTTTCGCCTCGTCACGGGAATAGGCGACACCACTGACGACATGCTGTTCCACGATACGTTCCTCATCGCATACGAGTGTTCCGGGACCGGTCCCGTCGGGCTTGTTCTGGTTCGGCGCATCAGGCGCCTCGAAGCTGGAGCGCACCTGCAGGGGCACTTTATACACCATGGCGAGCTCGACCGAACGGGTCTGCAGCACCTTGGCGCCGAGCGAGGCCTGTTCCAGCATCTCCTCATAGGAAATGCGGTCCAGTTTCTGGGCGCCGGTCACGATGCGGGGGTCCGCCGTGTAGACGCCGTCGACGTCGGTATAGATATCACACGACGCATCAAGTGCTGCGGCGATGGCCACGGCAGAGGTGTCAGACCCGCCACGGCCGAGCGTGGTGATGCGGCGGTCAGGACCGATGCCCTGGAAGCCGGCGATCACCGCCACCTGGCCCTGGTCCATGCGCTTCCTGATCTCGTCGCCGTCAATGCCGGCGATGCGGGCCGCACCGTGAACACCATCGGTCTTGAGCGGAATCTGCCAGCCGGCCCAGGAACGGGCCGGGATGCCCAGGTCCTGGAGCACGATGGCCAAGAGGCCGGCGGTGACCTGCTCACCGGAGGCGACGACGGCGTCGTATTCGCGGGCGTCATGCACGGCGGCGGCCTCGCGGCACCAGCCAACGAGCCGGTCCGTGGTGCCCGCCATGGCGGAGACCACCACGGCCACGTGGTGGCCGGCCTTGACCTCGCGTTCAACGTGACGGGCGACGTTGCGGATGCGGGCGATATCCGCAACCGAAGTCCCCCCGAACTTCATAACAAGACGGCCCATCGGCCCTAAACCTTTCATGTCCCCTGCCGCCCGGAAATCCCTGTTCGGGAGGTCCGGCTGGTGGTCAACTCTGAAGGAATCTGAACCCCCGGGTGCGGCGCGGCGTACTCATAGATGACAGGCTTCGCTTATGCAATAATGCCCAAAGCATAAAATTGGATTTCAGAATGACCGCTGCTGCCCCCTCCCTCGACCCCTCGGAAGTCGCCAAGTTCTCGGCCATGGCTGCCGAATGGTGGAATCCGAAAGGCAAATTCGGGGTGCTGCACGTGTTCAACCCGGTCCGCCTGCAATTCATCAAGGAGCAGGTGACGGCGAGGCTGGCCCGCGACCCCCTCGAGCGGGAGCCCTTCAAGGGCCTGCGCTTCCTCGATATCGGCTGCGGCGGGGGGCTGCTGACCGAGCCCATGTGCCGGCTCGGCGCTGAGATTACCGGGGTGGACCCTTCGGAGCGCAACATCAAGACGGCCAGCGTCCACGCCCAGGAAATGGGCCTCGACATCGACTATCGGGTTGGAACGGCGGAAGATCTGGCCGCGGCGGGTGAGCAGTTCGACGTGATCCTCAACATGGAGGTGATCGAGCACGTGGCGGACCCGGTGGCCTTTACCCGCACGTGCTCGTCCATGTTGAAGCCGGGCGGACTGATGTTCGTGGCCACGCTCAACCGCACGCTGAAATCCTTCGGTCTTGCAATCGTGGGTGCCGAGTATGTGCTGGGCTGGCTGCCCAAGGGTACCCACCAATGGGAGAAGTTCATCACCCCCGCCGAACTCAATGGCTGGCTTGCCGACAACAGCCTTACCGTGAAGGAGGAACTGGGCGTCACCTACAGCCCGTTCACGCGGGCCTGGAAGGTGAGCCGCGACATGGACGTGAACTACATGCTGGTGGCCCAGAAGAGCTGATGTACCTCGGCATCGACATCGGCACCTCCTCCGTCAAGGTGGTGGTGGTGGACGGGGAGCAGGCGATTCTCGCCACTGCGACGGCACCGCTTTCGGTGTCGCGCCCACATGAACTGTGGTCCGAACAGGACCCGCAAGACTGGTGGGCGGCGGTCGAGCAGGCCGTTGCCGAACTGCGCCACAAGGCCGGACCGGCGTGGCATGAGATCAAGGCGATCGGGCTTTCCGGCCAGATGCATGGCGCGGTGCTGCTGGACGAGGCGGGCCTGCCCATTCGCCCCGCCATCCTGCACAATGACGGGCGCTCGCATGCCGAGGCGCAGGAGCTGAACAAGAGGCTTCCCGAGATCGGCACAATCGCAGGCGTGCCCGCCATGCCGGGCTTCGCGGCGCCGAAGCTTCTGTGGATGGCGCGCCATGAGCCGGACATGCTGGCCCGTGCCCGGCACCTGCTGCTGCCCAAGGACTATGTGCGCTTCCGGATGACCGGCGGCTTCGCAACCGACATGTGCGATGCCTCGGGCGCGCTGCTGCTGGATGGGGCAAAGCGCGAATGGTCGCCCGCGATTGCCGCGGCAGTTGGCATTCCGTTGTCGAAGCTGCCCACGCCGCTCGAGGGCTCCACCGTTTCAGGGCTGCTGCAGGGCGCGGTGGCCAAGGCCTGGGGCCTCGCCCCCGGCACCATCGTTGCCACCGGTGCGGGCGATGCGGCGGCGGGCGCTGTTGCTTCGGGAGCGGTGAACGCGGGCGACGCCTTCATCTCGCTGGGCACCGCGACACAGTATTTCGTGGCACGCGAAAGCTACCACCCGGCGCCGGAACACCTGATCCACACCTTCTGCCATGCCCTGCCCGGCCGCTGGTTCCAGATGGCGGCCCTGCTCAATGGCGCAGGCGCACTGGCCTGGGTGGCGGGCCTTCTTGGGCGTGAAGATATTGGCCAGCTGCTGCAGGACACCGAGCGCGCCTTCACCGGCCCCTCGCCCGTCACATTCCTGCCCTACCTCTCGGGCGAGCGGACGCCACATAACAATGCCCACGCCAAGGGCGTGCTGTTCGGCCTCACCCCCGCCACCACGCCGGAGAAGGTGACGCAGGCCGTGCTGGAGGGGGTCGCCCTGTCGCTGGCCGATGCGCAGGGCTACCTCGAGGCCACGGGCAGGCTGCCGGACCGCATTGCGGTGAACGGCGGCGGATCGAAGAGCCGCTTCTGGATGAGGATCCTGGCCAGCGCGCTGAACAAGACGGTGCTGCTGCAGGACGGTTCCGAGGCGGGCCCCGCCTTCGGCGCGGCGCGGCTTGCCCGGCTGGCGGCGACGGGCGAAGACCCTGAAGTGGTTTGCACCAAGCCCGGCATCGCAGCCGAAATCGCACCAGACCCGGCGCTGGCCACGGCCTATGCCGAAAGGCTGGTCAAATTCCGCAGCCTTTACAAAGCCGTAGAGCCGCTCTTCTGAGTTCGGGGCGGAACCCTGCCTAAATTTAACTCTGCCCGCAGCCTGCCCCTTGACGGAGCGCGCGCTCGGACCTATCTCAACGCCTAGCTGTTAGCACTCGGCCTACCGGAGTGCTAGCAGGGCTGGCCTCCCGAGGGAGACGGTCAGTTTAAAAACCTCAAATAATGTTAATATGACGAGGAGTTACCACATGAAATTCCGTCCTCTGCACGACCGCGTTGTTGTCAAGCGCGTCGAGGAAGACACGAAGACCAAGGGTGGCATCATCATTCCGGAGACCGCCCAGGAGAAGCCGATGCAGGGCGAGATCATCGCCGTGGGTCCGGGCGCTCGTGACGAGTCCGGCAAGGTTGTTGCTCTCGACGTCAAGAAGGGCGACCGGATCCTGTTCGGCAAGTGGTCGGGCACGGAAGTCAAGATCGACGGTACCGAGTACCTGATCATGAAGGAATCCGACATCATGGGCATCGTCGGCTAAGCCACGAAGCCCTTTTCTGCCCCATAAATCAATCAGTTAAGTTCGAGGTATTCACATGGCTGCCAAAGAAGTCCGTTTTGCCGCCGACGCCCGTGAGCGCATGCTGCGCGGCGTCGACATTCTCGCCAACGCGGTGAAAGTCACGCTGGGTCCGAAGGGCCGCAACGTCGTCATCGACAAGTCGTTCGGCGCTCCGCGCACCACCAAGGACGGCGTCACCGTCGCCAAGGAGATCGAACTCGAGGACAAGTTCGAGAACATGGGCGCCCAGATGGTCCGTGAGGTCGCTTCCAAGACCAACGACCTCGCCGGCGACGGCACCACCACCGCCACCGTGCTGACCCAGGCCATCGTGCGCGAAGGCGCCAAGAACGTGGCCGCCGGCATGAACCCGATGGACCTGAAGCGCGGCATCGACATGGCCGTTGCTGTTGCCATCGAGGACATCAAGAAGCGCGCCAAGAAGATCAAGGGCTCGGCTGAAGTGGCCCAGGTCGGCACCATCTCCGCCAACGGCGAAAAGGCCATCGGCGACATGATCGCCGAAGCCATGCAGAAGGTCGGCAACGAGGGTGTGATCACCGTCGAGGAAGCCAAGACCGCCGAGACCGAACTCGATGTCGTCGAAGGCATGCAGTTCGACCGCGGCTACCTGTCGCCCTACTTCATCACCAACGCCGACAAGATGATCGCCGAGCTCGACGACGTCTACATCCTGCTGCACGAGAAGAAGCTCTCCTCGCTGCAGGCGCTGCTCCCCGTTCTCGAGTCGGTCGTCCAGACCTCGAAGCCGCTGCTGATCATCGCCGAGGACATCGAGGGCGAAGCCCTTGCCACCCTCGTCGTGAACAAGCTGCGTGGCGGCCTCAAGGTCGCGGCCGTCAAGGCTCCGGGCTTCGGTGACCGCCGCAAGGCCATGCTCGAGGACATCGCCGTCCTGTCGGGCGGCCAGGTGATCTCGGAAGACTTGGGCATCAAGCTCGAGAACGTGACGCTCGACATGCTCGGCCGCGCCAAGCGCGTGAAGATCGAGAAGGAGAACACCACGATCGTCGACGGCGCCGGCAAGAAGGCCGACATCCAGGGCCGTTGCGCGCAGATCAAGGCGCAGATCGAGGAGACCACCTCGGACTACGACAAGGAGAAGCTGCAGGAGCGTCTCGCCAAGCTTGCGGGCGGCGTTGCCGTCATCAAGGTCGGCGGTTCGACCGAAGTGGAAGTCAAGGAGCGCAAGGACCGCGTTGACGACGCGCTGAACGCCACCCGCGCTGCGGTGGAAGAAGGCATCGTCCCCGGCGGCGGTGTGGCCCTGCTGCGCGCCAAGAAGGCCGTCAACGCCCTGAAGTCGTCCAACCCGGACATCCAGGCTGGCATCAACATCGTGTCGAAGGCGCTTGAGGCTCCTCTCCGCCAGATCGTCGAGAACGCGGGCGTCGAAGGCTCGATCGTTGTCGGCAAGCTGCTCGAGAAGGACGGCAACTACGGCTTCGATGCGCAGAACGAAGAGTACTGCGACATGGTGGCCAAGGGTATCATCGACCCGGCCAAGGTCGTGCGCATCGCCCTTCAGGACGCTGCCTCGGTGTCCTCGCTCCTGATCACCACGGAAGCGATGATCGCCGAGAAGCCCAAGGACAAGCCCGCAGGCGGCATGCCCCCGGGCGGAGGCATGGGCGGCGGCATGGGTGGCATGGACTTCTAAGTCCGACGCTCAGCCACTCCGGCTGAAACACATGAACCCCGGGAGAAATCCCGGGGTTTTTTGTTGCTTCGGGGGTCTTCTCCTGCGGCGCGGGAGAAGACTTGGCCTACGGCACCGTGATTCCGAAGTAGGCGCCTTGGTTGCGCTCCAGTGTCTGGCGCTGGGAGGTGGTCAGGGTGACGTTGAACACGTTGGCTTCCGCGACCGTGCCGATCCAGTCACCTGCTGCACTCTGTCCAGGGCCGCCGCCGCCGATCCAGAACGGCACGCCGGAGACTTGATAAGCACTGCTGGTGTTTCCGTTCCTGAGAACACCATCGATTGTGCCGGTCATTCCCGAGACATCGGAGAAGATCGAAAGAATCCGCTGCGGGACCGACGACCCAGAGAGGGTTACCACGGCGCCACCAACGTTGAAGCCGGTACCTGCCTTGAGATGATCAACGACCGCGGCGAAACAAACCAGGGCAAGAACACTCAAAACCGTTAGTCCGGCCGCAATCACGCGTCTTGACAGCATGTGCCCCAACCACAATGGCCGACTGGGGCAAGCCTGGCCCCGCAAGCTTGCCTGGGGCTTTTTCCGGGCATCTTGCGCGGCAGATGGGGCGCGTTCAGACCGGGGTGAAGGGCCCTTGCAATTGCCGTCATATCAGACTAGAGACGGCCCCGGTCAGCGCCCGTAGCTCAGCTGGATAGAGCACCAGACTACGAATCTGGGGGTCATGGGTTCGAATCCTGTCGGGCGCGCCATTTGCGAACAAAACCACTAACTTTTCCGCCGGCGGTCTGCTTGCCTGCGATGACGGCTGCCAGGCTGGCCTTATCGCCAATGATCTGGATCTTGTGGTCGTCTACGCGGATTTCCGGAGCGACAACCTGAAAGTAGGCCTTGCGGGCCTCGATATCAGCGGTTTCGATCTTCTGCCTGACCAGATCGACGAAGGCGGCAATGCATTCCGGCGTCAGGAGTTTGTCGCGGACGGCCTGAGTGACCGCCAGGTGCAGCTTCACGGTGGGCACATGGCGTCCCTTGCAGACCGCCCTGCCCTTCGCATGGCAACCACCAAAGTTGTGGTAGCTGTAGGCCTTGCCGCGCTTTGCCGTGCCCGTGCGGGTCATTCCAGCTCTGCAGGAGGCGCAAGTCGCCAGTCCGACCAACAGTGACGGACCATTCGCCACGCGGGGCGGGGTTACCTTCGGATAGTGGGCAGACAGCCGTGCCTGTACCTGTTCGAAGAGCACTAGCGGAACGATGACAGGAACATCGATCTCGACGATGTCAGCCGGATTGTTGAGCCCACGGGTCCGCGAGTTGCGACAACCATATGGCCACTTGCCCGTCGCATAACAGGCTTTGGTGACAATGCCGAAGACTGGTCCCAAGCCAAAAGTGGAGCCGCGCCGGGTGCGGTACCCCTTCGCATTGAGCAACTTCGTGACCTCTTTCACCCCAAGAGGACCAGAACCCTCATGCCCTTCGGCATACAGAGCGAAGATCAGGCGCACGAGTTCCGACCCGACCGAATCGACGCCGAGCCTCTTCTTGATCTTTGAACCGCGGCGCTCAGCCTCGACGATGCGATGCCCGAGCGGAGGGGTCGCACCGTTCCAGAAGCCTTGCTTCGCGGACTCGCGCATGGCGCGGGTGACGTTCTTGCCGTTCTCGCGGGAGATATACTCGTCGAAGATACCGATGATCTGACGCATCAGGGACTGCGAGGGATCATCCCCCGTCGGTTGGGTGACAGAGACGACCTCGACGCCTGCCTTCTTGAGCCGGCGAATGGTCATCTCCATCTCGGCACCGTTGCGATAGAAACGCGAGAAGGTATGGACGCAGATCACGTCGAAGGTGCACTCGGATGATGTGGCCTGAGCGCCCTCAATCATCTCCGGTACCACGAGAGTATCAGCAATCTGACGCCAGCCGACGTCTACTTCGGGCGCGGCCAGACCATCCTGCTGGAAAGAGAAAGGATCAAACGCGACACCATCAGAACCCGACGCTTGAAACACCGCGGCAAGGCCGCATAACAGCAAAACCACTTGCGCCAGATAATCTCTTCGGTCACGCGCCCAAACGTCTCAAATCATATGACGACGGACACTCATGACCTGAGAAAATCTGCCGCGTTCGCGCGACAAGCGCCATGATCTGCAGTCTCAGTGCCAGGAGATCTCAGCAAAAACACCCGGCATGGCCGCAAACGGCGGGTCTCCTGCACGAGCACATGAATTAAGGGTGGAGAAATGACTGGATAGTGGTGGGGACAATCCGTTGCGAACTCGTCTCTGGGACACGTACAGGGAATTTTGAGAACAACATCGGCTCATCCGCTGTAACCACCAGCAGTTGCGCCGCATTTCCAGCACCTTGGACCCAGAATTTCCTACCAATCAGGGCACGGAATTGCACAATGAGGTGCAGGGGCTTTCTTGCTGCCCTGCCGCGATCTCATCCCTGCTGTCACTCATACGCCCGGACCAGTTAGGCGTCCGCTTTCACAACACGCAAATTCGCAAGGTGCAATGCATTGGCGAACGAGATGTCAGCTGGCACACGGCGCAATCTTATCGCCGGGTGACGACCCACATCATGAGACAACGTTCACACCGCATCCGGGTTTGATGCTATGCCACCTCCCACTTGTTAAGCGGGGCCAGCAGGGCGGGGGAGACTTTAACATCGATCAGGAATGGCCCTTCGCGATGAGCAAGGGCGCGCTCCAGCACGCCAACGACATCGGTCTCGCCGTCAACCACCTCGCCCTCAGCACCGAAGGCCTTGGCGAAGGCCACGAAGTCAGGATTCTGCAGCGTCGTTCCAAAGGGAACTACCTGCTGTGCCATGACGTTCTGCAGCACGCCGTTGTTGATGACAATGATGACGACGGGCAGCCGGTTTTGAACTGCCGTAGAGAGTTCCATGCCGACCATGGCGAAGCCGCCGTCACCACAGATAGCGATGGTCTTCTTGGCCGGATCAGCCAGCTGTACGGCAATGGCAGCGGGCAGGCTGAAGCCCATGGTTCCGAGCCGACTGCTCACCACATATCTCTGCCGATGCCTGAGCCGCAGGAATAACGACACCCATAGCGCGTGCGAGCCAGTGTCGACGACGATGTTGTGTTGCTCATTGAGGTGGGCATTGAGTTGCAAGAGGAAATCGAGCGAGTTCGTATAGCGCGGATGATGATCAACCGGCATGCTCTCCAGGATGCCGGTCATGGTTTCGAGCCGACTGGCAGAGAGGGACTTGATCAGATCGCTCTTCGGCGGCGGCGGAATTCTACCGGCAATGCGGCTGGCAATGTCCGCGACGTCACCTATCACCGTGATATCGGCAGCGTATTCATAGCTCACACCGGCTAAATCCGGCGTACCTCGAGATTGTCTTGCGGCAGCGTAACGACGCGGGCCTTCCAGCCGGGCGGCAGCTTCTTGAAGACAGCCGGACCGGCGGCCATGAAATCCTCGTAAGAAATCTTCGGCTCCAGGCCCAACTGAAAACCCTTCATGATCCAGACATTGCCATCGGGATATCCAAGCATCATGCCCGCAGCTGTAGGCCGTACTACGGTCCGGACTCAAAACGTCCGGTGATCTGATCGCCGGGCGTATGATAAGCCTTCCCTAATAGGACTTTCACTCGCATTGCCGTCCTGCCTTGCCTCCACTTCTCTCCACCCCATCACGGGCGTAGTTCAGTGGTAGAACGGCAGCTTCCCAAGCTGCTGGTGCCACCTGTCACCAAGGGACTCATCTATCACAATGTGGATCGCAAGGCGTGGAAGCGGATTGATAAGGAGCAGTAGGTGGCAGCAAGGTTACTGTATCTGCGCAGCGGCAAGGATGCCGTCATGGATCAGGAGGTTCCTCAGTGCACCTAGGATCATCACAACGATCTCTCGTTAGACTGGCTTGATGATGCGGCGTCGTCTGCAATAGGGGTCTCGTTCGCGCTACTATTCGGTGCGCCCGGAATTTCAATCTCGCGGCAGTCGATCACTTTCATCTCCCCAATCTCGCTTCTAAGCCGCTCTACGGCGAGGAATATAAAGTCGACATAACTCTCGAGCACAACCTCTGCAGTCTCCGTGGCACTACGCCGGAACTGCTCGCTGATCTGCCCTGTGCGCCCCGCGACAGTGCTGACGCTGTTTTCCATCGC
>CAMDBX010000066.1 GCA_945889445.1 Rhizobium sp. Q54
TCTGGGATGGCCACGTCGGCATCATGACGGATGAGAAGACGCTGCTGCACGCCAATGGCCACCACATGATGGTGGTGACAGAACCGCTGAAGGAGGCAGTCGATCGCATCGCTGCACGCTACGGGCAGTTGACGTCCGTGAGGCGCTTCCGCGGCTAACGCCCGCAGGGCGTCAGTAGCCCCGCGACCGGTCCACCAGATTTTCCAGCTTTTCGCCGCGTTGGTGCCTGGCGATATTTGCCGCCACATAGGAGCAGATCGTTTCAGGATCGCTGTCGGCGGCGCAATGCGGCGTGACTGTCACGCGCGGGTGCGTCCACAGCGGGCTGTCCGGCGGCAGGGGTTCAGGTACGAAGACGTCAAGGGTTGCGGCATGGAGCTCGCCCGCATCCAGCGCCGCGAGAATGTCGTCCGCCATCTGCTGGCGGCCGCGACCTGCATTGATGATGATGGGCGCACCAAATGGGCCCTTGCGGGAGAGCTTGCGGATCGTCGCGCGATTGATGATGCCATCGGTATCGGCTGTTGCCGGAAGCAGCGAGACCAGAACGTCGGTGCGCGCCAGGAAGGCATCGAATTCTTCCGCGCCTGCGAAGCTCTCGACGCCGTGTATGTGCTTGCGGCCGCGGCTCCATCCGGCCACGCGGAAGCCGATGTCGCGCAGCCGGATTGCCGAGTCCACGCCCATCACGCCAAGCCCCATGATGCCGACGCTCAATTCCCTGGCGGCATGAGTAGGGAAGGAGTCCCAGACCTTGTTTCGCTGGTTCTCGTCGATGCGGCGCTGCTGGCGGTGGTGCATCAGCACATGCAGCACGATGTACTCGGTCATGCGACCCGTCAGGTCCGGGTCGTTGACACGCACGATAGGCACGTTGTCGGGAAGCGTCGGGTCCTTGAGGATGGCGTCGACACCCGCACCCAAGGACATGATCACCTTGAGGTTCGGCAGGCTCTTCACCACGCCCGCAGGTGGCAGCCACGCGGCGCAGTATTCAATGTCGTCAAGGTTGCCCATCTGGTCCGGCCAGACGCGCACGTCGAGATCGGGGGCGACCTTTTTCATGGCGGCAGTCCACACCTCGACCGGCCATGTCGGCAGAATGAACAGGAATGCCATTATTGATTCACCACACCTTCCGGCGCGGCCTTGAGGTTGAGGGCGGCCGCGATCAGTGCCTTCGTATACTCTGTCTTCGGGTTCGAGAAAACCTCGGCGGTTGGACCGCTCTCGACGGTGACGCCGTTGCGCATGACGATCACCTCGTTGGCCAGCGCGCGCACCACCTTCAGGTCATGGCTGATGAACAGATAGGCAAGGTTGTGCTTGTGCTGCAACTCGCGCAGCAGGTCGACGATCTGCGCCTGAACCGACATGTCGAGCGCCGAGGTCGGCTCGTCCAGCATGATGAACTTGGGCTCCAGTGCGAGGGCGCGCGCGATAGCGATTCGCTGGCGCTGGCCGCCGGAGAATTCATGCGGATACCGGTCCATGGTGGAGGGGTCGAGCCCCACTTCGGTGAGTGCGCGGGCGACGATTTCGCGGCGCTGCTCGTAACCGAGGTCGCGGCCCTGAACCGTCAGCCCCTCCTCGACGATCTGCTGGATTGACAGGCGTGGTGACAATGATCCGAACGGATCCTGGAAGACGATCTGCATGTCCTTGCGCAGAGGCCGCATCATCGAGGTGTTGTATCCGTCGATGTTCTTGCCCATGTAGACGATCGGCCCTTCCGAGCGGATGAGGCGGAGCAGTGCGAGGCCCAGCGTGGTCTTGCCGGAACCCGACTCGCCCACCACGCCCAGCGTCTGCCCGCTGCGCACGATGGCATCGACGCCGTCGACCGCCTTGATGTGCCCCACCGTCTTGCGGAAGAAGCCGCGCTTGATGGGGAACCACACCTTCAGGCCCTTGGTCTCCAGCACCGTGGGCGCGGAAGGATCGCTCGGCGGCGGTGCGCCCTTGGGCTCGGCGGTGATCAGCATCTTGGTATAGGCATGCTGCGGATTGGCGAAGACCTCTTTCGCATCCCCGCTCTCCACCGCCTTGCCGCGCTGCATGACCACGACATTGTCGGCCATCTTGCGCACGATGCCGAGGTCGTGGGTGATGAGCAGCATGGCCATGCCGAACTCGGCCTGCAGTTCCTTCAGCAGCTTCAGGATCTGCGCCTGAACGGTCACGTCCAGCGCGGTGGTCGGTTCGTCGGCGATCAACAGGTCCGGGTTGTTGGCGAGCGCCATGGCGATCATCACGCGCTGGCGCTGACCGCCGGACAGCTGGTGCGGATAGTCGAGAAGGCGTGTCTCGGGGTCGCGGATGCCCACCTTGGCCATCAGGTCGACGATGCGGCTGCGTGCCGCCTCGCCCTTGAGGTTCTGGTGCAGTTCGAGGATCTCGCCGATCTGCCGCTCCACCGTGTGCAACGGGTTGAGCGAGGTCATCGGCTCCTGGAACACCATGGTGATGTCATTGCCGCGCACGCGCCTCAGGTCGCGGTCGTCGGCATCGAGCAGCTCTTCGCCCTTGAAGCGCACCGATCCTGAAGGGTGGGACGCTGAAGGGTAGGGCAGCAGCTTGAGGATGGAGAGGGCGGAAACCGACTTTCCGGAACCGGACTCGCCCACCAGCGCCAGCGTCTCGCCCTTGGCGATCGAGAACGACACCTTGTCGACGGCGAGCGTGGTCCGCTGGCCTTGGCTGAAGGCAACCGAGAGATCCTTCACCTCGAGCAGTTTGTCGCTCATGCGAAGGTCTTTCGCGGATCGAGCGCGTCGCGAACCGCCTCGCCGATGAAGACGAGGAGCGACAGCATGATGGAGACGATCAGGAAGCCGGTGAGGCCAAGCCACGGGGCCTGCAGGTTGTTCTTGCCCTGGGCGATCAGCTCGCCGAGTGACGGCGAGCCGGGCGGCAGGCCGAAGCCGAGGAAGTCGAGCGAGGTCAGCACCGTCACCGAGCCTGCGAGAATGAAGGGCATGAAGGTGATGGTGGAGACCACCGCGTTGGGCAGCAGGTGCTTGAACATGATCCGCGCATCCGAAAGCCCCAGCGCGCGGGCAGCCCGCACATATTCGAAGTTGCGGGCGCGCAGGAATTCGGCGCGGACAAGACCCACGATCGACGTCCAGGAGAACAGGATCTGGATGAACAGCAGGATCCAGAAGGTGGGCGTGATGAAGGCGGCGAGGATGATGAGCAGGTAAAGCCCCGGCATCGATGTCCAGATTTCGATGAAGCGCTGGAACAGCAGGTCCGTCCAGCCGCCGAAGTAACCCTGTATGGCGCCAGCCCCCATGCCGATGAGCGATGAGATCACTGTGAGGATGAGGCCAAAGGCCACCGAAATGCGGAAGCCGTAGATGAGGCGTGCCACCACGTCGCGGCCCTGGTCGTCGGTGCCGAGCCAGTTCAGGTTTCCGAACACGCAGTTTGGGTCGTCAACGCCCAGCGGATACTTGACACAGGCCTGCTCGCGGGTGAGCTGGAATGCCGGGGTGGACGGCGCCGGCATGGGCAGCTCGTTGTTGACCGTGTTGTAGGAATAGCGGATCAGCGGCCACACCATCCAGCCATTGGCCTGGATTTCGTCCTGGTTGACTGGGTCGCGGAAGTCGGTGCGAGCAAGGAAGCCGCCGAACTTCGATTCCGGATAGTCCACGAAGGTGGGGTACAGCCACTCGCCCTTGTAGGAGACGAGTACGGGCCTGTCGTTGGCGATGAAGGGTGCGAAGACCGAGATCAGGAACAGCACCATGAACAGCCAGAACGACCAGAAGCCGCGCTTGTTCTGCCGGAACAGCTGCCAGCGCCGCTGGTTGAGGGGGGTGACGCGGATCGCCATGGCTCAGACGTCCCGCTTCTCGAAATCGATGCGCGGATCGATCCAGGTGTAGGTGAGGTCCGAGACGAGCTGCACCACAAGGCCCATCAGCGTGAAGATGTAGAGGCTGGCGAAGACGATCGGATAGTCGCGGTCGAGCGTCGCCTTGAAGAACAGGTAGCCCAGGCCATCGAGCGAGAAGATGGTTTCGATCAGCAGCGAGCTGGCGAAGAAGGCGCCGATGAAGGCGCCAGGGAACCCGGCGATGACGAGCAGCATGGCGTTGCGGAACACATGGCCATAGAGCACCTGGCGCTCGCTCAGCCCCTTGGCGCGCGCCGTCGTCACATATTGCTTGCGGATCTCGTCGAGGAAGGAGTTCTTGGTCAGCATCGTCATGGTTGCGAAGCTGCCGATGGCCATGGCGAAGAGCGGCAAGGTGAGGTGCCAGGCATAGTCGGCCATCTTGCCGAAGAAACTCATCTGCTCGAAATTGTCGGACGTCAGCCCGCGCAGCGGGAACCAGCTGAAATAGCTGCCGCCGGCGAACACCACGATCAGCATGATGGCGAAGATGAAGCTGGGGATGGCATAGCCGATGATGATGACGCCCGAGGTCCAGACGTCGAAGGTGGAACCGTCCTTGACGGCCTTCCGGATGCCGAGCGGAATCGATACCAGATACTGGATCAAGGTGAGCCACAGGCCGAGCGAGATCGACACCGGGAGCTTTTCGCCGATGAGGCTCAGCACCGAGCGGTCGCGGAAGTAGCTCTGGCCAAAATTGAAGGTGAAGTAGTCCTTCATCATCAGCAGGAAGCGCTCAGGTGCCGGCTTGTCGAAGCCGAACTGCTTCTCGAGGCTCTTGATGAATTCAGGGTCCAACCCTTGCGCGCCGCGATACTTGACGTTCACCGAGTCGCCGCCCGGCATGGCCTGCTGGTTGCCGCCCGCCTCGTTGCCGGTGTTGCCGCTGATGCGCCCGGTGGAGTCGGTGTCGTTACCCTGCATCTTGGCAATCACCTGCTCGACGGGGCCACCCGGCACGAACTGGATGACCGCGAAGGTCATCAGCATGATCCCGATCAAGGTCGGGATCATCAGCAGGATGCGTTTCAGGATGTAGGCGCCCATGGAGCGGGATCAGTTTCCGTTGGCGATTCGCTTGGCCTTGGCCTCGTCATACCACCACGTGTCAAGGATGCCACGGTCGTATTTGGGCTTGGTCTGGGGCCTTTCGAACTTGTCCCAGAAGGCCAGCCAATAGGTGCCCTTGTACCAGTTGGGAACCCAGAACTGCTCGGCCCTGAGCACCCGGTCCAGCGCCCGCCCGGCGGTGTTCAGTTCCTCCCGCGACTTGGCTTCCACCACCTTGTCCAGCAGCGTGTCGATCGCCGGGGAGGCGACGCCAGAGAGATTGAAGGTGCCGGGCTTCGTGGCAGAGTCGGACCCGAAGAACACCCGCAACTCGTCCCCCGGCGTCAATCCGGTGGAGAAGCGCGAGGACATCACGTCGAAGTCATAATCCTCCCGGCGTTTCTGGTACTGGGACTCGTCCACGGTGCGGATGGAGGCATTCACGCCGAGGAGCTTCAGGTTCTTGACGAAGGGGCCCAGCACGCGTTCGAAAACGGGGCTTTCGATGAGGAACTCCACGTCCAGCGTTTCGCCCTTGGCGTTGCGGCGCAGCGTGCCGTCATTCTTCCAGCCCGCTTCGTCCAAAAGGGCCGAGGCGCGGCGCAGGAGCTTCCTGTCCTGCCCGGAGCCATCCGAAACGGCAGGCACAATCGCCTCGCCGAACACCTCCGGGCGCAGCGCGTCACGCAATGGCTCAAGCAGTGCCAGTTCCCCGGGGGTGGGCTTGCCTTCGGCTTTCATGGGCGAGTTTTCGAAGAAGCTGGCCGTGCGCTGGTAGGAGTCGAAGAACAGGTTCTTGTTGGTCCACTCGAAATCGAAGGCGAGGTTCAGCGCCTCGCGCACGCGGATGTCCTGGAACTTCTCGCGGCGGAGGTTGAAGAAGAAACCCTGCGCGCCGGACGGGGTTTCATCGGGCATCTCCAGCTTCACCACGCGGCCGTCCTTGAGGGCGGGGAATTCATAGGCGGTGGCCCAGTCGCGCGAGGTGAACTCCTCGCGCAGGTCAATGACGCCGCTCTTCAGCGCCTCGAAGCCTGCAATGCGCTCGCGGAAATATTCGTAGCGCACCTCATCGAAGTTGAAGCGTCCCTTGTTCACGGGCAGGTCCTTGGCCCAGTAGTCGTCGCGCCGGCCATAGGCGACATATTCACCGGGCTTGAAGGACGCGATCTTGTAGGGGCCGGAGCCGAGCGGCGGCGTCAGCGTCGTCTTGGTGAAGTCATTCGTGGCGTAGTAGGCCTTGGAGAAGATGGGCAGCGCCGCCACGGTCAGCGGCAGGTCGCGCGTGCGTTCGCCGCTGAAGCGATAGCGCACCGCCTGCGGGTCAAGCACCTCACAGCCTTCGACATCCTTGATGGTGATGCGGATGTTCTCGGCTCCCAGCGTCGAGAGCAGGCGGAAGCTGTCGCAGACGTCCTCCGCCGTCAGCGGCGTGCCGTCGGAGAACTTCGCCTCCGGCCGCAGCGTGAAGGTCACACTCTTGCGGTCATCGGCAAGATCCACCTGCTTCGCCACCAGCCCATAGAGCGAACCCGGCTCGTCATTGGCCGGCACCATCAGGGTGTCGAACAGCAGGGCCAGCCCCTGCGCGGGGTCACCCTTCAGGATATAGCCGTTGAAGCTGTCGAAGGTGTTGATGGCCGCAGTGCCGATGGTGGCGATCCTGCCGCCCTTCGGTGCATCGGGGTTCACATAGTCGAAGTGCGTGAAGTCGGCTGGATATTTGAGATCACCGAAGGCGGAGATGCCGTGGCGCGGCTCGGCATTCGCTGCCGCTGCGCCAATGGCAAGTGCGAGAACCGCCGCAGCGACATGCCTCACTTCGCCGCAACCTTCTTGGCCTTCTCCTCGTCCCACCACCAGATGGTGGGGAAGCCGGTGGAGAGATCAGGCAGTTTTTCAGGGCGGCCGAAACGGTCCCAGCGCGCCGTGCGATCATAATCGATGTACCACATGGGAACGACATAATGGTTCCAGATCAGCGCCCTGTCGAGCGCCTTCGAGGCGGTAACGAGGCTTTCGCGGTCGGGTGAGAAGATCAGTGCCTCGACCAGCTTGTCGATCGCCGGATTCGAAATGCCCACATAGTTGCGGCTGCCGTTGCGGCTTGCGGCCTCGCTGCCCCAGAACTCGCGCTGCTCATTGCCGGGTGACAACGATTGCCCCCAGTTTCCGACGATGATGTCGTAGTCGAATGTCTGGGTGCGGCGCTCATATTGTGCGCTGTCCACCGTCTTGATGGCAACGCCGATGCCGAGCAGTTCCAGGCTCTGCTGGTAGGGCAGCGCGATGCGCTCGAACAGCGGCGAGTCGAGCAGGAACTCGACGGTCAATTGCTCGCCTTTGGCGTTCTTCAGCACGTTGCGGCCGCCGTCCTGGGTGATGGCCCAGCCGGCATCGGTCAGAAGCTTCGCCGCTTCGCGCAGGTTCTTGCGCTTGTTCTGCGGCGTGTCGTTCAACGGGTTGGCATATTCGGTGGTGAAGACTTCCGCCGGCAGCTGGTCCTTCAGCGGGTTGAGAAGCGCCAGCTCCGCCTCTGAGGGCAGTCCCTTCGCCTCCATCTCGGAATTGTTGAAGTAGCTGCGCGAGCGCGTGTACTGGCCGTAGAACAGGTTCTGGTTGGCCCACTCGAAATCGAAGGCGAGGTTCAGCGCCTGGCGCACGCGCGCGTCCTGGAACTTGTTGCGGCGCAGGTTCAGCGCCCAGCCCTGCATGCCCTCGACCTGGCGGAGCTTGATCTCTTCCTTCACCACGCGGCCGTTCTTCACCGCGGGGAAGTCATAACCCGTGGCCCAATTCTTCGAGGACGTCTCGGTGCGCCAGTCATACTGGTCGCCCTTGAAGGCCTCGAAGGCCACGTTGGCATCGCGGAAGTAAATGTAATCGATGGCGCCAAAGTTATTCTGACCGACGTTCACCGCCAGGTCCTTGCCCCAGTAGTCGACCACGCGCTTCATGCGGATCGAGGTTCCGAGCTTCACGTCCTCGGCCACATAGGCGCCGGAGCCCAGGGGCACCTCGAAGCTCGTCTCCTGGATGCTGCGCTGCTTGCCCTTGGCGTCCTTGCCCGTCCACCACGCCTTGGAGAGCACGGGAAGCTGGCCGGTTATCAGCGGCAGTTCGCGGTTGCCCTTCTGCGCGAAGGTGAAGGTGACCTCGTGATCGCCCGTCTGCTCGGCCTTGGTGATGTTCTTGTAATAGGCATTGTAGAAGGGGTTGGCATCACGCAGCGCCTGCATCGACCAGATCACGTCGTCAGGGGTTATGGCCGAGCCGTCATGGAAGCGCGCCTCGGGCCGGAGGCGATAGGCCACCATGGAGCGATCCTCGGGGTGCCACACGCCGCTGGCCACCAGGCCATATTCGGTCGAGGGCTCATCGAGGGCGGATGTCAGCAGCGTGTCGTTCTGCACGGCACCGCCCGACTCGCCCTTGAAGGTGTAGGGGTTGAGGTTGTCGAACGAGCCGACAAGACCGAAGCGCACGCGCCCGCCCTTCGGGGCGGCCGGATTCACATAGTCGAAGTGCTTGAAGCCGGCGGGATACTTGATGTCCTCGAACAGGGTGAGCGCGTGGCGGAAGTCGCGGTCTTCCGCGTGGGCCATCTGGATGCCCACGAGCTTGGCGGCAGGCGCAAACGAGGCGAGCCTCAGCAGGGTGCGGCGGGAGAGGGTCATGGGTGCGGAAACTCCTGGCGGAACGGGGTTCAAGATAAGCAAGCCGCACCCCAAAAGAAAACACCGGCAAGCGGCTTGCCGGTGTTAAATTTCAGTTAGATTTACGGCCTTTACGGGGCGGGGAAGGGCACCGGGCTGTCCGACAGCGTGGCCAGATAGGCCAGCAGGTTGGCGCGGTCGGCGTCCTTCTTGAGGCCGCCATAAGCCATCTTGGTGCCGGGCACCGCAGCTGACGGCTTGATCAGGAATTCGTTCAAAGCCTCGTAGCTCCAGGGCTTGTCCTTGAGAGCCGCCATGGCCTCGGAATAGGCGAAGCCCTCATGGACGCCATGCATGCGGCCAACGATGCCCCACAGGTTGGGGCCAACCTTGTTGGGGCCGTCCTTGGACGGGTCATGGCAGGCGGCGCAGGCCTTGAACACGGCCTGGCCCTTGGTGGCATCGGCCGAGGCCAGCAGGGTTCCGAGCGATTCGGCCGGTGCTGCCGGCGTTTCGGCGGCGGCTTCGCCACTTCCGGGCGCCTCGGCCACTTCGATGGCGAAGCCCGGCTTTTCCGGCTCGGGTGCGTGGTAGATGATCTTGCTCAACTCGTTCAGGCCGAAAACAACCAGCGCCGTTCCCAGCACCGCGCCTGCGATCTTGTTGAATTCAAAGCTGTCCATGAAGGTAGAAACCCCTTGAGCCGTCGTCGGGCGCGGAAACTAGTGCTTTCTCCGCGCCGCCGCAATAGTGTAAGGGAGGTTTGTATCAATTTGCCGCGCCCGATGCTAACTCCATGATTGATAACCGGAATACCATCGTCCTCATCCCCGCCCGGATGGCCTCCACAAGGCTGCCCGGCAAGCCTCTGGCCGACATCAACGGCCTGCCGATGATCGTCCAGTGCTGGAAGCGGGCGGTGGAGGCCAACATCGGCCAGGTGCTGGTGGCGGCGGCCGAAGTCGAGATCGCCGATGCCGTGCGCGCCCAGGGCGGCGATGCCATCGTCACCAATCCCGCGCTGCCCTCCGGGTCTGACCGCATCGCCGAGGCGCTGTCGCTGCGCGACCCCCAGGGCCGCTTCGAATATGTGGTGAACCTGCAGGGCGACCTGCCGACAATCGATTCCCTGTCAATCCAGCGCTGCCTCGCCGGCCTCACCAACGAGCCTGCCGACATCTCGACGATCGCGGCCCGAATCGAGCGCGACGAGGATGTCGCCAACCCCAACATCGTGAAGGCCATCGCCCCGTTGAGTGATGAGCGCGAGGTGGCCTTCGCGCGTGACTTCGTGCGCCGCGTGGGGCCGGGACACAACGCACCCTTCTGGCACCACATCGGCGTCTACGCCTACAAGCGCCCGGTGCTGGAGCGTTTCGTATCGCTGCCCGTCAGCGAGCGGGAGGCGGACCGCAAGCTCGAGCAGATGCGCGCCCTCGACAATGGCATGCGCATCGTCGTGGTGCGGGTTGACACGGTGCCGCTCGGCGTCGATACGCCCAGTGAACTTGAAACCGCCCGCCGCATGCTGAGGAAAGCCTGATGCCCCTGAAGATCGCCTACCAGGGCGAACCCGGTGCCAATTCGCACATCGCCTGCATCGAAGCCTATCCCACCTATGAGCCCATGCCCTGCGGCACCTTCGAGGATGCCTTCCAGGCGGTGGCCGAGGGCGAGGCGGCGCTGGCCATGATTCCCATCGACAATTCGGTGGCGGGCCGCGTGGCCGACATCCATCACCTGCTGCCGCGCACCAACCTCTACATCATCGGCGAACACTTCCTTCCCGTTCACCACCAACTGATGGCCGTGCCGGGGGTTGACCGCTCGAAGATCAGGATCGTGCGCAGCCATGTGCATGCGCTGGGCCAATGCCGCAAGGTGATCCGCGAGCTAGGCCTCAAGCCCGTCGTCGCCGCCGACACGGCGGGTGCGGCACGCGAGCTTTCGGAATCGCGTGATCCGTCGCAGGCCGCCATCGCATCGAAGCTCGCCGCCGAAATCTATGGCCTCGAGGTGATCCGCGAGGACATCGAGGACGAGAGCCACAACACCACGCGCTTCGTGGTGCTCTCTCCCACCCCCCAGGACGCCGAGCCCGAGGACGTGCCGGTGATGACAACCTTCGTCTTCCGTGTACGGAACGTTCCTGCCGCCCTCTACAAGGCGATGGGCGGCTTCGCGACGAATGGCGTCAACATGACCAAGCTCGAATCCTACCAGATCGAGGGACAGTTCTCGGCCACGCAATTCTATGCCGACATCGAGGGCCACCCCTCGGAGAGGAACGTCAGGCTGGCGATGGAAGAGCTCGAGTTCTTCACCAGCTATCTGCGCGTCCTCGGCATCTACAAGGCTTCGCCGCACCGGGCCGAAATCGCCAAGCGGTTCGAGAAGCTGTAAGCCCGCGAGTCCTTCGCACCTCACGCTCTGTTTTCACCTCGTGCAGGCTTGACCCGGGCGTCCTTTTCTCTGGCAAAGGTGAAGAAGATGCGCGGATCAAGTCCGCGCAAGGCGAGCGTCGGAGTTATCCCTCCAGAGCCACCCGCACCAGTTCGTGCGCAATGGCATAGGGGTTGGCGGCGTAAAGCCCGTCGGGGTGCGTGCGGTCCATCATCATCCGGGCCTCTTCTGCCGAGAACCAGCGCGCATCCTCGAGCTCGTTCTCGTCGAGCTTGATCTCGGTCGACACCGCATCGCCGATGAGGCCGATCATCAGGTTCGACAGGAAGGGCCATGGCTGGCTCGTCACATAGCGCACCGCGCCGACCCTGACGCCCGACTCCTCGAACACCTCGCGCCGTGCCGCGTCCTCGATGGTCTCGCCGGGTTCGACGAAGCCTGCCAAAGCGGAATACATGCCCGGCTTCCACGACGACTGCCGCCCGAGCAGGATGCTGCCCTGGTGCCGCACCACCATGATCGCCACGGGGTCGGTGCGCGGAAAGTGGTCCATGCCGCAGCCGGGGCAGTGGCGGCGGTAGCCGGCATCGGCTACCTCAAGCCTGGCAGCGCAGTTGGAGCAATAGGTTCGCCGCTCATGCCACTGCAGCAGCGAGCGCGCCTGTGCAAGCATGCCGAGCTCCGCTGCCGGCAAGGCTTCTTCCATAGCCAGGCTGCGCAGGTCGCGCATGCCGTCCGCCGCTTCGGTGCGGAAGGCGAACCACGGCACATCCTGCGCATCGAGGCCAAGGAACACCGCGGACTCTGCTGTTGCATCGTTGTCCGTCACCAGCCGTCCGCCTTGCAGCAACGCCGCATCGCCCGCAATGCGGATCAGCTTCGCATCGGCACGCCGCCGCTGCTGCAAAACCCATTCGGCATTCGGCCGGTCGTTGGCGCGGCGGTCGAGCGGGTTCAGCACATAGGCAAGCGACATGGGTCGAGGGTCCGATCAGAAGTAAAAAAGGGCACCCGGGTTTTCACCCGGATGCCTGAACTCTGCAAGGCTTCGGCGGAACTTAGCTGTTCGCAGCCTTGGGCTGCGCGGCTTCGCGTTCCTTCAGCATGCCGTCGACGACGACGACGGTGCGCTCCAGGTCGCCGATTGCGTCCTCGAGTTCCACGCGCTGCTGGCGCAGCGCCTCAAGGCGTTCGCGCATCTTGGTGGAGGCAATGCGCAGCTGCGTCAGCTGCCCGTCGCGCAGGTTGTAGAGATCGAGCATCTCCTTGATCTCTTCGAGCGCGAAACCGACCTTCTTGCCGCGCAGGATCAGCTGCAGGCGGGCCCGGTCACGATAGCTGAACAGGCGTGTCCAGCCGCGGCGGGCGGGGTGCAGCAATCCCTTCTGCTCGTAGAAGCGCAGGGTGCGGGGGGTGACGTCGAATTCACGACACAGCTCGGTGATCGAATAGGTACGGTCGCGCTTGGATCGCTCGGTGGTGTCAGTCACGCTCATGTTCGTTCGCTCCGGTAGGTCGAGTCGCTCGGGCCCTTGATGCTCATATAAACCCGCTGGAGGGCCTTGTGTATCCCCCTGCGTCAAATTTAACGGTCCGAACCCCTCCAAACGGTTAAGTTCACAATCCCCGGCAGGCGTTACTTCATCAAAATCGTACAAAAGAACAACCGCTTAACCGAATATTTACCGAATTCCTTAACCTTCGGGGCGGCTCTTCCTGCGCCATTCTCATGCTCGCAAATCCGGCGGCGCAGACAACTGAAAGACGAAGACGATCATGAAACCGGGCATTCCCTGGAGCGTCAAGGGCATCGAGCCCGAGGCCCGCGAGGCCGCGAAGCTTGCGGCTCGGCGCGCCGGCCTCACGCTGGGGGAATGGTTAAATAGCGTGATTTTCGATCAGAGCGCGCATAATGTTGGTGAACAGGCTGATTCTCACCCATGGGAAAACTTCGTGTCCTCTTCGCCGCTGCCCCCAGAACCTTCCCGTCCCAACGTCAGCCCTCGCCCGCCCACGCCCCGTGCCGAGCGCCGTGACGATAACGCGCTGCGCCTGCAGGACATCGCCCAGCAACTGGCCGACCTTGCCCAGCGCGAGCGCCACTCGGCCCCGCAGGCGCAGGAGCGCAGTCCCGCGGTCGAACGCGAGGCACTGGAGCGGATCGTCGGACGCATCGAGGAAAACGAACGCCAGACGGTTGAGGCGCTGACCGCCGTCAACGACCGGCTCACCATTCTTGCCCGCCAGATCTCGCAACTCGGCCGCCCCGGCGGCTATGAGCGCGCCGAGGACGTGCCCGGCTACCCCGCGCTCGAGAACGCCATCCGCCAGGTGGTGGAACACATTGAAGGCAGCGAGAAGCGCACCCGCGACTCGCTCAAGTCCATGCAGGACCGCATGGCGGACCTCGCCGAGCACCACGGCGCGCCCAGCGGCGATGACATATTGCGCGCCGCGCCGGTGCTGGCGGGCCTCGAAAGTCGGCTTGCCGACATGGTCAACCGCATCCAGCGCTCCGAAGGGCTGATGACCGAGCGCATCGAGAGTGTGCGCGGCAATGCCCAGCAGATGGCCAACCAGGCACAGGCCTCCGCCGTCACCGCGTTGCGCGGCGAATTGCGCGAGGTGGAAACCCGCATGCTCGCCTCGCTCAAGGAGGCGCAGGCCGCCGCCGCCAACGCCCCCTCGGTGGTGGCCACCGAGATTGCCAGGCTCCACGGCGACATGGCGGGTCTTGCCCGCCGCATGGACGACGTGAAGGCCGGTGCCGCCAGCGAGCGCGACGTGCAGTCGCTGCGCGCCGCCATCGAGCAGCTGTCGGCCCGCGTGGCGCAGGGACCGGACATGCGTCCGCTTGCCGACATGGACAAACGTTTGGGCGACATCAATCGCCGCCTTGAGCAGGCCGCCGCCGCCAGCCGCGAGGAGCCGCAGGTGGGTGCGCTGGAGCAGCGCATCGCCGAACTCGACCACCGCCTTGCCGAGGCGATGCGTCTGCAGGGCGACCGTCAGGCGCTTGGCCGCCTGGAGGAGAGCATCGCCGCGGTCAACGACCGCGTGGCCCAGACCGAACAGCAGCTTGGCCATCTCGAAACCATGGAGCAGGCGATCCGCCAGCTCTACGACTCGCTTGAGCAGACGCGCGTGTCGCTCGGCGATGCGGCGGATGCCGCGGCCACCCGCGCGCTGGAGCGTTACCAGCCGCCGCAGGCCTTTGCCGGCCCCTCGCCGGAACTGCAGGCACTCGAGGATGGGCTGCGTGCCATCCGCGACAGCGCCTCCACCGCCGAGCGCCGCCACCAGGATACATTCGAAGCCGTGCATGAGACGCTGGCCGAGATCGTCGAAAAGATTGCCGAGCTCGAATCCACCCAGCGTTCCGTGCCCGCCGCCGCCGTGCCGCCGGCCGTGGAACCACAACGGGCCGAAGTCGCCGCCAGCGCCGAACCGCTTGCTGACGAACCGTCGCATGTTGGCGCGCAGGATCCGCTGTCAGGGGCTGACGACTTCATCGCCGCCGCCCGCCGCGCTGCCCAGGCCGCCGCCACGCGGCCTTCTGCCCTGCGTGCCGAATATGCCGTGCTCACCCAGCCAGGCTCGGAACCGAAGCCTGCCCGGTTGTCCTTCCTGCAGCGCCTGCGCAGCATGCGCGCCGGGGCCGCCCGGCGCGAGGAGGCTCCGGCTGCGGCCGCTGTCGCTCCGGCGTCGGGCCGCCGCACGCTGATCGTCGCCGGCATGGTGCTGCTGGTTGCCGCATCGGTCTTCGCCTATCGCAGCCTCTCCGCGCCCTCGGCCCCGGCCGTCCAGCAATCGGGCCGCATCGAGGCGCCGGCCCGGCCCGCCGTCGCCGTGTCCCCTGCCGCCATGCCCGCGCCCGCCGTCGCCCAGGCCAAGGGCGGTTTGCTGGTGCAACCGCCGGACCCCATCGTCACCGGTTCACTGCAGCCTGAGACGCTGGCCACCGCGGTGTCTGGTCCGGTGGACGCGAAGCTTGAAATGCCGCCGCCCGCGGCCGGAGCCCAGGCACTGCGCAGCGCTGCCGCCAGTGGCGATGCCCGCGCCCAGTTCATCGTTGCGGGCCGCTACCTCGACGGGCAGGGCGTGGCGCAGGACTTCGGCCAGGCTTTCGCATGGTACCGACAGGCCGCCGCGCGCGGCCTCGCCCCGGCGCAGTACCGGCTGGCGACGCTCTATGAACTCGGCAAGGGCGTTGCCGCCGATCCGGTGCAGGCCTTGACGTGGTATGAGCGCGCCGCACTGGGCGGCAACGTCAAGGCCATGCACAACGCCGCCGTGCTGCTGGCCGGCGACAAGGCAGGCCCTGCCGATTTCGACCGGGCGTTCCGCTGGTTCAAGGCCGCCGCCGAACGCGGCTTCGCCGACAGCCAGTTCAACCTCGCCATCCTCTATGAGCGTGGCCTCGGCACGCCGCCCAGCGCCGAGGAGGCCTATGTCTGGTATTCGCTGTCGGCCCGGCAGGGCGATCCGGGTTCCGTGCAGCGCGCCGCCACGCTGGCAAAGAACCTGCCGGACGCCGATCTGCGCGCCGCCGACGCTCGCCTTGCGGCATGGCTCGTCACGCCGTCCGACGATAGCGGCAATGTGGTGACGGTCATCGACCCAAACTGGAACGACGCCCGAAGCACCGCGGTGAAGTCCTCGTCCTAGCCCTTGCCTCGCAGGCCCCATCGGGCCAAAAGATGGCATGAGCGATCATTCCCTCACCGGCAGAATTCCCACCGCCGCCCTCGTGCTCGGCCTCGCCGGCCTCATCCCCTTTGCTGCGGGGGCCGCGTCCCTGTGGGTCCGGCTGCCGCTGCTGCCGCCGGAAACGGGTCTGCGGCTGGTGGTGATCTACGGGGCGATCATCCTGTCCTTCCTCAGCGGCATCCGCTGGGGCACTGCCATCGGCCCCTATGGCACGGGCCGCCAGGCGCCGGAATTCGCCGCCAGCGTCATGGGGTCGCTCGCCGGGCTTTCGGCCGCCTTCCTTCCCGCCATCCCGGCGCTCGCCATGCTCATCGCCGGCTTCCTGGTGCAGGGCCTGTGGGACGTGATGAGCGTCGATTCGGGCCGGCTTCCCGCCTGGTTCGGCCGCCTGCGCATGATCCTCACCGCGGGCGTGGTGGTGGCGCTGGTCGCGGCCCTTCTCGCGGTACTCGCTACCTGACCTGCGCGGCGGGAAAGCGGTGGACGGCCTTGTCGCCGATCATCCACACATGGAAATCGCCGAACAATCCCTCGAAGGCCTCCGATCGCACGCTCAGCGCACCGGTGTAGCTGCCGAAGGCCGGCATGATCAGCCGGCGTGCATCGGCGATGAAGCAGCGGCGGCGGATGCGCTGGCCGCGCGCCTGTATCGCCGCCGCCGGGTGCAGATGGCCTGAAATCTCTGCCTCGACTTCGCGCAACGCCTTCGGCTGGTGGCGCAGCGTGACAGGCCCGAGCGCCATCTCCTCGATGATGATACCACCCACGTCCTCAGGCGGTTCCGGATCATGATTGCCGGTGATCCACACCGTCTCGGCCCTGGCCGTGATGGCGCGCAGCAGAGCCAGGTCCGAAGCATCGATGCGCTCGCGCGCCGCACCGTCATGGAAGCTGTCGCCGAGGAAAATCAGTCGCCGCGGCTGCGTGGATCCGACAACTGCCTGCAACTGCAACAGGGACTCGCGCGTGTCATAGGGCGGCAGATGCACGCCGCGTCTGGCAAGGCTCGTGCCCTTCTCGAGGTGCAGGTCGGCCACCAGCAACGCGCCAAACTCCGGCGCAAACAGCGCGCCCGACAGGTCGGGGATGAAGTCGACGCCGGACAATGTAATGCGGTGGGACCTAGACAAGCCGCATGGCCTCGTCGATGAGGGCGTTCGCGGCTTCGGCGAGAAGGGCATCATGGCCTTCGCCGTAAACCGATTCGCGGCCGATCTCCAAGAGGATGGGAACCGACAGCGGCGACACGGTGTCGAGCGGCTTGTGCAGGATTTGCCCCTTGATGCGCCTCAGCATGGCGCCCAGCCGGAAGGCGTCAATCAGCCCTTCCGCCGCGTCGTCCCAAGCCGCGCGCAGCAGCAGGTGGTCGGGCTGGTGGGTGCGCAGCACGTCGTAGATCAGGTCGGTGTTCACCGTCATCTGCCGCGCCGTCTTCTCCTTGCCCGGTTGGCGGCGCTCGATCAGCCCGGCGATGATGGCCGCATTGCGGAAGGTGCGCTTCATGAGGGCCGACTCCGCCATCCACGCCTCGAGGTCGTCGCCCATCATGTCCTCGTCGAACAACCGCCCGAGCACGATGCGGCCTGACGAGACGGCGAGTGACAGGTCGCGCACCATCCAGATCACGAGGGCATATTCGGATGCGACGAACCCTAAGGGCTGCATTCCCGCACGCTCCAGCCGGCGTGTCAGCAGCATGCCCAGCGTCTGGTGCGCGAGGCGGCCCTCGAAGGGGTAACACACCATGTAGTGCTTGTCGGCGCGCGGGAAAGTTTCCACCAGCATCTCGCCCGCCTTCGGCACCACCGAACGAAAGCGCTGCAATGACAGCCATGCCTTGACCTGCGGCGGCAGGCCATTCCACGCCGCAGGATCGGCCAGCATCTGCCGCACCCGCTCGGCGAGGTAAGTAGACAGCGGAAACTTGCCGCCCTGGTAAGACGGCACCATCGGCTCCCGGTCGTTAGACCGCGAGGCGAGTGCACCGAACTCGTCCAGCCCCTCGAAGCGCAGCACCTCGCCGGCGAAGACGAAGGTCTGGCCTACTGTCAGCTGGCTGACGAACCATTCCTCCACCTCGCCCAGCACGCGGCCGCCCACGACAACACGCTTTCCCAGTCTGCGTTTCACATGCGCCAGGCGCACTTTCAGCATCTCGTCCTCCACGATGGTGCCCATGTTGAGGCGATAGGCCATGGCGAGGCGCGGATGCGCCAGCCGCAGCGTGCCGTCTGCCTGCAGTTTCAGCTTCGCATAGCGTTCATAGGCGCGCAGCGCGTAACCGCCGGTCGCCACATAGTCGACGGCCGTGTCGAACTCGTCGCGCGTCAATTTGCGGTAGGTCCATGCGCTTGAGATTTCCGCGAACAGCTCATCCGGATGGAACGGCCCCGCGCAGGCCCGGCATAATATGTGCTGGGCCAGCACGTCCATCTTCAACACCATCGGGTATTCGGTGTCCTGCGCATTGACCTCAGCTGCCTGCAGCGCTGCCTGGCATTCCAGCACCTCGAAACGGTTGGACGGAACGAGCAGCGCCTGCGACGGCAGGTCCAGCTTGTGGTTGGATCGGCCGATCCGCTGCAGCAGCCGGCTTGACCCCTTGGGGGCACCCACATGCACCACAAGGTCCACGTCGCCCCAGTCGATGCCGAGTTCGAGCGTCGATGTGCAGACCACGGCGCGCAAGCGGCCTTCACCCATCGCCGCCTCCACCTTGCGCCGCTGCCCCACGTCGAGCGAGCCGTGGTGGAGCGCAATCGGCAGGTTGTCGTCATTGGCTTCCCACAGCGCCTGGAACACCAGTTCCGCCTGGCTCCGCGTATTGACGAAGACGAGCGTCATCTTCGCGCGTCTGATTTCCTCATAGACTTCCGGGATTGCATAGATCGACGAATGCCCCGACCACGGCACGCGCTCGACGGAAGACAGGATGCGGATATTGGGCTTCGCGCCCGGCTGTCCCAGCACCAGCGGTGCCGGTTCCGCTCCCGTCGGCACCAGCCAGGCCCGCAGCGCATCGGGGTCCGCCACCGTCGCCGAAAGCCCGATGCGGATCGCCTCTGGCGCCAATGCCTGAACACGGGCGAGGGCGAGTGACAGCAGAACGCCGCGCTTCGACGTCACCATGGAATGCAACTCGTCAAGGATCACCGTGCGCAGCCCCTTCAGCAGGTGTGCGGCATGCGGGTCGGCCACCAGAAGCGAGACCTGCTCCGGTGTGGTGATGAGGATGTCGGGCGGCTTCTGCCGCTGTCGCACGCGCTTGGAATGCGGCGTGTCGCCCGTCCGCGTCTCGACGATCACCGGAAGCCCCATCTCGGCAATCGGCGCCTCGAGGTTGCGGGCAATGTCCACCGCCAGCGCCTTCAACGGCGAGATGTAGAGCGTGTGGATGCCTTCGCCCGAGCCGCGCGCGGTGATCTCCGCCAGGCTCGGCAGGAAGCCCGCGAGGGTCTTGCCGCCGCCGGTGGGCGAGATCAGCAACACGCTTTCGCGGCGCTCGGCATGGTCCAGCACGCGCAGCTGGTGCGCGCGCGGCGCCCAGCCACGCAGGGAAAACCAGTCGAGGAAGCGTTGCGGCAGGCTCATTCTTGCAGGCTCATGGGTGCCTCAGCTTGACTTGGGGCGCGGGGAGAAGCAACACCGGCGCATGTCCTTCGACCCTCAAGCCCGGGTGACGCATCGTTCGGTCCTGACCGTTGCGGTGCCGATCATGCTCTCCAACGTCTCGGAGCCCTTGATCGGCGTCGTCAACACCGCCGTCATCGGCCAGTTGAAGGAACCCTATTACATTGGTGCCATCGCGGTCGGTGCGCTCATCTTCTCCTTCATCTTCTGGGGTTTCGGCTTCCTGCGCATGTCCACCGGCGGCCTCTCCGCCCAGGCGCTTGGGGCAGGCGACCGTACGGAACTCGTCGCCGTGCTCATTCGCGCTTTGATGATTGGGCTCGCGGCGGGCATCGGTCTCGTCCTGTTGTCGCCGCTGATCCGCGAGGCGGCGTTCAACCTCGTCGGCGGCTCGCCGGAAATCCGCGCGCATGGCGAGACCTATTTCAACTACCGCATCTTCGCCGCGCCGGCGGCGCTTTCCAATTACTGCGTCATGGGCTGGTTCATCGGCCAGTCACGCGCCAAGCTGGCCTTCGTGGTGCAGCTGTTCCTGAACCTCACCAACATGGCGCTCTCGGCCTTCTTCGTGCTGGGGCTGGGCATGACGTCGGATGGCGTGGGCCTCGCGGCGCTGATTGCCGAGTGGTCGGCGGTGACCCTGGCGCTGGTGCTGGCGGCGATGATCCTGCGCGGCATGGGAACCCACATCTCCTGGCCGCGCATCCTCGATCCCGTCCGCCTCAAGCGCACGCTGCTGATGAACGGCGACGTCATGATCCGCACGCTGTGCCTTGTCTTCGCCTTCACCTTCTTCACCGCGCGCGGGGCCAGGGCAGGGGACGTGGTCGTTGCGGCCAATGCCGTCCTCCTCAACCTGTTCGAGGTGTCCGCCTATCTGATCGACGGTTTCGCCTATGCCTCCGAAGCCCTCGTCGGCCAGTCGGTGGGCGCGAGGAACCGGCAGCGCTTCCGGGCAGCGGTGTGGCTCACTAGCGTCTGGGCCATGGTGCTGGGCATCGTCTGTTCACTGATCATCTGGGTCTTCGGACCAACACTCGTTGACCTGATGACGCTGAGCCCCGAGGTGCGGGAGACCGCGCGAACCTATCTTCCCTGGGTTGCGGTGTCGCCCGTGCTCGGCGTCATCTGCTTCCAGTTCGACGGCATCTTCACCGGTGCCATGGCGACAAAGGACATGCGCAACATGATGATCGTGTCGCTCGGCGTGTTCATGCTGGCCTGGTGGACGCTCGAGGGGCGCTATGGCAACCACGGGCTCTGGGCGGCGTTGAACATCTTCTTCATCGCCCGTGGAATAACCTTCGCCACCCGCATGCCGTCGCTGGAGAGGCGGGCGTTTGGGTCGTGATTCACGATGTCAATCAGCAGCGGGCAAGAGGCTGCGAATGCAGCACATCGTAGGAATAAAGTCAAGAAAAATCCCTCAGATGGGCGTCACCCCGGCGAAGGCCGGGGTCCAGCTTTGGAATCATGTGCTGAGAAAGAAAGCGGGATCCCGGCCTTCGCCGGGATGATGGCGCAATATTTCTATTCCGTCTGGTACCGGGCAATCGCCGAGCGTTCCAGCGCTGCCGTCACCAGCTTGTCCAGCCCCAGGGTGTCACGCAGCATGGCGAGGAAGCGAAGTTCCTCCTTGCCGACCGCCAGGTCGGAGGCGGCGACTTCAACCGCCAGCGCATAGGCCGTTTCCCGCAGCCTGGGCTTCAGCGCGCCCTTGATGAGGCCGAGGATGGCGTTCAGGCCCTCGCTGTCCTGCAAGATATCACCCGCCTCCTGGGCGACACCCAGCAGGCGGTGCTCGTCGAAGTCGCCAAAGATCGGCAGGGTCTGCACCAGTTCGCGGATCTCCGCCAGTTCGATCGCGTTGATCTTGCCCTCCACCCCGGACATGGTGACCATGGTGTAGATGAGCGCCTGTTCAGTCGAGATGGTGCCGGGCATGCTGGTTCTCCTGTGCCCCGACTGTTAGGTGCTGGAGCGCAAATTGTCCAGTTGGCCGCGCACCGCGTCGATGGCATCGACGAGGCCCAGCCGCGACACGGTGACGCCCGGCGGGAAAGCCGTGAGGAAGCGCGAGGCAAGGCGGGGGTCGAGGATCACGAAATGGCCGCGGTCGCCGGCGCGGCGGATCAGCCGGCCGAAGGCCTGGCGCAGCCTGAGTCGCACCACCATGTCGGTATAGGCATTGCCGCCGAAGGCCTCCTTGCGGGCGCGCTCGAGAATGGTGGGCGTTCCCCAGGGCACGCGGTCGAGCACGATGAGGCGCAGCGAATCTCCCGGCACGTCCACGCCGTCGCGCACAGCGTCGGTGCCGAGGAGGCAGGCGTCACGCTCGGCGCGGAACATGTCGACCAGTGTTCCCGTGTCCATCGGGTCCACGTGCTGGGCGTAAAGCGGCAGGCCGGCATTGGCCAAGGGCTTCACCAGCTTCTTGTGCACCGCGCGCAACCGCGAGATGGCGGTGAACAGCCCCAGGCCGCCGCCACCCGCCGCGAGAAAGAGTTCGCGATAGGCTGCGGCCACCTGGTCCATGTCCTCGCGGTTCACGTCCGTCACCACGATGACGCGGCTTGCATCCGGATAGTCGAAGGGCGAGTCCCAGCTCTCGCGCTTTACGGGGTAGGGTAGGTGCACTGCCCCGGTGCGCATCTCGGCATTGGCCCAGTCGTCAGGAACATCCGGCGGCCGGTCCTTCAGCGTGGCGGAGGTGATGACGATGCCGTCTGCCTGCCTGAGCACGGCGAGCGCCATCGGCTCCGTCGGGTCCAGCCAGTGCGAGTGCAGGCCAACGTCATGCTCGCGGCCGAAGGCCTGCTCGATGTCGAACCACTCGACGAACAGCGGGTGCTTTTCTTCCAGCAACCGCTTCAGCATGTCGACCCACGCGCCCACCATCAGCTCGCCGCGCCGCTTCAGCGAGCGCGAGATGGCTTCGATCCGGCCGCGGTCATAGGTGGACAAGTCCTCAGCCTGCTCATCGAGCTTCTTGGCGAGTGCGTTGGCCAGTGCCGACATGGGCTTCTTCAGGTCGAGCAAGGCGCCCATCAGTTCTTCCGCCGCGCCGGCGAGGCCGTCGATCAGCGGCAGACAGTCGGCTTCGATGGTGTGGCCGGAGCCGGCGTTCTGCTCGGCCCGCGCCAGCACCTGGTTGCGGACGAGCGAGAGGAAGTCTTCGGCCAGACCGTCAGGCTGCCCCGCCTGCACGCGCCTTGTCCAGCCAGGGCCCGGCAGCGCCATCGCGGCGCGCAGCACCTGCTGGAGCAGTTTCTGGCCGATCTCGTCTTCACCGAGCAGGTCGCCGATGCGGTCAGATAACCCACGCCCACGGCGGCGCTCGGCTTCGGGCCCACGAATCCAGCGGCGCAGTTCGGCAGTTTCGAGTGCCGTGAGGTGGCCGGAGAAGGCCGAGTCCGCGGCATCGAACAAATGGTGCCCCTCATCGAAGACGATGCGGCGAATGCCGCCGGGGGCCGCTTCCTCTTCCTCTGTCGTGGCCACGCCCAGCGCGTGGTCGACGGCGGCCTGGTGCAGCACGAGGGCGTGGTTGGCGATGACGATCGAGGCATTGCGCCCGGCGCGCACCGAACGCTCGATGAAGCAGCGGCGGTAATGCGGGCAGGCCGAATAGATGCATTCGCCGCGCCGGTCGGTGAGGCCCAGCGACTGCGCGGTGACGCCGCGTGACTCGCCGTCGAGTGCAAGGTCGTTGAACAGCGACAGGATCCAGCTGGGGAAGTCGCCGCCCACCATGTCGCCGTCGCGCGTGAAGCGGGCCCAGCGCGAGATGAGGGCGGCCAGCAATGCGGTGCGCGGGTTGGCGGAGGTGAGGCGGCCGAACACCTCCTGCATGTTGAGCAAGCAGACATAGTTCTCACGGCCCTTGCGGATGACGATCTGGCCCTGCCGCTCCTCCGGGTTCTCGATCAGGCGGGAGGTTTCCTGGTCGAGTTGGCGCTGCAGGTTCTTGGTGTAGGTCGAGACCCACACGGGGGCGTTGTTCTTCTTCGCCCAAAGATAAGCCGGTGAAAGATAGCCCAACGTCTTGCCCAGCCCGGTGCCGGCTTCAGCGAGTAAAATATTGTTGATCTCTTTTGATTGGCGCGGCTGGAAGGCGAAGGTGGCGGAACCCGCATAGGCCGCCTGCGAGGCGCGCTGCTCAGATCCTGAGCCCAGCACGTCGCGCAGGAAGCGCTGCGCCTCTTCGGGTGAAATGGCATCCTGCCTGCCGGGCGCGCGGCCGCCGTCTTCTTCCCATTCGTCGATCCGGTCCCAGGCATTGAGGCCGGTGGCGAAGGAGCCGACATCCATTTTCGGATTGGCCTTCATCAGCGCGCGCATCACCACTTCAGCCCAGGGCCACTTGGCGCGGGCGAGGAAGGTGGCGTTCTCCGCCGTCTCGCGCAGCAGCGGATAATGCTTGTTTGACAGGCGGTTGAGCAGGTCCTCGGCGATGAGGCGCACGGTCTCTTCGTCGTCCGTGCCGGGTTCCAGCGCCAGCGAGCGGGCGAAGCCCACGGGCGTGGGCGTGGCGAAGCGGGCAGGGCAGACGAAGGCGAAGAGCTCTGCCACGTCGAAGTGGCGCTGCTCGCGTGCCGCCCGCACGCTGGCGCGTGGCGCCTGCGCGGCAACACCCAGCCGTTCGATGAAGAAGGCGGAATGGCAGATCAGGTGGGGCGTGGCGGCCAGTGCGGCAAGCGCATGCGCAGGCTCCATGGGTTCGCCGCCGATCACGGCGCCCATGCCGGACGCCACGGCGGTGCGAAGGTTCGAATCCATTGTCATCCTGATGACCAGGGGCCACGTTAGAGACTGCAGCAGTTGAACGGAAGAGGAACGGAGCCCATGGAACAGAAAATCATCGATCTCTTCGATCGCTATACGCATGGTGGCCTGAACCGGCGCGATTTCCTGGAGCGCTTGACGCTGCTGGCGGGCTCCACCGCGGCTGCCACGGCGCTCCTCCCGGCGCTCGAGAACAATTACGCCCACGCCGAGGTCGTTGCCGAGAACGACCCGGACATCGTGGCCGAGATGGTAGAGATCGCGCCCGGCATCAAGGGTTACCTGGTGCGGCCCAAGGCGGCGGGAACCTATCCCGCCGTCCTCGTCATCCACGAGAACCGCGGCCTCAACCCGCACATCAAGGACGTGACGCGGCGCGTGGCCAAGGAGGGCTTCATCGCCTTCGGTGCCGACTATCTCACGCCCCTGGGCGGAACCCCTGCCGACGAGGAGAAGGCCCGCGAGATGTTCAAGGAGCTGAAGCCGGACGCGGTGGTGGCCTTCAGCACGGCCGCCGTCGATGCACTGGCCAAGATCCAGGGCGGCAACGGCAAGGTGGGTGCAGTGGGCTTCTGCTGGGGCGGAGGTGCCGTCAACGCGCTGGCGGTCACCGGCGATCCGAACCTCAAGGCCGGCGTTTCTTATTACGGCATGCAGCCCAAGGATGGCGTGGCGAAGATAACGGCCCCCCTCATGCTGCACTTTGCCAGCCTCGACGAGCGCATCAACGCCGGCATCAAGGACTATGAGGTGGCGCTGACGGCCGATGGCAAGGTGTTCGAAGCCTTCGTCTATGACGGCGTGAACCACGCCTTCAACAACGACACCAATGCGGCCAGGTACAACAAGGAGGCCGCGGATTTGGCCTGGGGGAGGACGATTGGGTTCTTCCGGAAATATCTGACGTAATTCCTCTCATGGCGTCACCCCGGCGAAAGCCGGGGCCCCGCTTTCTTCTCGCCTTCCCGCGTGATTGGCGCCCAAAGCTGGGCCCCCTGAGTTCACAAACGAAGTGCAACACCAGATGATGGTGTTGCCATGGCCCGGACCTATCGACAGTTTTCCCTGGA
>CAMDBX010000067.1 GCA_945889445.1 Rhizobium sp. Q54
ACTCAAGAACGGCTTTGGCTCTCTTGGGCGACGAAGCTTCCTTAGGGTAGTTCTCTTTGAAGTCTTCGTAGACCTTCTTGAAGTTCTGACCCGTGATCGCTTCGCCAGTCTTCACCTTGATGCGTAGTTCGTCATAGAGATTGTCGGCAAACTTGCGGGCTTCATAGAAGTCGGAAGTGCCAGTGCCGCGATACAGATACCCAGTTCCACTGGGCACTTTCAGACGGCACAGCCAAAGCTGCTTCGGACGGTTCTCCAATTGATAGAGAACGATTTTGCCATCTTGGAAGGACTGGCTGTTGATGACCCTGTCTTTCGGCATGGGCGCATCATAGCAGGACGCCAGAGAATGAAAATGTAATAGCCTTGTAATACGAACGATTCCGCGCCCTCTCGGGCTACGGTTCTCGCATATATTGTTGATTTCATTGAGAGAAATGGTGCTGCCAGGGGGAATCGAACCCACGACCTCTCCCTTACCAAGGGAGTGCTCTACCACTGAGCTACGGCAGCGCGCCAATGAAGCGGGCGGACACATGCCACAGTGGGCGGGCCAGCGCAACCCCGTCGGCTTGACCTTTGCCCCGTCCGGTCCGAAAACCCCGGGATGGCTGGAGAAAAATCCGCATCCGACGTCCGCAAGGCGCGCCTCGCCAAGGCGCTGAAGGCCAATATCGCCCGGCGCAAGGCGCAGGCCCGGGCGCAGAACGGCGCACGGCCGGCGGGCGAAACGGCACCCGAACCGCCACCTGACGAGGATGGTTGCCCCAATTGAGCCATCTGTGCTTGTTAGCGCCCAAGCCGGGGCAGCGCGCGGGCCTTCCGGGGGTGATTCCCGGGCCGCCTGCCGAGCAGGGGAACTGAGACATGGATCGTATCCGCATCCGCGGCGGCAACCGCCTGAACGGCACCATTCCGATTTCGGGCGCCAAGAATGCGGCCCTGCCGTTGATGATCGTGTCGCTGCTGTCGCCCGGCACGCTGACACTCTCGAATGTTCCCCGCCTCGCCGACGTGCGCCTCCTCCAGCGCATCCTGCAGAACCACGGCATCGACATCACGGTGGCCGGCAAGCGCGCCGGCCAGACCGGCATGGGCGACGTCATGCATCTCTCGGCCAAGGACATCGTCGACACCACCGCCCCCTACGACCTCGTCTCCAGGATGCGCGCCAGCTTCTGGGTGCTGGGGCCGCTGCTTGCCCGCTGCGGCGAAGCGAAGGTGTCGTTGCCCGGCGGCTGTGCCATCGGCACGAGGCCCGTCGACATGCACCTGATGGCGATGGAGAAGCTCGGTGCCACGATCGAGATCGAGAACGGCTACGTCATCGCCTCGGCGAAGAAGGGCCTGAAGGGCGCGCATATCGTGTTCGACAAGGTCACCGTCGGCGCAACCCACGCCGCCCTCATGGCGGCCGTGCTGGCGAATGGCGACACCATCATCGAGAACGCCGCCTCCGAGCCCGAGATCGGCGATGTCGCGGAGTGCCTCGTCAAGATGGGCGCCAGGATCGAGGGCATCCACACCTCGACGCTGCGCATCAAGGGCGTCACCAGCCTCAAGGGCGCCGAACACAGCGTGATCCCGGACCGCATCGAGACCGGCACCTATGCCATGTGCGCCGGCATGGCCGGTGGCGACGTGTTGCTGAAGGATGCCAATGCCAATCACCTGGGCGCCGTCATCGACGTCATGCAGCGCGCCGGCGTTGACGTGGAGGTGCGCAATGACGGCCTGCGCATCCATCGCAATGGCGCGGCACTGGAACCCGTGCGCGTCGACACCGAGCCCTTCCCCGGCTTCCCCACCGATTGCCAGGCGCAGCTGATGGCGATGATGACCATGGCCAACGGCACCTCGATCATCCGCGAGACGATCTTCGAGAACCGCTTCATGCACGTGCAGGAGCTGGCCCGGCTCGGTTCCGACATCCACCTCCACGGCGACACGGCGGAAGTGCGCGGCGTGAAGAAGCTCACCGGCGCACCGGTGATGGCCACTGACCTGCGCGCGTCCGTCTCCCTCGTCATCGCCGGCCTTGCCGCCGCGGGCGAAACGATGATCAGCCGCGTCTACCACCTCGACCGCGGCTTCGAGACGCTGGAAGAGAAGCTTTCAAATTGCGGCGCCGACGTCGCGCGCATCTCCGGCTGATGTCTCACATGCTCAGGCTCTCAGCACTCGACACCGAGGATCTCGCCATCATCTCCGCCCAGATGCAGGACGCCGTTCTGCTGGCTGGCGACATGACATACGACGCGAAGCGCCGGAAGTTCGTGGCCCTCGCCAACCGCTTCGCCTGGGACGACACGCAAACGCCGCAGCGCCGCCGCACCGGGCTGCACTTCGACCGCGTGCTCTCGGTGAAGACATTGAACATGAACCATCTGGAGAAGGATGAGGTGCTGTCGCTCCTCTCCGTCACCTTCGCCGAGCTCGATGCGCCCTCGGGCGAGGTGCTGCTCACTTTCGCGGAAGGCGCCACCATCCGGCTGTCCGTCGAATGCCTTGAATGCCAGATGGCGGATCTTGGCCCCGCCTGGGCCGCCGTCGCCGTGCCGAGCCATCCCCTGGACGAAGAGGACGTCCCCTAGCCTCAAGGGCCCGGGCGCGGCTATTCTCCCGCCATGACGGACAAACCGAAAACCCGCTTGAGCGCAGTCGAGCTCGATGCCACCATCGGCCCCGGCCCCTCGCCGGAGGCCGAGCATGAGCGCCGCGTCGCCATCTATGACCTGGTGGAAGAGAACAGCTTCACCCTTCTCGCCAATCCGCAAGGCCCCTACCGCCTCAGGCTCTCGACGGCCGACGGACGGCTGATCTTCGACGTGCTCAACGAGGCGGAGGACCGCCTCACCCTGATCGGGCTCTCCATGTCGCCGTTCCGCCGCATCGTGAAGGACTACTTCATGATCTGCGAAAGCTATTACGAGGCCATCCGCACCGCCACGCCCAGCCAGATCGAAACCATCGACATGGCGCGGCGCGGCCTCCACAATGAAGGAAGCGAATTGCTGCGCGAGCGGCTGAACGGCAAGGTGGAGCTGGATTTCGATACCTCGCGCCGCCTCTTCACCCTCGTCTGCGTCCTGCACTGGCGGGGCTAAGCTCATCCGATGGCGGGAGACCTTCCCAGCGCCGTCCTCTTCGCCTGCACGCAGAACGTCATCCGTTCGGTGATGGCGGCTGCCATCATGAAGCACTTCTATGGCCAGCGCGTCTATGTCGCCTCCTGCGGGGTCAGGCCCGGGGTGGCTGACCCGTTCGTCGCCACAGTGATGGACGAGATGGGCATCGACCTCGGCCGCCACCGGCCCCAGAGCTTCGAGGATCTGGAGGATTCGAGCTTCGACCTCGTCATCTCGCTGTCGCCCGAGGCCCACCACCGGGCGCTGGAAATGACCCGCACCATGGCCATCGACACCGAATACTGGCCCACCATGGACCCCTCGATCACCGCCGGCAGCCGCGAGCAGATCCTCGACAGCTACCGCGAGGTGAGGGACCAGCTGGTCCGTCGCATCAAGCAGCGCTTCGGCTCCATGGCCGCGGGCGGGGTGTAGCCATCCACCGCCTTCCGTCCTACACTCTCCTCATGCACCTCGACATGAAGACGGCAGAAACAATCCTCACGGCCAGGCTCGGCAACATCCCCGATGCGGCCGACATCGCCTGGGCCACGGTCTGGCTCGAAGCCTGCGGCTATTCCGGCGTGAAGCTCCTGGGCGAGGCGCTGAAGGACGAGCGCCGCACGCTCGATCTCACGCGTGATGCGCTGGGAATCGACATGCAGGAGGTGTCCTGCGCCTTCCTTGCACCCGCCATCATGCGCGAGGTTCACGCCAATGGCCGCGCCTTCCTGCGCAACGTGCGCCACGGCCTCTACCTGCTGCCCTTCACGGTGCGCGAGAACATCGGGCTGGGCTGCCCGGTTGACCCGTCCTTCGCGGTGGGCGGCGAACGCCACAAGAACCCCTATGGCGAGAAACTGGCGCTGGCCACCGCCGACGGGCTGGAAATCGACGACGAAGCCTGGGCGCAGATTTAGTTTACGATCCAGAATCTTCGTCATGCCAGCGAAAGCTGGTACCCAGCTTTCTGTCCACCTGCCCTGTGCCCTAAGCTGGGCCCCAGCTTTCGCTGGGGTGACGGCTTCAGTGAATTGCACTATTGAACCCAAGTCCTTTAGTCTCACGGAGTCATCATGCCAGGTCCACTCGCCGGTCTTCGCGTCCTCGACCTGAGCCGCGTGCTCGCCGGGCCCTGGGCCACGCAGATCCTCGCCGATTTCGGCGCGCAGGTGATCAAGGTGGAGAAGCCGGGCGAAGGTGACGACACGCGCGGCTGGGGTCCGCCCTTCATCACCAACCCGGATGGCAGCAAGGGCGATGCCGCCTATTTCCTCTCCACCAACCGCGGCAAGTGGTCGGTGGAGATCGACATGGCGAGCGTGGAAGGCCAGAAGCTGATCCGCGAGCTTGCCGCGAAGTCCGACATCGTCATGGAAAACTTCAAGGTCGGCGGCCTCAAGAAATACGGCCTCGACTATGAGAGCCTCAAGGCCGTCAACCCGCGCCTCATCTACTGCTCGCTCACCGGCTTCGGCCAGACCGGTCCTTACGCGCAGCGCGCCGGCTATGACTTCATGATCCAGGGCATGGGCGGCATCATGTCGGTGACGGGCCAGCCGGACGGCATGCCCGGTGCGGAGCCGATGAAGATCGGCGTGGCCTTCGCCGACATCTTCACCGGGCTGTACTGCACCATCGGCATTCAGGCCGCCCTGTTCCATCGCGAGCGCACCGGCGAGGGCCAGCACATCGACGTGGCACTGCTCGACTCCCAGGTGGGCGTTCTGGCCAACCAGGCGCTCAACTATCTCGTCGGCGGCACGGCGCCCACCCGGCTCGGTAACGCGCATCCCAACATCGTGCCCTACCAGACTTTTGCCACGAAGGACGGCCATATCATCATGGCGGTGGCCAGTGATCGTCAGTTCAAGGAATATTGCGCCATCATCGGGCTGGCGCATCTGGCGGAAGACGAGCGCTTCAAGCTCAATCGCGGCCGCGTGGTGAACCGCGCCGAATTGATCCCCATGCTGGTGGAACCGATGAAGACGCGCACCACGTCGGAATGGGTTCAGGCCTTCGAGAGTGCAGCCATCCCTTGTGGCCCGATCAACACCATCGACCAGGTCTTCGCCAATGAGCAGGTTCTGGCGCGCGGCCTGCAGATCGGGCTGACGCGGGATGATGGCGTGCAGGTGCCGGGTGTCGCCAACCCCATCGTCTTCTCCGAAACCCCCATCCAGTACGACAAGGCCCCGCCGCGCCTCGGCGACGGCACGGAAAAGGTCTTGCGCGAGGAACTGGGGCTGGGTGCCGACGAGATCGCAGCGCTGCGGAAGGCCGGCGTGATCGGCTGACGCCTGTCTTCTCCCGCTCCTTCAGCGGGAGAAGAAGGGAACCGTTGCAAAACGCAACGGGGAGATGAGGGGATGCCACTCACCTCATCTCGGTCGAAGTTCGAACTACCTCACCTTCCCCAACTGCGTTGGGTCCCCTTCCTCTCCCGCAGTGCGGGAGAGGACGAGACGGCATGATGACCCTCAACAAGGACACACCCCTCCCGCAGGCATGACGGCAATTGCGGGCCGGAAAAACAGATTCACGATGTCAATCAGCAGAAGGCACGTCCAAGGAAATCATACCTAGCATGGGCGTCACTCAAAGTCAAGGAAAATTATCCTGTAATTGATTTCACGTCCTGCCGCTCCAAAGCAAAATGCCCGGGCTTTCGCCCGGGCATCGTGGAATTCCAGCGCTCAGCGTGGCTTATGCAGCGCCTTCGCGCGAGCGGGGCGGCAGGTTGCCGCCGGGCGTCATGTGGTCCACCGCCTGCGGCAGAACGGCCGAGAGGCGCTTCAGCAGCTCGGCACGCGACAGGCCGGTCTGCTGGGCCAACGTGTCGAGCAGGTCCGGGCCCAGGGCCTGGCCCATCTGGTCCTCGTCCACCGGCTCGTTCTGGCCGGTCGAAACCCAGCTGTCGGCTTGCTTGCCGAGGCCGGAGTTGCGGAAATGATCGACCAGGTCGCCGAGGCCGCCGGTGGCAGCACCACCCGGCAGGGCCTGGCCGGCACCAGCCGGCGCGGGGGCGGCACCCGGGGCGCCGGCCTGCATGTTCTTGATGAAATCCCCAATCTTGTCACGGTTCTGATAGCCGGCAACGGCCACGAGGCCAAGCAGGGCGGCGAGGGAAGGCATGCGGTTTGACATGTGACGCTCCAGGTTTATGGTCTGCTTCAGGTGGCCCCGGTCACCGGGGTTGCAAGGGGGCTCAGGGAACGGAATTTTCCCGTCGCCATTCGGTAATCCTTTTCCTACTCAATCATAGGGGACGTTGATGTCAATCATTTGGACAATCATCATCGGATTCGTGGCGGGTATCGTCGCCAAGTTCCTGATGCCGGGGCCGAACGAGCCGCAGGGCTTCGTGCTCACCGCCATTCTCGGCATCGTCGGTGCCTTCGTGGCTACCTGGCTTGGCCAGGCGCTGGGCTGGTACGGCCCGGGCCAGGGTGCCGGCTTCATCGGGGCCATCGTCGGCGCCGTCATCGTGCTCGCCGTCTGGGGCATGATTTCCAAGAACCGCCGGGCCTGAGACCAAAACCATCGGAAAAGGGCGGGACGAGGCTTCGTCCCGCCCTTTTTCCATGTCGCTTTCAGGCTATCGGTCGGTTTTCGGACCGGGCATACAACTGCCATCATGGCCAACCTCATCATCACCTACTGGCGCGACATTCCCTCTGCGGTTTCGGTCAAGATCGGCCGCAAGGAGGAAAAGCGCATGCTCGCCGACCGCTTCCAGGAAGCGATCGACATGGCCGCCATGCGCGGCGGCGCCTCCGATACCGACAGCTACCTCGCCGACTGGCGCCGGGCCGAGCCCCAACCCGTGGGTGACGACCTCCTGGCCGAAGTCGAGAAGGCCAAGGCCGAGATCGAGGCCGAATTCACCCAGGACAAGCTCAAGACCCTCATCGCCAACGGAGGCAAAGCCCAATGACCCATACCCTCGTCGCTTCCGCCACGCGTGAGCACATCATCGGTTTCGACAAGCCCTTCACCGTCATCGGTGAGCGCATCAACCCCACGGGCCGCAAGAAGCTCGCCGCTGAAATGCAGGCCGGCAATTTCGACACCGTCATCAAGGATGCCCTCGCCCAGATCGCGGCCGGCGCCCACATCCTCGACGTCAATGCCGGCGTCACCGCGGTGAACCCCAACGAGACCGAGCCGCCGCTGATGCGCCAGACGCTGGAAATCGTCCAGTCGATCTGCGACATGCCGCTGTGCATCGACAGCTCCGTCACCTCCGCCCTCAAGATGGGCCTCGAGACCGCCAAGGGCCGCCCGCTGGTGAATTCCGTCACCGGCGAGGAAGAGAAGCTCGAAGCCATCCTGCCGCTGGTGGCGAAGTACAACGTCGCCGTCGTCGCCATCTCGAACGACGAGACCGGCATCTCGGAAGACCCGGACGTGCGCTTCGCGGTCGCCAAGAAGATCGTCGAGCGTGCTGCCGACTATGGCATCAAGCCGCATGACATCGTGGTCGACCCGCTCGTGATGCCGATCGGCGCCATGGGCACCGCCGGCCAGCAGGTGTTCCGCCTGGTGCGCCGCCTGCGCGAGGAGCTGAAGGTCAACACCACCTGCGGCGCCTCCAACGTCTCCTTCGGCATGCCGAACCGCCGCGCGCTCACCGGCTACTTCCTCGCCATGGCGGCAAGCCACGGCATGACGTCGGCCATCATGAACCCGCTGCATGATGAAGACATGCACGCCATCTTCGGCGCCAACGTGCTGAACGGCACCGACCGGAACTGCAAGTTCTGGACGAACAGGTTCCGCGAGATGACGGCAGCCCCGTCGGCTGCCGCGCAGGCCGCGGGCGAGATTTCCTCCAACGAGGACATCGAGGCGCGCCGCAAGGCCCGCGAAGAGCGCCGCCGCCGCGGCTGATCGCTTTCTGCCCACGCCCCGTAATGAGGGGGCTCTTTTCAGGACGTTCCCATGACCGAAACGAACCCCCTCATCGTCTTCACGCCGTCCGGCAAGCGCGGGCGCTTCCCCGTCGGAACACCGGTGCTGCAGGCCGCCCGCGCGCTGGGCGTCGACATCGACTCGGTGTGCGGCGGCCGCGCCATCTGCGGGCGCTGCCAGATCAACGTGGGCGAGGGTGACTTCGCCAAGCACGGCATCACCTCGACCGCGTCGCACGTCTCCGGCATCACCAAGGTCGAGGAGCGCTACGACAAGATCCGCGGGCTCCCCGCCGGCCGCCGCCTGTCCTGCCAGACGCAGATACTGGGCGACCTCGTCATCGACGTGCCACCTGAGTCGCAGGTCCACAAGCAGGTCGTCCGCAAGGAGGCCGACACCCGCGCCATCGAACTCGATCCGGCCACCAGGCTGTGCTTCATCGAGGTCGAGGAACCCGACATGCACAAGCCGTCGTCTGACCTCGAGCGCGTCTACAAGGCGCTGCACGACCAGTGGGGTATCGACAACCTGTCCTGCGACCTCTCGATCATCTCCGACCTGCAGAAGACCCTGCGCAAGGGTGAATGGAAGATCACGGCGGCGGTCTTCAGCCGTGCGCCCGGCGGCGGCAACCGCCTCGTCGCCATCTGGCCGGGCTTCCACGACAAGCTGTTCGGCATCGCCATCGACGTGGGCTCCACCACGATTGCCGCCCACCTCACCAACCTCTCGACCGGCGAGGTCACGGCATCTGCCGGCCTGATGAACCCGCAGATCCGCTTCGGCGAAGACCTGATGAGCCGCGTCTCCTATGTCATGATGAATCCGGGTGGCGAAAAGGAAATGACCGTCGCCATCCGTGCCGCTCTCAACACGCTGGCACAGGACGTGGCGAGCCAAGGCGGCATCGAGCTCAGCGACATCCTCGAGGTGGTGCTGGTCGGCAACCCCGTCATGCACCACCTGTTCCTTGGCATCGACCCGACCGAGCTCGGCGGCGCGCCCTTTGCACTTGCCACCGGACTTGCCGTCACCTGCCCGGCGAAGGAACTGGACCTGCAGCTCAATCCCGGCGCCTGGGCCTATATCCTGCCCTGCATCGCCGGCCATGTGGGTGCCGACACCGCGGGCGTCGTGCTCTCCGAAGCACCGCATGAGCAGGACGAGATCATGCTGGCGGTCGACGTCGGCACCAATGCCGAAATCGTGCTGGGCTCCAAGGCCCGCCTGCTCGCCTGTTCCTCACCCACCGGCCCCGCCTTCGAGGGTGCCCAGATTTCGTCGGGCCAGCGCGCCGCACCCGGCGCCATCGAGCGCATTCGCATCAGCCCTGAAACGCTGGAGCCGCGCTACAAGGTGATCGGCTGCGACAAGTGGTCGGACGAGGAAGGCTTCGAGGAGGCCATCGCCGCCACCGGCGTCACCGGCATCTGCGGCTCCGGCATCATCGAGGCGATTGCCGAGATGTATCTCTCGGGCGTCATCAACCAGGACGGCCTCATCGATGGTTCACTCGCCGAGCGGAGCCCCCGCATCGAGCCGCACAAGCGCACCTTCAACTACGTGATCCGCGCGCCACGCGAAGGCGGCAACGAGCCGCTGATCCGCGTGACGCAGAACGACGTGCGCGCCATCCAGCTCGGCAAGGCGGCACTCTATGCCGGCGTGCGCCTGCTGATGGACAAGCTCGAAATCGAACAGGTCGGCAAGATCCGCCTCGCCGGCGCCTTCGGCAGTCACATCGACGTCAAGTACGCGATGATCCTCGGCCTCATTCCCGACTGCGACCTTTCGAAGGTGCAGAGCGCCGGCAATGCCGCAGGCACGGGCGCGCGCATCGCGCTACTCAACATGAGGGCGCGTGACGAGATCGAAAGCGTTGTCCGCCGTATTGAAAAAATCGAGACGGCGGTGGAGCCGATGTTCCAGCAGCACTTCGTCGAAGCCATGGCGATCCCGCACAAGACCGCGCCCTTCCCGTTGCTGTCGAAGGCCGTCACCCTGCCGCCGACGAAGGATGTCGTCACCACAGGCGACGACGGCGGCGAACGCAGACGACGCCGGCGCGGCTAATCAGCCTTCTGGGGCCAGGAATAACTTAGGATTGCGTTGGGCGACTTGACGATGTAAGCAAGCTGTGATGACAGCCCGAGAGCACATTGATTGTTTGCGGCTCTCCACCAAACAGCGGAAAAATTATGTCACTTTCAAAAAGACAGATTGCTTATCTCAACAAGATTATTGCAACCGCTCAGAAGCTGCTGGACACGGCGCATCTTGAGGACAGCCGCACCGGTGGCGGTCCAAAGCGGCACCGTCGCTCCGCCGTCGAGGCCGAGAAGATGCGCGCCGATATTCTCGCAAAGCGTGCCAAGGGCGTTCCCGCCACCAAGCTTGCTGAAAAATATGGCGTAAGCACCGCCTACATCTACATGATCAAGGATTAGCGGCGAAAAATACCGAAAATATCTATAATAAATCTGCAGCGAGCCTGATTGGCAGCCATCCCTGAAAACCTTTGCCGCAACTTAGTGCAACACACATGCTGACTTCCCTGATGAACGTTCTCGCGCGCACGGGGCTTGATGCCGTTGTGCTGGTGCCGGGCGCCAATTTCCGCCGCATATTCGGTAAGGACTTCCACCAGATGGAGCGCCCGCTGGCGGTGCTCGTGCCACGGCTGGGCGAAGCCGCTGCCGTCGTGCCGCATCTGGAAATGGGTTCCTTCACGCCCATCGGCTTCCCCGGCAAGGTATTCCCGTGGCGTGACGAGGCGGGTTACATGGGGGCCTTCATGGCCGCTGGCGAGGCTTTGCCCCAACTGCGCAAGGGCGCGCGAATCGGTGTGGAAGGCCAGCGCATGCGGGTGTTTGACCTGTTCGCGCTGCAGCAGGCGTTGCCGGGGGTTGAGTTCGTCGACGTTCACGGCGAAATCTCCACGGTCCGCCTGCACAAGACGCCGGAAGAGGTCGCGTTGCAGCGCAAGGCCATCCGGATTTCAGAAGCGGCCCTGGAGGCCACCCTGGCCGAGGTGAAGGTGGGCATGACCGAGGCGCAAGTCGAGGCCATCCTGCTGCGCAACCTGTTCAGCCAAGGCGCCGACGGCCTGTCCTTCGCGCCTATCGTGGCGGCGGGCGACAATGCCGCCAAGCCCCATGCCCATGCCCGGGCCGACTACCATCTCCGGCCGGGCGATCCGCTGCTCATCGACTTCGGCGGCACCTACCAGGGCTACAGCGCCGACATCACGCGCACCTTCTTCGTGAAGGAAGTGTCGGACTATGACCGCGCCTTCTACGAGACGGTGCTGGCCGCCAATGCCAAGGGTCGCGAGATCTCGCGCCCCGGCATCACGGCATCCGCCGTCGACGATGCGGTGCTCACCGTGCTGGAACAATCACAATTCGCGCAGTTCTCTCGCCACAAGACAGGCCATGGCCTTGGGCTCGACGTGCACGAGGCGCCGCAGATCATGCGTGGCAACAACCAGGTGCTGGAAGCCGGCATGGTCTTCACCATCGAGCCCGGCCTCTATCGCGAAGGCGAGGCGGGCGTGCGGATCGAGGACAATGTGCTGGTGACGGAGTCCGGCATCGAATGCCTGACGAGTTTCCCGCGCGAACTGCGGATCGTGGGTTGAAGGCTTCGCTCACATCCCCCCTCATTCACCTTCGCCGGGCTTGACCCGGCGATCTTCTTTGGGTGACAGGGAAAAGGATGCGCGGGTCAAGCCCGCGCGAGGTGAATAGAATGGTGCCGTAAGCGGACTGCTGGCATCCGCCGTCCGGGCATTCACGACTTACCTTCTTCCGGCCCCGCTTACCTTCGTCATCTCCTCATTGCCATGCGCGGCAAGCACGCGGCCGGCGAGATAGAGCGAGCCGCAGATCAGGATGCGCGGGGCGGGCACCGTCGATGATGCCTGGTGCAGCGCGGCGTCAAGCCCCGGTGCCGTTTCCGCCCGCAGGCCGCGGGCGCGCGCGGCCTCCGCCAGTTTTTCCGCGGGAACGGCGTTCTCCTCGTCGGGAATGGTGATGGTGATGACGCGGCTGGCGATGCCGGCGAAGCAGCCGATGAAGCTGCCCACGTCCTTGGTGTTGAGCATGCCCCAGACCATGACCAGCGGGCGCGAGTGACGTTCGTTCAACTCCGAGAAGGCCTGCGCCAAAACCTTGCCCGCTGACGGGTTGTGGCCGCCGTCAAGCCACAGTTCGGACTCGGCCGGCACCAAGGTTGACAACGCCCCCTGCCCCAGCCGCTGCATGCGGGCGGGCCATGTGGTGGACTTCAAGCCATCCGCGATATGCGCATCCGAGATGCGCGGGTCATCGAGCACGCGAATGGTGGCAATGGCGTTGCCGGCATTGTCGATCTGGTGGCGGCCTTTCAGCTGCGGCAGCGGCAGGTCGAGCAGACCACGCTCGTCCTGGAAGACAAGGCGGCCATGCTGCTCATAGGCCTGCCACTCCTGCCCGGCGATGTGCAGCGGTGCGCGCACGCGCTCAGCGACGCGCTCGATCTCCGCGCGCGCCTCGTCCGGCTGCACGCCGACGACGGCAGGCACGCCCCGCTTCAGGATGCCGGCCTTCTCGTGCGCGATGAGGCTCAGCGTGTCGCCCAGATATTGCTGGTGGTCATAGTCGATGGTGGTGATGACCGAGACGGCGGGGTCGATGACGTTGGTCGCGTCCAGCCTGCCGCCTAGGCCGACCTCGAGGATCAGGTAATCGGCGGGCGTGCGGCTGTAGGCGAGGAAGGCGGCCGCGGTGGTGATCTCGAAGAAGGTGATCGGCAATCCGCCATTCACCTGTTCGCATTCCTCCAGCAGCGCCGTGAGATCGGGTTCGGAGATCAACTCACCCGCCACGCGGATGCGCTCATGGAACTTGACGAGATGCGGCGAGGTATAGGCATGCGCCTTGAGCCCTGCCGCCTGCATGATGTGGCGCAGGTAGGCGACGGTAGAGCCCTTGCCGTTGGTGCCGGCCACGTGGATGACGGGCGGCAGCTTCTTCTCGGGGTGGCCGAGCTTCTCCAGCAGCACCTGCATGCGGCCGAGGCTCAGGTCGATGATCTTCGGGTGCAGCGACAGGAGCCGCGTCAGGATGGCGTCGCTGAGGGCCAAGATCAGCCCTCGACGGGAACGAGTGCGGTCGAGGGGATCTCGCGCGACGGAGCCTTCATCAGCATGCGCACCATGCGCGACAGCGTCTCGCGCATCTGGTGGCGGTGGACGACCATGTCCACCATGCCGTGCTCTTCAAGATATTCGGCGCGCTGGAAGCCGGCGGGCAGCTTCTCGCGGATGGTCTGCTCGATGACGCGCTGGCCGGCAAAGCCGATGAGCGCTCCCGGCTCGGAAATGTGCACGTCGCCCAGCATGGCATAGGAGGCGGTGACGCCACCCGTGGTCGGGTGTGTGAGCACCACGATGTAAGGGAGCTTCGCGGCCCGCAGTTCCTGAACGGCCACTGTCGTGCGCGGCATCTGCATCAGCGAAAGGACGCCCTCCTGCATGCGCGCACCACCGGAGGAGATGAAGAAGATGAAGGGCGTTTTCTTTTCCACCGCCTTGCGCATGGCGGTGATGATGGCCTCGCCTGCCGCCATGCCGAGCGAGCCGCCCATGAAGGCAAAGTCCTGCACGGCGATGGTGACGGGGAAACCTTCGAGTTCGCCAACACCCACCTGGATGCAGTCATCCACGCCGTTCTTGGTGCGGGCTTCCTTGATGCGGTCGGCGTATTTGCGTTCGTCGCGGAACTTCAGCGGATCGGCGGGCACTGTCGGCATGGCGATCTTTTCATAGGCGCCATCGTCGAACGTCGTCTTCAGCCGCACGTCCGGCGGCATGCGCATGTGATAGCCGGACTGCGGCATCACGTGCTGGTTCGCCTCGAGGTCCTTGTAGAAGACCATCTGGCCGGAATCAGGGTCCTTCACCCACATGTTCTCCGGCACCTCGCGCTTGTCGGTGCCGAGGATCGACCGGATTTTCGGGCGGACGAAGTTCTTGATCCAGTTCACTGGGTTAGGTCCTCACGCCTTGAGCAATTTCCGCGACCAGTGCATGCACGGCCTTGGCCGTCTTAGACGTCGGTTTTCCGGCTTTTGTGAGGCTCTTCTCCACCGCACTCACCAATGCCGAGCCGACGACGACGCCATCGGCATCCTTGGCGATGGCGCGGGCCTGCTCGGCGGTCTTGACGCCGAAGCCGACGCATATGGGAAGCGGGGTGTGCTTGCGCAAGCGGTTGACGTTGGCCTTCACGCTCTTGATATCCGGCGCCTTGGTGCCGGTGATGCCGAGCACCGAGACGTAGTAGACGAAGCCTGACGTGTTGCGGAACACGGTGGGGGCGCGCTTGTCGTCCGTCGTCGGCGTGGCGAGACGGATGAAGTTCAGCCCGGCATTGAGGGCCGGAATGCAGAACTCCACATCCTCTTCCGGCGGCAGGTCGACGATGATGAAGCCGTCGACGCCGGCGGACTTGGCGTCCTTCAGAAATTTCTCGACGCCATAGACATAGACCGGGTTGTAGTAACCCATCAGCACGATGGGCGTCTCGTTGTCGCCTTTCCGGAATTCCTTCACCAGCTTCAGCGTCTTCTTCATGTTCTGGCCAGCGGCCAGTGCACGGAGACCTGCGGCCTGGATGGCCGGGCCATCGGCCATCGGGTCGGTGAAGGGCATGCCGATCTCGATCACGTCGGCGCCTGCCTTGGGCAGGCCGGTGATGATCTTGAGCGAGGTGTCATAGTCCGGGTCGCCCGCGGTGATGAAGGTCACCAGCGCGGCGCGACCTTCCTTCTTCAAGGCTTCGAAGCGGCGGTCGATGCGGGTGCTCACAGCTTCACTCCCAGGATGTCAGCCACCGTGAAGATGTCCTTGTCGCCGCGGCCGCACATGTTCATCACCATCAGGTGGTCCTTGGGCTTGTTCGGCGCAATCTTCATCACCTGCGCCAGCGCGTGGCTGGGCTCGAGCGCGGGGATGATGCCCTCGAGCTTGCAGCACAGCTGGAAGGCCTCGAGTGCTTCCTTGTCGGTGGCGGAGAGATACTGCACGCGACCCATGTCATGCAGCCAGGCATGCTCCGGCCCGATGCCGGGATAGTCGAGACCCGCCGAGATCGAGTGGCCCTCGATGATCTGGCCGTCGTCATCCATCAGCAGGTAGGTGCGGTTGCCGTGCAGCACGCCGGGCTTGCCGCCGCTGATCGAGGCCGCATGCTTGGTCTTGGACTTGAGCCCGAGGCCCGCGGCCTCGACACCGATGATCTCGACGTCCTTGTCGTCAAGGAAGGGGTGGAACAGGCCCATGGCGTTGGAGCCGCCGCCGATCGCCGCGATCAGCGAATCCGGCAGGCGGCCTTCGCGCTTCAGCATCTGCGCCTTGGTCTCGCGGCCGATGACCGACTGGAAGTCGCGCACCATTTCAGGGTACGGCGCGGGGCCGGCCACGGTGCCGATGCAGTAGAAGGTGTCTTCGACATTGGCCACCCAGTCACGCAGCGCCTCGTTCAGCGCGTCCTTCAGCGTACGCGAGCCGGACTTGGCGGGAACCACCTTGGCGCCGAGCAGCATCATGCGGAACACGTTGGGCTTCTGCCGCTCCATGTCGACTTCGCCCATGTAGACGATGCATTCGAGGCCGAAGCGCGCGCAGGCCGTGGCGGTGGCCACGCCATGCTGGCCTGCACCCGTCTCGGCGATGATGCGCTTCTTGCCCATGCGGCGGGCGAGCAGGATCTGGCCCATCACATTGTTGATCTTGTGGGCGCCGGTGTGATTGAGCTCGTCGCGCTTGAAATAGATTTTCGCACCACCGAGGTGCTCGGTCATGCGCTCGGCGAAATAGAGCGGGCTGGGGCGGCCCACATAATGCTCGAGGAAGCTGTCGAGCTCCTCCTGGAAGGACGGGTCGGCCTTGGCATCCTTGTAGGCCTGCTCCAGCTCGAGGATCAGCGGCATCAACGTCTCGGCGACGAAGCGGCCGCCATAGATGCCGAACAGGCCGTTCTCGTCCGGCCCGGTGCGGAAGGAATTGGGGGTGGTCACGTTCATGGGGCTTCGCCGCCTTTTCTCGAATGATGCCCGGTTCTAGCGGGCTGCCTTGGCGGCCTCAATGAATTTCCGGATGAGGCCGATATCCTTGACGCCGGGGGCGGATTCGACCCCTGACGATACGTCCACTACGGGAGCACCCGTCACCCGGATGGCCTCTGCGACATTTTCCGGCGTCAGCCCACCCGCCAGCATGAAGGCGGGGCGCTTGCCGCCCTCCAGCAGCCCCCAGTCGAAGGCGTGGCCATTGCCGCCCGGAAGGGCGTTGCCCAGCGTTTCCGGCGCCTTGGCATCATAGAGGATAAGGCTCGACACGGTGGAGAATTGCGCCGCCGCCGCAATGTCGGCGTCGTCCTTCACCCGGATGGCCTTGATGACGGGCTTGCCCGTCAGCCGGGTGATTTCGGCGATGCGCTCCGGCGTTTCCCCGCCATGGGCCTGAATCAGGTCCGGCCGGACCTGCGCGGCAATCGCGCCAAGCAGCGCGTCATCGGCATCGACCACCAGGGTCACGATCTTCGCCCGGCCGCGCGCCCGGTCGGCGAGCGTGGCGGCCTGCTCCAGCGAAACGTTGCGCGGGCTCTTCACAAAGAACACGAGGCCCACGAAATCGGCCCCGGCATCGAGCGCAGCGTCCATCGTCTCGGGCGTCGAGATCCCGCAGATCTTGACCTCAACGGCCATGGAGCGTGCCCAGAATGTCCTGCGCGGCCTTTGCCGGGTCCTTGGCGCCGGTGATGGCGCGGCCGATCACCAGAATGTCGGCACCAGCGGCCAGTGCTGCCTCGGGCGTGGCCACGCGCTTCTGGTCCTGCACCGCGGCATCCGCCGGGCGGATGCCGGGCACGACGGTGAGGAAATCGCGCCCAAGGTCGTGGCGGATGCCCACCAGGTCATGCGGGCTGCACACCACGCCGTCGAGACCGGCGCGCTTCGTCAACTCGGCCAATGCGCGGGCATGGCCCTCGGTGTTCTTCGCCGTCTCGAAGCCCGCGGCCCAGATGTCGTCGTCCGAGAGACTCGTCAGGATCGTCACGGCAATGAGCTTCGCACACCCGTCCACGGCATCCGCTGCGGCCTTCATCATGTCCAGACCGCCGGTGGCATGCAGGTTCACGATGCCGGGGGTGGGATCAATCCTCATCAGCGCCTTCATGGCGGAGGCGACGGTGTTGGGAATGTCGTGGAGCTTCAGGTCGAGGAAGATGGGAAGCCCCGTTTCCGCCACGCGGGCATAACCTGCAAGGCCATGGGCGTAGAAGAACTCCATGCCGACCTTGGCCCAGCCCACATGCGGCTTCAGCGCCTTGGCCAGCGCCACGGCGTGATCGAGGTCCGGCGTGTCGAGGGCAACACAGATCGGGTTGGCAGGCATGGGCGAGGCTCCGGCTGTTCAGCGGGCCTTTTGATACAGCATGATGGCGGTGGCAAGGTCTTCAATCGCCGTGCCGGCCGACTTGAACAGGGTGATCTCGTCCGCCGATGAGCGGCCCTTCACCTTGCCCCGGCACAGGTCGAACAGGTCGCCCTTCACGTTGGCGAAGTCGAACTTGCCCTCGTCACGCGCCTGCAGCAGGTCGCCGGCTTCGGCCAGCGCGCCCTCACGCGTGTCGACATAGACGGATGATCGCGCCACCACATCCGCATCGGTTTCGCGCATCGAGGGCTTGAAGGCCCCGGCCAGATCGACATGGGTTCCGGGCTTCAGCCACGCGCCCTTGACGATGGGGGCGGTGGAGGTGGTGACGCAGCTGACGATGTCGGACTGGCGCACCGCATGTTCGAGGTCGGTCACCGAATGCGCCTCGAGGCCGTGGTGGGCCAGTTCGGCGGCGAGCGCTTCGCCCTTGGCAATCGAGCGCGTGTAGATGAACACCTTGCGGATCGGACGCACGGCGGCATGGGCGTGGACGAAATGGGGGCCGAGCGCGCCGGCACCGACCAGCGTCATCACCTCGGCGTCCTTGCGGGCCAGATAATCGGCAGCGAGTGCGGAGGCTGCGGCGGTGCGGCGCCGTGTGATCTCGCCGCCATCCATCATGGCCACCGTCTCGCCGGTCTTCTGATCAATGAGGAGATAGCTGGCCTGGATGGTGGGCAGGCCTTGGGCGGCATTGTCGGTCTTGAACACCACGGTCTTGAGGCCGGCCCAGTCCTTCGACCAGGCGGGCATCAGAAGAAGCGTGGAGACGTCCGAAATGTCATGATGGTGGCGCACCGGCGTTTCGATGTCGGCGCGGAAGCCCTCGCGCAGCGCGTCCACGATGTCCTTGTAGGCGCCGAGCCTTGCCACCTCTGCGGCCGTCAGACTCTTCACGAGACGCTGTCCGGGCGCACGGCGGGCAGGTTTTGCTGCAGCTCGCGCTTTTCGCGATCATGCTGATGCACCTTGCGGATCAGTTCGATCTTCGCATCGCGCGCGCTGCGGCGATACCTTGCCGCGCCGCGCCAGGCCACGAACCAGCCGGCGAAGATGCCGACGAACACGCCGGCAAAGAACAGCGCCCACAGCGGCATGGCGATGGTGGCGAAGGGATGGACGCGGTTGATGGGGTCGAAGGAGACGGTGACCCACTCACGGTTGGCGACCGCGAAGCCCACGGCAATGACCGCGATGGGCAGGCCCACGACCCAGCTGAAGATGCGTTTGAGCGTCATGGCCGTCGTTCTACGCCCTCACAGGCCCCGGCACAATCAGGCCTTGGGCAGGTTCAGCCGTTCGCGCAGTTCCTTGCCGGTCTTGAAGAAGGGCACGCGCTTGGCCACCACCTCGACCGACTCGCCGGTGCGCGGATTGCGACCCATGCGGGCGTTGCGGGCCTTGGCGGAGAAGGCACCGAAGCCGCGCAGCTCCACCCGGTCGCCCTCCTTCAGGGCATTGATGATCTCATCGAGCACCGTGTTGACGATGCGCTCGATGTCGCGGTGGTAGAGGTGCGGGTTCTTTTCCGCGATCTTCTGGACGAGCTCTGACTTGATCATGGCGCCTTCCTGGTTACTGGGCAGGGTGCCAAAGCACGAGCAGCCCGTCAAGCCGTGCCCTTTCGGCGGCGGCCTGAAGCTCCTGCAGGCCCAAGGACTTGAGGATCAGGTCGGCGGCAGAGAAGCCCAGCCCCGTGCCGGTGCCGGCAGAGCGAGGCTCCCAGTCATTGACCGGCAGCCCGGTGGCAATGCCCTTGTCCGTTTCGAGCCAGGCCACCGCCGCGCCCTCGTCGCCCAAAGCGTCGATGAGCTTGTTCGCGGCCGCCTGGCGGCCGGTGTAGACACGCCCGTCCGACAGCACGTCCACCGTGGCCATGGGCAGCTGGCGGCGCTCCGCCACCAGGCCCTTGAACCAGGCGAAGCCGTCGTTGACGAGCTCCATGGAGGCAGCGCGGGCCTTTTCCGACATGGGCTTGTAGGGCGAGGGTTCGGCCTTGAGGTCGCCGGACTTCAACTCCTCCATGGTGATGCCCACGGTGGCCAGCAGCTTGGAAAACTCCGGCATCGAGAAGATCACGCCGATCGAGCCGGTGATGGTGTTGCCGCGCGCCACGATGCGGTCGGCCGCCAGTGCGGTGATGTAGCCGCCGGAGGCCGCCACCGTGTCCATGACGGCCACGACCGGCTTCCTGGCCGAGATCATCCGCACCGCGTCATAGACGGCCTCGGAGCCCGCCGTGGTGCCGCCGGGGCTGTCGATCCGCAGGATCACCGCCTTCACCCGGTCTTCCTCCTCCACCCGCTTCAGCAGGTCCATGGTCTTCTGGTCGCCGGTGATGAGACCATCGATCCTGACGCGGGCGATCTGGTCGCCGCCGGTCCAGCCCTGGCTCCAGGCCAGTGCCGCCACCGTGGCAATGCCCAACAGCACGGCAAGGATGCGCCAGAAGGTGACGCGGCGCTTCAGCTTGCGGCGGTCGACGATGAGTTCGGCTTCCGAGATCATGTGCGCTCCAGAGGAATTGCGTGGGGCCTATATAGGGGGTCGCGGGGCGCAATGGAAACACGACATCATTTCCCCTCCCCCTTGTGGGGAGGGGCAGGGGTGGGGGCCGTGCCGCTGGTTGGCCATCAAAGATCAAGCATCGGGCATCACCCCCACCCCTCCTTCCCCACAAGGGGGAGGGGGAAAAAATGGCCGGGATATCCCCAGCCACCCCCACAAAGCAAAACGGCCGGGTTTCCCCGGCCGTCTCGCCAATCTGGTGTGTGACTTATTCGTCGGTCTTCTGCTTCTTGAGGGCAGCGCCGAGGATGTCGCCCAGCGAGGCGCCCGAGTCGGAGGAGCCATACTGTGCGACGGCTTCCTTTTCGTCGGCGATCTCGAGGGCCTTGATGGACACGTTCATCTTGCGGGCCTTCTGGTCGAAGATGGTGACCTTGGCGTCGAACTTCTCGCCGACGGCGAAACGCTCGGGGCGCTGTTCGGCGCGGTCGCGGGCGAGGTCGGCACGCTTGACGTAGGCCGTCATGTCGGTGCCGGCGACCATCACTTCGAGGCCGTTGTCTTCGACCTTGAGGACTTCGCAGGTGACGGTGTCGCCCTTCTTGATGCCGGAGGCCGAGGCCAGCGGATCAGAGCCGAGCTGCTTGATGCCGAGCGAGATGCGCTCCTTCTCACGGTCAACGTCGAGGACGCGCGCCTTGACGCGGTCGCCCTTCTTGAAGTCCTTGATCGCTTCTTCGCCCGAACGCTTCCAGTCGATGTCGGAAAGATGGACCATCCCGTCCACATCGCCGTCGAGACCAATGAACAGACCGAACTCGGTGATGTTCTTGATCTCGCCTTCGACGTCGGTGCCCGTCGGGAACTTGTCCGCGAAGGCTTCCCACGGGTTCTTCTGGGTCTGCTTGAGGCCCAGCGAGATGCGGCGCTTGGCCGAGTCGATGTCGAGCACCTGCACTTCGACCGACTCCGAGGTGGAGAGGATCTTGCCGGGGTGCACGTTCTTCTTGGTCCAGCTCATTTCGGAGACGTGGATCAGGCCTTCGATGCCGTCTTCCAGTTCCACGAACGCGCCATAGTCGGTGATGTTGGTGACCTTGCCCTTCACCTTGGCGCCGATCGGATAGCGCTCGGTGACGACTTCCCACGGATCCTTGTCCAGCTGCTTCATGCCGAGCGAGATGCGCTGCGTCTCGGGGTTGATGCGGATGATCTGGACCTTGAGGGTCTGGCCAACCTGCAGCACGTCGGACGGATGGTTGACGCGCTTCCACGCGATGTCGGTGACATGCAGCAGGCCGTCGATGCCGCCCAGGTCAACGAACGCACCGTAATCGGTGATGTTCTTGACCACGCCCTCGACCACCTGGCCTTCGGCGAGGTTCTGGACGAGTTCGGAGCGCTGCTCAGCGCGGGTCTCTTCCATGATGGCGCGGCGCGAGACAACGATGTTGCCACGGCGGCGATCCATCTTGAGGATCTGGAAGGGCTGCGGAACGTTCATCAGCGGACCGACGTCGCGGATCGGGCGGACGTCAACTTGGCTGCCGGGAAGGAAGGCAACAGCACCGCCGAGGTCGACGGTGAAGCCGCCCTTGACGCGGCCGAAGATCACGCCTTCGACGCGCTCATTCGAATTCGACATCTGCTCAAGGCGGGTCCAGGCTTCTTCGCGGCGTGCCTTGTCGCGCGACAGAACGGCCTCGCCCATCGCATTCTCGATGCGCTCCAGGTAGACTTCGACGGTGTCGCCGACCTTGACTTCCGACGTCTTGCCCGGCTGGGCGAATTCCTTGACGGCGATCTTGCCTTCGGTCTTCAGACCGACATCGATGATCGCAAAGTCGTTCTCGATGGAGACAATGCGGCCCTTGACCACGCTGCCTTCGGTGGCGGGATTGTCGGAATAGCTCTCGGCGAGGAGAGATTCGAAGTCTTCACGGGTGGGGGTGAGCGAGACGGCGGATTTCGCCATGTGTGGTACGTTCCTGTTAAATCGAGGCTGGCCCGGCGGCAAAACCCGCTAGGACGTCCCTGATGGCTCCCTTGGTTGAAATGGGCGCCGGAAGGGCAAACTCGACCTTGCGTTCCAAACCCGAAAACCTCGCCCAGGCAGGCGGTTGGCGGTTCCCGAAGCCCTGAAACTATTGTGGGGGCATTGCGGCACCCCGGTTCATGTCCATGCACGCCCGGAGGCGGCACGTCCTGCAACGGGGCGGCATATAGGTGAAAACGGGGGGTGGGGCAAGGGAAAGCAGGGGGGCGGAAAAGACGGGATCTAGGGCACCCGCCGCGCCTCCACGGCCGCAATCGCCGCCTTCACAGCCGCCGCGATGTCCATCTCGGAAGTATCCAGCACGACCGCGTCCTTCGCCGCCACCAGCGGCGCCGTTGCGCGCTTCGAATCCCGTTCGTCCCGCGCCTTGATGTCGACCAGCACTGCCTCGTAGTCGGCGGAACCCAGTTCCTTCTGGCGGCGCCTGGCGCGCACTTCGGCGCTGGCGGTGACGAAGAGCTTGGCGTGGGCGTCGGGGCAGACCACCGTGCCGATGTCGCGGCCGTCCAGCACCGCGCCGGGGGGCTTCCTCGCGAAGCTGCGCTGGAAGTCCAGAAGTGCGGCGCGGACCTCCGGGATCACCGCGACGATGGAGGCGGCGGCACCCACCTTCTCGGTGCGGAGTTCGGCATCGGTGAAGCTCGAAGGATCGAGGCTCAGCGCGGCGGCGATGGCGGCGGGCGTGGTGATCGGCTCGCCCCCTGCCCTGATGGCGGCGAGGCCCACCATGCGGTAGAGCGCGCCCGTGTCGAGGAAGTGATAGCCGAAGTGCTTTGCCAGCGCACGGGCGATGGTGCCCTTGCCGGCGGCGGCGGGGCCATCGACCGCGATGATCATGTGGCGGGTGTGAGCTTGGCGCCCATGCCGTTCATCAGCCCGGTGAAGTCCGGGAAGGACGTGGCGATGAAGCGGCTGTCGTCCACCTTCGTTTCATGTGCCGAAGCCAGCCCCATGATGAGGAAGGACATGGCGATGCGGTGATCCATGTGGGTGACGACCAGCCCACCGCCCTTTGCGCCACCACCATCAACCTCCAGCCAGTCGCGGCCCGAGCGCGTCGAGACGCCATTGGCGGCGAGGCCTGCTTCCACGGCGGCGAGGCGGTCGCTTTCCTTCACACGCAGTTCTTCCAACCCTTCCATGCGGGTGACGCCTGATGCGAAGGAGGCCGCAACCGAGAGCACGGGGTATTCATCGATCATCGAGGGGGCGCGCGCGGCGGGAACGGTGACGCCCTTGAGCTGCGAGGCCTTCACATGAAGGTCGCCCACCTCTTCGCCGCCGGCCAGCCTGCGGTTCTCGATCACGATGTTGCCGCCCATTTCGACGAGCGTGTCGATGAGCCCCGTGCGCGTGGGGTTCAGCATGATGTTCTCGATCACGATGTCGGAGCCCGGCGTGATGAGGGCGGCGACCATCGGGAAGGCGGCGGATGACGGATCGCCCGGCACGTCAAGGTCCTGCGCCTCCAGTTCCTGCTGGCCTTCGATGGTGATGTGGTTGCCGTCGGGTTTCTTCTCGACCGTGATCCTGGCGCCGAAGCCCTTGAGCATGCGTTCGGTGTGGTCACGCGTCGGCGTCGGCTCGATCACGGTGGTCTTGCCGGGCGTGTTGAGGCCGGCCAAGAGCACGGCCGACTTCACCTGCGCGGAGGCGACGGGCAGCGTGTAGGTGACAGGCACCGGGTTCTTCGCGCCTTTGAGCGTCAGCGGCAGGCGGTTGCCCTCCGCCGTTTCGAACTGCGTGCCGAACTGGGAGAGCGGAACGGTGACGCGGCCCATCGGGCGCTTGGACAGCGAGGCATCGCCAATGCACTGGGCGGTGAGCGGCGTGGTGGACATGAGGCCCATGGCAAGCCTGACGCCAGTGCCGGAATTGCCGAAGTCGAGGGGCTGTGAGGGGGACCTGAGCCCCGCCACGCCCACGCCCTGCACCCGCCACACGCCGTCGCTCCCGCGCTTCGCGTCGGCGCCCAGCGCCGTCATGGCCTTGGCGGTGTTGATGACGTCCTCGGCTTCCAGCAACCCACGGATCGTGGTTTCGCCAATGGCCACGGCCCCGAACATCAGGGCGCGGTGGGACATCGACTTGTCGCCCGGCACGCGGATGCGGCCTTTCAGGGCAGATGCCCGGCGGGAAAGGAGGGGAAGGGGTTCGGCGGTATGGTTACTGCTCATGTCGGCTCCAGTCTGGCGGTTCCGATACACGATGATTTCGCCCTCTGCCAGCCCTTGGCACGCCGGGTTTTGACAATGGCGTCAGGAAGTGCCATGGAGCCCCCAATCAATGCTTTTCCGTCGAAAGGATCAACCGTGGTCAAGGCTGAACTCGGAACCAAGCGGACGTGCCCGTCCTGTGCCGCCCGTTTCTACGACCTGATGAAGAACCCGATCGTCTGCCCGAAGTGCAACGCCAATTTCGTGGCCGCCTCGGTGCTGCCGTCCAAGGGCGAGATGCCCGCCATGGCGCCGGCGCCGAAGCCGCGCGTTGTCGAGGTGGCGGACGACGTGGAAGTGGCGGATGTCGAGCTCATCAGCCTCGAGGATGCGGAAGCCCCCGACGTGGCCGATGACGACGAGACCGCAGGCATCGAGGACGTCGATCTCGGCGAAGAAGCGGGCGATGCAGCCGAGGACGACACCTTCCTCGTCGAGGAAGAAGAGGACGGTGACAACATGTCCGGCCTCCTCGACACCGGTGGCAAGGAAGACGAAGAAGAGGTCTGAAAATAGTTCTTGCGTGTTGACGAGGGCGGAACTAGGTTCCGCCCCGCTTCGCCACCCCCATGTGGCGAATAAGATGGTTTCAAGGGGTCATAGCTCAGTTGGGAGAGCGCTTGAATGGCATTCAAGAGGTCGGCGGTTCGATTCCGCCTGGCTCCACCATCCTCCGGCGGCAATGGCCGCATGTTTCCCCGACCAGCTTCGACATGATCCGACGCGATGACTCTCAACACACTCATGAGTGGCATGGCCTGCACACGCGATGA
>CAMDBX010000068.1 GCA_945889445.1 Rhizobium sp. Q54
CCTGAGTTCACAAACGAAGTGCAACACCAGATGATGGTGTTGCCATGGCCCGGACCTATCGACAGTTTTCCCTGGAAGAGCGCTGCGAGATTGCCCGCCTACACGCCGAAGGGCGCTCGCTCCAAAAAATCGCTGCAGCTCTGGATCGCTCGCCATCGAGCATTTCTCGGGAGTTGAAGCGCAACTCCGGCAGCAAGCTGGGCTACCGCCCCGCCTATGCCGCCGAACAGGCAAGTGCCCGCCGCTGGAAAGGCTCCCGCCTCGACCGGCAGCCGGAACTTCGCGAAGCCGTTCTTCACGCCCTCGCCCAAAGATGCTCGCCTGAGCAGGTATCAGGCCGACTGGCCAGCCAGGCCGGCCGAAAGGTCATCAGCCACGAGACCATCTACCGCTTCATCGAGGCCCAGATCACCCGCCACAACGACTTCTCCTGGCGCCATTACCTGCCCCGCGCCAAGGCCAGGCGCGGCTGGCGCGGGCACAAGGGCGGCAGTAGCGCAGGCTTCATTCAAGGCCGTGTTTCCATTGACGAAAGACCCCAAGAGGCAGAACTCCGCAAGGTCCTCGGACATTGGGAGGCCGACCTCATGCAGTTCTCCGCCTATAACCAGAACGTCCTCGCCCTGCTCGAGCGATCGTCCCGCCTGCTCATCGGCCAGAGGCCAGCCAATAAATCCGCTCCCCTCATCGCCGACACCATCGAAGCCATCATGGCAGCCCTGCCGCCGCCCCTGCGCAAGACCATCACCTTCGACAACGGAACCGAGTTCGCCCACCATCTCAGGCTGCGCGCCCTCAATCTCGAAACCTTCTTTTGCGATACCCATAGCCCATGGCAGAAGGGCTCCATCGAGAACGCCATCGGCCGAATGCGCCGTTTCCTGCCCCGAAAGACAGATCTCGCATCCCTGACCCAAGAGGACTTCAATGCCCTCATCGCCCTCTACAACAACACCCCCAGAAAGTGCCTTGACTACAGAACCCCAGCCGAGGTCTTTTGCCAGCAGCTGTTGCACTTCAAATGTGAATCCACATTCCGGCCTTCGCCGGGATGACGGCATCATAGGGATTCCACCACCAGCGTCATGTCCTTCACCGCCGTCACCTTGATGCGGGTTCCCGCTGCGAGGTCCGGGCCTTCAATCTCCCACATCGTATCCTCGATCGTCAGCTTGCCGCGGCCATTCACGATGGGCTGGTTCAGCGTGAAGCTGCGACCGACGTAACCCATCTGGCGGCGATTGAGAAAGGGGTTGTCGGCGGGCTCCATGGCCGGGCCGGCATAGAAGCTGCGGCCGATGACCACCGAGACGACGGCGAGGAAGGCGTAGAGCACGAGTTCGCCCTGCCATGGCAGGTCATGCACATTGTCGATGACGCCCGTAAGTGCCGCGGCGATGCCGAGCCAGATGAAGAAGACCCCGGGCGACAGAAGTTCGAGCATCAAGAAGATACCCGCCGCCACGAACCACACCCAGTTGCCGAGGAAGGGGAAGAGCTGCTCCATTACGGTCTATCTCACTTCACGGTGCCAGTGGGCGGCACGCTGCCGCGATTGCGCATCGGCTGCGCGGGCGGGCCGCCGCCGAAGGCTTCCCTTGCGATCTCCGATATGCCCGCGATCGATCCGATGACCGAGGCGGCCTCGAGCGGCAGCATGAGCACCTTCTGGTTGGGCGAAATGGCGATCTGCTCCAGCGCCTTGATGTAGTTGTTGGCCACAAAGTAGTTGATGGCCTGCACGTCGCCCTCGGCGATCGCCTGCGATACCATCTGGGTGGCCTTGGCTTCGGCCTCCGCTGAACGCTCGCGCGCCTCGGCGTCGCGGAAGGCTGCCTCCTTGCGGCCTTCGGCCTCGAGCACCACCGACTGCTTCTCGCCTTCGGCCTTCAGGATGGCCGCCTGGCGCAGGCCTTCGGCCTCGAGGATGGCGGCGCGCTTGTCACGCTCGGCCTTCATCTGGCGGGCCATCGAATCGATCAGGTCGCGCGGCGGCGAGATGTCCTTGATCTCGATGCGGTTCATCTTGACGCCCCACGGCTGGGTGGCCTGGTCGGCCACGCTCAGCAGGCGCTGGTTGATCTCGTCGCGTTGAGACAACAGATTGTCGAGGTCCATCGAGCCCATCACGGTGCGGATGTTGGTCATCACCAGGTTGACGATGGCGTTCTCGAGATCGCGCACTTCATAGGAGGCGCGTGCGGCATCGATGATCTGGAAGAAGGTGATGCCATCGACCTTCACCATGGCATTGTCCTTGGTGATCACCTCCTGCGAGGGAATGTCCAGCACCTGCTCCATCATGTTCTGCTTGGCGCCGATGCGGTCGATGAAGGGCACGATGATGCCGAGACCGGGCTGCAGCGTGGCCACATACTTGCCGAAGCGTTCGACCGTGTAGTTGTAGCCCTGCGGTACCATGCGAATGGCGCGGATGAGGTAGAAGACCACAACCGCCAGAAACACCAGGACGAATATGCTCAGGCCTTCATACATCGTGACGTCCCCTTGCTGCCGCGTTCCCGCGATCAACCGAAGATGGCGATATTGCCCTGAGACTTCAAGTGGCTAGAGCCAGCCCTTCAGTTCGTTGCGCACGATGCTGTCCAGCATGGCGATGGAGGGTTCGGAATCATTGAGGCAGGGCACGACCGAGAACTTCTCGCCGCCCGCTTCCTCGAAGGTCTCCTTCAGTCCGATGGCCACCTCTTCCAGCGTTTCCACGCAATCTGAGGCAAAGCCGGGCGTCATCATCACAAGCTTCTTCACGCCCTTGGAGGGAAGCTCCTCCACCGTCTGCTGGGCATAGGGCTGCAGCCATTCCGCCTTGCCGAAGCGCGACTGGAACACCACCTGCAGCTTGCCGCGCGGCAGGTTCAGGCGCTCGCCCAAAAGCCTGGCCGTCTTCATGCAGTGGCAGTGATAAGGGTCGCCCGCCATGAAGTAGTCCTTCGGCAGGCCGTGGAAGGAGGCGAGGATGAGGTCCGGCTCCCAGTCCAATGTCTTCAGATGCGCCTCGAGCGACAGGGCCAGTGCATCGATGTGGGCGGGGTTGTCGAAATAGGGCGGCACGGTGCGGATGGCGGGCTGCCAGCGCATGGTCTTCAGCGCGTCATAGGCCTTGTCCAGCGCGGTGGCCGTCGTGGATGCCGAATACTGCGGATAGAGCGGGAACAGCAGGATGCGGTCGCAGCCCTGGTCTTTCAGCGCCTGGATGCGCTCGGCGGTGGGCGGCAGGCCATAGCGCATGCCCCAGTCGACGATCACGTTGGGCTGGTCGGAAAGGCGCGCCGCCAGCTTCTCTGCCTGCGAGCGGGTGATGGTCTTCAGGGGGGACTCGTTCTTGTCCCGGTTCCAGATCTGCTCATAGGCATGGCCGGACTTCTTTGGGCGGGTCGTCAGGATGATGCCGTTGAGCAGCACCCACCACAGCACCGGGTTCACCTCGATCACCCGGCGGTCAGAGAGAAATTCCTTCAGGTAGCGCCGCATCGGCCAGTAGGACGTGCCCTCGGGCGTGCCGAGGTTGATCAGCAACACGCCGAGCTTGCCCACCTTGAACGGGGGGTGCCCCTGGGGAAGTACATTCATGGAAATCTCGAAACCGTCCTGTTGGCCGATGGCTGCCGTGGGGCAGTGACTACCCTGCCGTTAACGGCTTGAAAATGCCAAAAGATCATATTGGCCCGGAATTTGGATTTTGGCCGGGATATCACGTCCGATGCGCCTCTTGCCGGGAATCGATCCGGGAAAACTGCCCGTACTGGCGGCCCTTGCCGCCGCCGGGGGCCTGATCCTGCTGCTGGCGGGCGCGGTGGCCGTTTATGCCGCGGTGGACGCGATCGGCGCCCTGCTTCTGGCGGTGTTTCTGGTCGTAAGCCTCGGGCTTGCCGCGTCCGGCTGGCTGGTCCACTGGCGGTCGGGTGTGGCCGGTTCTTCGCCTCACCCTCTGGTAGAGCGGCGCTCCCCGCTCCGCAATGCCGGGCAGGATTCACCGGCCCACCGCCTGCTGGAGGCGGTGGCCGTCGAGATCAAGGGCTCAGCCGGCACGCTCAAGGGCTTCGCCGAGGTGTTGGCCCCCGCTGGCGATGATGAGGCCCGCCGCCACATCCTCGACGGCAGCCGCAGCCTGCTGTCCTTCGCGACCCAGCTTCACGACTTTGTCCGCTTCGAGCGTGGCCGGCTCCGCCTCACCGAACAGCAGGTCGATGCCGCGGAACTCGTCGAGGCTGCCCTGGCCGCCTGCCACGGTCCGGCCGAAGAGTCCGGCACCACCATCTCCGCCGACCTTCTCTCCGGTGTTGAACTCTCCTGCGATGCCGAGCGCATCCGGCAGGCCACTGTCAGCCTGGTGATGTGGGCGGTGCGCTCATCGGCGCCCGGCGGTGTCGTGGATGTGACGCTTCTCCGGTTGCCGGACCGGGCGCTTGCCATCGACATCGTCAGCCGTGCCGAAGCCACGGGTGCCGCGCAGCCGCGCGACCGGCTGTTCGAGCCGCAGCTGTCGCTCACCGGTCTGCGCGGCTTCGCCCTTCCCATTGCCAGGCGCGTGGCGCTCCTCCATGCTGGCGAGGTGACGGCGGCGTCGAGCCCCGGCGAGGGCACGGCCGCCCGCCTCACGCTTCCGGCAGCGCGCGTGGCCTGGCCGGACCAGCAACGCACCGCACGCGCCGCCTGAGGATTGCCCGCCCGCCATGCCCGTGTCGACCGTTCCGCCTTTCATGGGCACCATCCGCGCCGCAAACCCCGAGGGCCATGATGCCGCGGTGTTCGGCGCACCGCATGGCACGCCCTATCCCGAGATCGACAATGCCATCCACCGTGGCGCGCCCGATGCCTTCCGCAGGGCTCTCGCGGTTGACGCCGAATGGCTCGACCACTGGGATTTCGACCTGGGCGGCCCGCTGCTGCGCCATGGCCAGAAGGTCTGCGACCTCGGCAACCTGAAGACCAGGCCCTCGAACGGCGCGCACAACCGTGCCCTGATCGAGCAGACGACACGGCAGATCCTCGAGGCCGGCGCCGTGCCGATCATGTTCGGCGGCGACGGCTCGGTGCCGATCCCCTTCATCGCGGCCTATTCCGAACAGCCCGCCATCGTCATCCTCCAGATCGACGCCCATATCGACTGGCGGCAAGAGCGGCGCGGCGAGGCCATGGGCTTCTCCTCCACCATGCGGCGGGCGTCCGAGCATGACCATGTCTGGCGCATCGTGCAGGCGGGGGCGCGCGGCATCGGCAGCGCGCGCGAACCGGAACTGCGCGATGCATTGGCCTGGGGCGCCCACATCGTCACGGCGCGCGAGATCCACCACAAGGGTGTGATGGAGGTCCTGCGCCACATCCCCGAGGAGTGCGATTGCGTCATATCGTTTGATTGCGATGCGCTGGATGCGGCAGAAATGCCGGCCGTGGCCTATCCGACGCCCGGCGGCCTGACCTATACGCAGGTGACGGAACTGATCGCCGGCGTTGCCGCCAAGGCGAGGATTGCCGGTTTCTGCATGGTCGAATTCGTGCCGCTCCGCGACCGCTCAAAGATTGCCGCCTTCACCGCGGCACGGATCGCGGCGAATGTGGTGGGGCAGATCAGGCAGCGGGGCACCTAGCCCCGCTTCCTCAACGCGGCAACGTGGTCGATCCCATCAGGTATTCATCCACCGCGCGAGCCGCCTGGCGGCCTTCGCGAATGGCCCAGACGACGAGCGACTGGCCGCGGCGCATGTCGCCGGCCGCGAAGACCTTGGGCACCGATGACTTGTAGTTCATCACATTGGCTTCGACATTGCCGCGCCCGTCGAGCCTGACGTCCAGCGACGTCAGCAGGCCATCTTGCACGGGCGAGACGAAGCCCATGGCCAGCAGCACGATGTCGGCCTTGAGCTCGAACTCGGAGCCGGGGATTTCCTTCATGGCACCATCGACGCGCACGCAATGGAGCTTCTTCACCTGCCCGTTCTCGCCCGAGAAGGACTTGGTGAGCACCGAAAACTCGCGATCGGCTCCCTCCATGTGGGAGGAAGACGTGCGCAGCTTCAGCGGCCAGTTCGGCCAGGTGAGCAGCTTGTCTTCCTTCTCCGGCGGCTTCGGCATCACCTCGAGCTGCTCCACCGAAAGTGCACCCTGCCGGATCGACGTTCCGATGCAGTCGGAGCCCGTGTCACCGCCACCGATCACCACGACATGCTTTCCCTCCGCCGTGATCGGGCGGTTGTCGAGCGGGGCTTCCTTGCCCACGCGGCGGTTCTGCTGCGGCAGGAATTCCATGGCGAAGTGAACGCCGCCGAGCTCGCGCCCCGGCACGGCCAGGTCGCGCGGCTTCTCCGACCCGCCCGAGAGCACCACCGCATCGAAGCTGTCGATCAGCTGCCGTGCATCCTGCGTTACACCGATGTGCGCGCCGTAGTGGAAGGTCACGCCCTCGGCTTCCAGCTGCGTGACACGACGGTCGATGAGGTGCTTCTCCATCTTGAAGTCGGGGATGCCGTAGCGAAGAAGACCGCCGGCCCTCGAGTTCTTCTCGAACACATGCACGTTGTGGCCCGCACGCGCCAGCTGCTGTGCGGCGGCAAGGCCCGCGGGGCCGGAGCCGATCACGGCCACCTTCTTGCCCGTCTTGTCGCGGTAGGATTCGGGCTTGATCCAGCCGCTCTCCCAAGCGCGGTCGACGATGGCGCATTCGATGGTCTTGATGGTGACCGGCGTGTCCTCGATGTTCAGCGTGCAGGAGGCCTCGCAGGGGGCGGGGCACACGCGTCCGGTGAATTCGGGGAAGTTGTTGGTGGAGTGCAGGTTGCGTGAGGCTTCTTCCCAGTTGCCGAGGTAGACGAGATCATTCCAGTCGGGGATCTGGTTGTTCACCGGGCAGCCGCTGTGACAGAACGGAATGCCGCAGTTCATGCAGCGCGCCGCCTGCGATTTCACTGCTTCCGCCGACAGCGGAATGACGAACTCGTTGTAGTGGCGCACCCGGTCGGCGGCCGGGGTATACTTGCGGTCCTGCCGCTCGATCTCGAGGAAACCCGTAATCTTTCCCATCTTATGCGCTCCTCTTGACGCCGATCGTCATGCCGTCGCTGGTCTTCTGTGCCGCTTCGAGTTCCTTCAGTGCCCGGGCATATTCCACCGGCATCACCTTCACGAATTTCGGCAGGAAGTCCGCCCAGTTGTCGAGAATGTCCTTGGCGCGTGACGAGCCCGTGTACTTCATGTGGCGGCTCAGCAGTTCGCGCACGCGCTCGGCATCGTGCCGATCCATATGAGAGGTGACGTCCACGAGGCCGTGGCTGATCAGGTCGCCTGTGGCATGCAGCAGCTTCTCGGTGGTCTTCTCCTCCGCCGGAACCGGCTGCAGGTCGACCATGGAGAGATTGCAGCGCTTGGCGAAGTCGCCCGCCTCGTCGAGCACATAGACCACACCGCCCGACATGCCCGCCGCGAAGTTGCGCCCCGTTTCGCCGATTACCAGAACGACGCCGCCCGTCATGTATTCGCAGCCGTGGTCGCCCACGCCCTCGACGACAGCGATGGCGCCCGAGTTGCGCACCGCGAAACGCTCGCCCGCAACGCCGCGCAGGTAGCACTCGCCGGTGATCGCGCCATAGAGCACGGTATTGCCCACGATGATGGAGTTCTCCGGCTTGAAGCCGATCTTGTCGCGCGGTCTGACGATCAGCTTGCCGCCCGACAGGCCCTTGCCGACATAGTCATTGCCTTCGCCGGTCAGCTCGAGCGTCACACCCTTCGCCGCCCAGGCGCCGAAGCTCTGGCCCGCGATGCCGGTGAACTTGCACATGATGGTGTCTTCCGGCAGCCCGGCATGGCCATAGCGCCTGGCAACCTCGCCTGACAGCATGGCGCCCGCCGTGCGGTCATAGTTGTGGATATCGGAATTGATCACCACCGGCGTGCCGCTCTCAAGTGCCGGCATTGCCTCGGCGATCAGCTTGCGGTCGAGAATCTTCTCGATGCCATGGTCCTGCGCGCTCATCTTCTTGGTGGCAACAGGGGCCACGACGTCGGGCCTCGCGAAGATCTTCGCGAAGTCGAGGCCGCGCGCCTTCCAGTGGGCAATCGCCGTTGCCTGGTCGAGCCACGAGGTTTCGCCGACGAGGTCGTTGAAGCTCTTCACGCCCATCGCCGCCATCAGCTCGCGCAGTTCCTCGGCGACGAAGAAGAAGTAGTTGATGACATGCTCCGGCTGGCCCTTGAAGCGCTTCCTGAGCTCCGGGTCCTGCGTGGCAACGCCCACCGGGCAGGTGTTGAGGTGGCACTTGCGCATCATGATGCAGCCCGCCGCGATCAGCGGTGCCGTGGCGAAACCAAACTCATCGGCACCCAGAAGTGCCGCGATCAGCACGTCGCGGCCGGTGCGGATGCCACCGTCGGCCTGCACGGCAATGCGGCCGCGCAGGTCGTTGGCCACCAGCGTCTGCTGGGTTTCGGCAAGGCCGATCTCCCAGGGGAGGCCCGCATGCTTGATGGAGGTGAGCGGCGAAGCGCCCGTGCCGCCCTCATAGCCCGAGATCGTCACATGGTCGGCATGCGCCTTGGAAACGCCTGCGGCCACCGTGCCCACGCCCACTTCGGACACGAGCTTGACGGAGACCTGGGCCCTTGGGTTCACGTTCTTGAGATCAAAGATCAGCTGTGCCAGGTCTTCGATCGAATAGATGTCATGGTGCGGCGGCGGCGAGATGAGGCCGACGCCCGGTGTCGAATGGCGCACCTTGGCGATGGTGGCGTCCACCTTGTGGCCGGGCAGCTGGCCGCCCTCGCCGGGCTTTGCGCCCTGCGCCATCTTGATCTGCATCATGTCGGAGTTGACGAGATATTCCGTGGTCACGCCGAAGCGGCCCGACGCCACCTGCTTGATCGCCGAGCGCATGGAGTCGCCATTGGCCATCGGCGTGTAGCGGTCGGACTCCTCGCCACCTTCACCGGTATTGGACTTGCCGCCGATGCGGTTCATGGCAATGGCCAGCGTCGTATGCGCCTCGCGGCTGATCGAGCCGTAGGACATCGCACCCGTCGAGAAGCGCTTGACGATGCTCGCGGCGGATTCGACCTCCGCGATGTCGATGGGCTTGCGGCCCATTTCCTCGGCGGTGCGGATGCGGAACAACCCGCGCATCGTCTTCAGCCGCTCGGACTGCTCGTTCACCGCCTTGGCGAAGGCGACGTACTTGTCCTTGGCGTTGCCACGCACCGCGTGCTGCAGGTTGGAGATGGTGTCGGAGTTCCACACATGCGCTTCGCCGCGGATGCGCTGGGCATATTCACCGCCCACGTCGAGGGCTGCTCGGAACACCGGGTTCTCGCCAAAGGCGTTCTCGTGGCGGCGGAACGCTTCTTCCGCGATCTCGAGCAGGCCCACGCCCTCGATCTGCGTTGCAGTGCCGGTAAAATACTTCTTCACGAAATCGGTGGACAGGCCCACCGCATCGAAAATCTGCGCGCCGCAATAGGACTGGTAGGTCGAGATGCCCATCTTGGACATCACCTTCAGGATGCCCTTGTCGACAGCCTTGATGTAGCGCTTCACCGCCTCGTAAGCCGTGATCTTCTCCTCGAGCGTGGGGAGCATGTGCTCCAGCGTCTCGAAGGCGAGATAGGGGTTGATGGCTTCCGCGCCATAGCCCGCGAGCGCGCAGAACTGGTGCACCTCGCGCGCTTCGCCCGTCTCGACCACGAGGCCCACCTGCGTGCGCAGGCCCTTGCGGATCAGGTGGTGGTGGGTGGCCGAGGTCGCCAGCAGGGCCGGGATCGGCACCCGCTCGGCGGAGACCGCGCGGTCCGACAGGATGATGATGTTGTAGCCATCCTTCACCGCCCGCTCGGCAAGAGCGCAGACGGAATCAAGCGCCGCTTCCATGTAGTTGTGGCCATTGGCCACGTCATAGGTGATGTCGATGGTGGCGGTGCGGAACGGGTTGTCGGCCACCGCGCCGATGGTGCGGATGCGCTCAAGGTCCTCGTTGGTCAGGATCGGCTGTGCCACTTCGAGGCGCATGTGCGTCGAGGTGCCCTTGAGGTCCAGCAGGTTGGGTCGCGGCCCGATGAAGGAGACGAGCGACATCACCAGCTCTTCGCGGATCGGGTCGATGGGCGGGTTCGTCACCTGCGCGAAGTTCTGCTTGAAATAGGTGTCGAGCGTCTTGGGCCGGTCGCTCAATGCCGAGATCGGCGCGTCATTGCCCATGGAGCCCACGGCCTCCTGGCCCGTCTGGGCCATCGGCGCCATCAGGACCTTGAGGTCTTCCTGCGTGTAGCCGAAGGCCTGCTGGCGGTCCAAGAGCGGCACGGTGGAATGGGCGCGGCGCGTCTTGGAGGCGGGCAGGTCCTTCAGCACGATCTGCGTGCGCTTCAGCCACTCCTTGTAGGGGTGTGCGGTGGAGAGCTGCTTCTTCAGCTCCTCGTCCGCGATGATGCGCTTCTGCTCGAGGTCGATGAGCAGCATCTTGCCCGGCTGCAGGCGCCACTTGTGGGTGATGTGCTCTTCGGCGAACTGCAGACAGCCCATTTCGGAGGCGAGCAGGATGTGCCCGTCATCGCTCGTCATGTAGCGCGAAGGACGCAACCCGTTGCGGTCCAGCGTGGCGCCGATCATCTTGCCGTCGGTGAACACCATGGCGGCGGGGCCGTCCCACGGCTCCATCAGAGCAGCATGATATTCGTAGAAGGCGCGGCGGTCCTCGTCCATGAGGGGATTGCCCGCCCAGGCCTCGGGGATCAACATCATCATCGCATGCGGCAGCGAATAACCACCCATGGTCAGGAATTCGAGCGCGTTGTCGAAGCAGGCCGTGTCGGACTGGCCTTCATAGGATATGGGCCACAGCTTCGAGAGGTCCTCGCCGAGGATGTCGGAGCGCATGTTGGCCTGGCGCGCGGCCATCCAGTTGTAGTTGCCGCGCACCGTGTTGATTTCGCCATTGTGGCAGACGAAGCGATAGGGGTGGGCGAGGGGCCAGGAGGGGAAGGTGTTGGTCGAGAAGCGCTGGTGCACCATCGCGAAGGCGGACTCGACGCGGCTGTCCTCGAGATCGCGGTAATAGGCGCCAAGCTCCGCACCCAGCACCAGGCCCTTGTAGACCAGCGTGCGGGCGGAGACGGAAACCGGGTAATAGGTGCGGGCCTTCGATCCCAGCACTTCCAGCACGCGGTTCGACACCACCTTGCGGCAGACGAAAAGCTTGCGCTCGAAATGGGCTTCGTCACGGATCGTGGGGCCACGGCCGATGAACAGCTGGCGATGGAAGGGCTCGGTGCCCTTCACCGAATAGCCGAGCACGGTGGAATCGACCGGCACGTCGCGCCAGCCGAGAACCTTCAGTCCCTCCTCGCGCGTCGCTTCCCACCAGATGCGCTCCACGTCCTGGCGGTAGACGGGCTCGCGCGGCATGAACAGCTGCGCCACGCCATAATGGCCTGCGGCGGGAAGCTCGAAGCCCAGGCGCTTGGCCTCCTCGGCGAAGAAAGCGTGCGGGATCTGCAGCATGAGGCCGGCGCCGTCGCCCGCCTTCGGGTCGGCACCCACGGCACCGCGATGTTCGAGGTTCTTCAGGATGGACAGGCCATCGGCCACCATGCGGTGGCTTTTCACGTTGTGGATGTTGGCGATGAGGCCGATGCCACAGGCATCATGCTCGTTGCGCGGGTCATAAAGACCGTGCGCCTCCGGAAGACCTTCTGGCCGGTATTGAATGTTCATGGCCAATTCTCCTTGCCTCGTCCTCGTCCCATCTTGCCCTCCGGTTCCGTCACGGGTCCGGAGGGTCGTCGTCGTCTGATACGCAGGGGTGTCGATCTCGGGCCTTCGGGGTGGGGCCTTCGGGTGGCCGCCGGACCCGTCAGGGCGATCAAACTCCTGGGCATCCTTGCCCTGAGCGCTCGCCCTTATTTCGATTTGCGGAGCGTAGCGCGGGGCAGGCATGCGGCATCGGCGGCCGGTTTGGCCGTCGTTTTCAGGGTCTTGGTGGTCGTATTCCGGATCATCCGGGGTCCACATGCCTTGAGATTTCCGCGAAAGGACAGTGTCACTGTCCTATCTTCTTATGGCAGAATGAGTGGCGTAGCGCAAGATAGGAATCCGCCAGCCCCAAAATCAGCAATAAAATTTCGTGGGCTTCACGCTAGCCTTCAGGCCGGAAGAGACCACAATGCACATCCTGAGAGGCGAGCTGTCCGACGATCGCATCCTCCGGTTGCTGCGCTGCCACTTCGACACGTGCCATGAGGTGACGCCGCCGGGCAGTGCCCATGTCTTCGATGTGTCCCGACTGGCCGCTCCCGACATTGACTTCTGGGCCGCCTGGGACGGTGAGCAACTCCTCGGCGTCGGCGCCATGAAGCCGCTGGATGCCTCCCACGGCGAGGTGAAGTCCATGCACACCTCGGAGGCAGCCCGACGCCGCGGCGTCGGCAGTGCCATGCTGATGCACATCATCGAGACGTCACGCGCAAGGGGCCTCACGCGCCTCAGCCTCGAAACCGGCTCCTTCGGCTATTTCGAGCCCGCAGTGGCGCTCTACAGGGCGCATGGATTTGAAGAGTGCGAGCCGTTTGGCGATTACAAGCTGGACCCGAACAGCGTGTTCCTGACGCTCAATCTCTGACCCCTAAGTCCGTCATCCCGGCGAAAGCCGGGACCCAGCTCTCTCACCGTGCATGCTGAACCAAAGCTGGGCCCCGGCTTTCGCCGGGGTGACGGAATTGAGGGACGTGCGTGGTGGCAAGTACGAAACGCTACTCCCGCTTCACTGGAAACCCTGCCGCCTTCCACGCCTCGATGCCGCCGTCGAGGATATAGACTTCCGCATCCGTGCACTGCACCAGTGCCGCCGCATTCATCCGCGTGCGTGCGCCCGACTTGCAATGGAACACCACCGTCGTAGCACCGTCGATCCTGGTGCGGCCCATGCCCGACAGGGGCGCATTTCTCGCGCCCGGAATGTTCTCGTCCAGATATTCATTCACCTCGCGCACGTCGACGAGCAGGGCGCCCTTGTCGACCAGTTTCTTGGCTTCCGCGGCGTTGATGTGCTTCAGGGTCATGTGGTCAGTTCCTCAGCAATAGACAGTCTTGAGGGTGGACAGGATGCGGCGCACCCGCGGGTCGGCCACGCGGTAGAAGATCTGCTGGGCATCGCGCCTTGTATCCACCAGTTTCTCCTCGCGCATGCGGGCGAGGTGCTGGGAGAGGGCGGACTGCGACAGCCCGACATGGTCGATCAGGGCGTTGACGCTCATCTCCCGGTGCTCCAGCAGCTTGCACAGGATCATCAGGCGCTTCTCGTTGCTCAGCGCCTTCAGCATCTGGGCGGCCTCATTGGCCTTGTCCTCGAAGCCTGCCAGCGAGAGATCCAGCTTCAGCGTTCCCATGGTGTCTCCATACTCCGTGCTTGATAATTTAGGATTGTCTAATATACTGTCAAGAAAATTCGTCTCCGAGGAGCTGTCGCGCATGAGCAAACCCATCATCCACGCCTTCTTCGATGAGCCCAGCAACACGGTCAGCTATCTCGTCGGCGACCCCGAGACTAAGGACGCCGCCGTTGTCGATCCGGTGCTCGACTATGACCACAAGTCCGGCAAGGCCAGTGTCGCCTCGGCCGATGCCATCCTCGGCCGGGCGAAGGACCTGGGCCTCACCGTCAAGCTGGTGCTCGAAACCCACGTCCATGCCGACCACCTCTCGGGCGCGCCCTACATCAAGCTCAAGACCGGCGCCAAGGTCGCCATCGGCGAACGCATCAAGGAGGTGCAGAAGATCTTCCGCCCGGTCTTCAACGCCATCGACGTCTCCGGCGAAGGCTCCGAGTTCGACATCCTGTTCAAGGATGGCGACCGCTTCACCATTGGCAACCTCACCGGCAACGTGCTGGCCACCCCCGGCCACACGCCCGCCTGCGTCTCCTACAGGATCGGCGATGCGGTGTTCGTCGGCGACACCATGTTCATGCCGGACTATGGCACGGCGCGCGCCGACTTCCCCGGCGGCGATGCCCGCATCCTCTACCACTCCATCCGTCGCCTCATGGCGCTGCCGCCCGAGACCCGCCTGTTCATGTGCCACGACTACCTGCCCAAGGAAGGCCGCAAGCACTACGCCTGGGAAACCACGGTGGCCGAGGAGAAGGCCCGCAACGTGCACGTCCACGAGGGCGTGAGCGAGGACGACTTCGTCAAGATGCGCACCACGCGCGATGCCACGCTTTCCGCTCCCACGCTGCTTCTGCCGTCGATCCAGGTCAACATGCGCGCCGGCAAGCTTCCCCCGGCGGAAGCCAACGGTGTGCATTACCTGAAAGTGCCGATTACGCTCCCGAACTAGGGCCTGCCCGCAGCGCCCATTTCTGGAGTATGCGCCTTTATACCCCAACGAGCGCGCGCTGTCAAGGACTAAATTCTTGTTCTAGGGTTTTGATGGCAGGCCGCCCACTGAACGCCACCCCTTCGCCGGCGCGCGATTTCCTCTATCCTCGCCCGAATCACCTTCACCCCCGACCGGACTGCATGGCCCTTTCCCCAAACTTCCGCGGCATCGCCGCCATTCTCGTGGCCACCGGCAGCTTCGTCGCCAACGACACCTGCATGAAATTGGCGCTCGAGGATGCGCCCCCCTTCCAGGTGCTGGTGATGCGCGGCATCGCGGCGATCCTGTGGTGCCTGCCGGTGATCTACGCGCTGGGGCTCATCCGGTCGCTGCCCCAGGCCTTCCATCCCTGGGTGCTGCTGCGCTCGGCAAGCGAGCTGGTCGCCATTCTCTGCTTCATCACCGCACTGGCCCAGATGCCGATCGCCGACGTCACCGCCATCGCGCAGATTTCGCCGCTCGTCGTGCTGCTCGGCATGTGGGTGTTCTTCGGCGAGAAGGTGGGCGGCTTCCGGCTGTTCCTCGTGGGCTTGGGCATCACCGGGGCGCTCATGGTGGCGCAACCCGGTGGTGTTGCGTCCTCGCCCTTCGCCATCTTCGGCTTCCTCACCGCGGTGGGCGCGGCCTTCCGCGACATCCTCTCGCGCAAGGTGCCGGCCCGCACGCCGGCACTTGCGGTCACGTTCTCCACCTTGTTCATCGTGATGATGGGGGCGCTCGTCATGTCGCTGCTGTTCGAGACGCAGGTGCAGCCCACCTTCCGCCATGGCTGGCTGATGTTCATCGCCGGCTTCTTCCTGATGTGCGGCCACTCCTTCATCTACATGGCCTACCGGCTGTCGCCCGCCCGCGTGGTGGCGCCCTTCAACTACTCCTTCATGATCTGGGCCGGCCTCTCGGGCATCCTCGTCTTCGGCCATGTGCCGAACACGCTGGCCATCGCCGGCATGGCGCTCATCATGGCCGCGGGACTTGCCGTGGTCTTCCTCGAGGGTCGCAGCCGGCAGGCGGCACCCGCCGTTGCGGAACTCTAGCATGTTGCGTCTGTTCGACCCGCTCATCCGCCTGTTCGAGCGCATTCCCTATTCGTTCATCGCCCTTCTCGCGCGCCTCTCTGTGGCATGGCCCTTGTGGGAAGCAGGCCGGGTCCGCGTGTCCGGCGGTTGGGACGTCGTCACGCCGCACTACTCCACCATGACCATGTATCTCGGTGGCTATAACATCCGCTGGATTCCCTACGAGGCAGCGGCGATTGCCACGCAACTTGCGGAATTCGCGCTGCCCATCCTGCTCGCCGTCGGGCTGGCAAGCCGCTTCGCGGCGCTGGGGCTTCTCGTGCTCATCATCGTCTTCGAGGTGTTCGTCCATCCCGGCCCCTATGCCCTGCATGGCGCCTGGGCCGCGCTGCTGTTGCTCGTCATCAAGGCAGGCCCCGGCAGCTTCTCGCTGGACGGAGCGCTGGGGCGGCGCGGATGAACGAGGCGCGCGACATCCTGATCGTCCTTCATTCGGAAAGCTCCACCCCGGGCCGCATTGGGCAGATGCTGGTGGACAAGGGCTACCGCCTTGACATCCGCCGCCATTGCCTCGGCAACCCGCTGCCTCAAACGCTGGAACGCCACGCCGGGGCCGTCATCTTCGGCGGCCCGATGAGCGCCAATGACCCGGATGACTGGATTACCCGCGAAATCGACTGGATCGGCCTGGCACTGAAGGCGGAAAAGCCCTTTCTCGGCGTCTGCCTTGGCGCGCAGATGCTGTCGAAGCACGTGGGCGGTACGGTTGGCCCCCACGCCGACGGCCTGGTCGAGATTGGCTATTATCCGCTGATCCCGACGGAGCAGGGCAGCGACCTCGGGCCCTGGCCCGCCCATGTCTACCACTGGCACCGCGAGGGCCTCACGCTTCCGCAGGACGCCGTGCGGCTCGCCACGGGCGAGACCTTCGAGAACCAGGCCTTCCGCTATGGCGCCGCGGCCTATGGCATCCAGTTCCACCCGGAGGTCACCCGGCTCACCATGCACCGCTGGGGCGTGACTGGTGCCCACCGCTTCGTACTGCCCAATGCGCAGGATTCCCGTGCCCATCTCGAGGGCAACCTCCTGCACGATGCACCGGTGAAGGATTGGCTGTCGCGCTTTCTCGACCGATGGCTGGCACCTTGAGCGAAGCTGTGCCGGGCTGAGACGTCCGCGTCGTCCGCGTTAAGTCTTTCTTCAAGCCCTCTAAACCGTTTGGAAACCGCGTGCGGCCCATGATGCAGTCATGGCGAAAGGGTCCCTTGCGGCACCAGCGCCACGGCGATCCGGGATCATGTACTGCGTACCCGGCTGCCCTTGTGTTTCGCGGGGAGCCTGACGTCGTGAGGCTCCCCGCACTCATTTCCGGCACCCCATTGCGAAACGTCCCGGCGCGCATGACAGTGTGCTGGTCATGGCGTCTTCCCCTCCTTTTGAAAGCTGGCTGAGGCCCGGTCCCTCCGGTCTCCACTGCGTGCCGGGCGATTTCCACATCGATCCGTCTGGACCGGTGCCGCGCGCCGTCATCACGCACGGACACTCGGACCATGCCCGGCCGGGCCACGACGCCGTGCTGGCAACCGCCGACACGCTCGCCATCATGCGCCTGCGCCTCGGCACGTTGGGCCAGACGCAGGCACTCGCCTATGGCGTGCCGCTCAGGGTGAAGGACGTGACGGTCACGCTTGTTCCCGCCGGGCACATTCTCGGCTCTGCCCAGGTGGTAATCGACTACAACGGCCAGCGCGCCGTGATCTCAGGCGACTACAAGCGCCACGCGGACCCCACTTGCGAACCCTTTGAACTCGTACCCTGCGATCTCTTCGTGACGGAGGCCACTTTCGGCCTACCCGTCTATCGCCATGAGCCCGACACGGCGGAAGTCCAAAAGCTTCTCGCTTCACTCAGGGACTTTCCCGAGCGCACCCACCAGATCGGCGTCTACGGTCTTGGCAAGTGCCAGCGCCTCATCAAGCTCATCCGGAAGGCGGGCTATGACCGCCCCATCTGGTTGCACGGCGCATTGCGGTCGATGACGGATTACTACGTGTCGCGCGGTATTGACCTTGGCGAGGTCCCCAACGTCGCGGATGCGCCGGGCACGCTGGCGGGCGAGATCGTGCTGTCGCCGCCCTCCGCACTGGGTGACCGCTGGTCGCGCCGGTTCGCTGACCCGCTGGCGGGCTTCGCATCCGGCTGGATGCGCATCCGGGGCCGCGTGCGCCAGCGCGGCGTGGAACTTCCCCTGATCATCTCGGACCACTGCGACTGGCCCGAACTGCTGAAGACCGTCACCGAGACCGGCGCGCGCGAGGTCTGGGTCACCCATGGCCGCGAGGAGGCGCTGGTGCACGAACTCTCCAAGCGCCAGATCGTTGCGCGCGCGCTGCGCCTCGTGGGCCGCGAGGATGACGCCGAATGAAGGCCTTCTCGCAGCTTCTCGATAGGCTCACCTACACGCCGGCGCGCAACGCCAAGCTGATGCTGATGCGCAATTACTTCCGCGCCACACCTGATCCTGATCGCGGCTTTGCGCTCGCGGCGCTGACGGATGGACTGCCGATCGAGTTTCCGCTGCGCCGCGTGCTCGCCGAGATCGGCGAGAGCCGCTTCGACCCCGATCTTTTCCGCATGTCGCGCGATGACGTGGGCGACACGGCGGAAACGGTGGCCTTGATCTGGCCGGCAACGGAGGTGCAGGCCGATGCGCCGAGCCTTTCCGAAATCGTCGTGGCGCTGGGGAAGGCTGGCCGCAGCGGCCATGCGGCCCTGCTCACGCAATGGCTGGACCGGCTGGACGCCACAGGCCGCTGGGCGCTGCTGAAGTTCCTGAGCGGCGCGCCACGCGTCGGCGTTTCGGGCCGCCTCGCAAAGCAGGCGGTGGCCGATGCCTTCGACAGGCCGGTCGATGATATCGAGGAGCTGTGGCACGGCGTGGCGCCGCCCTACACCGCGCTGTTCGACTGGCTGGAGCACAGGGCGGAGCGCCTCTCGCTTGCATCAACGCCGATCTTCCGCCCGCTGATGCTGGCGCATGCGCTGGAGGAGAGCGACTGGCAGGTCATGCGCCTTGATGAGGTCGCCGCCGAATGGAAATGGGACGGCATCCGCATCCAGGTGGCGGCCAAGGGCGGCACCACGCGGCTGTTCTCGCGCACCGGCGACGACATCGGCCAGAGCTTTCCGGAACTCGTCGACCACTTCACCTTCGACGCCGTGCTCGACGGCGAGCTGCTCGTCCTGCGTGCGGGCGAAGTGGCCCCCTTCTCGGACCTGCAGCAGCGCCTCAACCGCAAAACCGTGACGCGCGCCATGCTCACCAAGTATCCGGTGCATGTCCGTTTCTATGACGCGCTCGAGATCGGCGGAGAGGACCTGCGCGCGTTGCCTTTCACTGCGCGGCGTGAGCGCCTCGAAGTCTGGCATCGTGAACATGGTCCCGCCCACAGCGATCTCTCTGAGGTGCTGAGCTTCACCAGCAAGGAGGAGTTGAAGGCGCGCTGGGAGGCGACGCGCGCGCAGGGCATCGAGGGCCTGATGCTGAAGCGCAAGGCGAGCCCCTATCTCGCCGGGCGCCCCAAGGGCCACTGGTACAAGTGGAAGCGCGCGCCGCTCACCGCCGACTGCGTGCTGCTCTATGCCCAGAAGGGCTCAGGCAAGCGCTCGTCCTTCCATTCCGACTACACCTTCGGCGCCTGGACGGAAAAGGACGGGCAGAAGCTGCTCGTGCCCGTCGGCAAGGCCTATTCGGGCTTCACCGACGCGGAACTCGCCGAGCTTGACCGCTTCATCCGCCAGAACACCATCGAGCGCTTCGGACCTGTCCGCTCGGTGACGCCGAAGCTGGTACTGGAAATCGCCTTCGACGCGATCCAGGAGTCAAAACGCCACAAGTCCGGCATCGCCATGCGATTTCCCCGCGTGTCGCGCATCCGCTGGGACAAGCCGGCGGAAGAGGCGGACACGCTGACGACACTGAAGGCACTGATAACGTCCGTGGGCTGAGCAGTTGGGAGAAGAGTGTCCCCCTTTGGTTTACCCTATGCGGGTCAAGCCCGCGCAAGGTGAATACAGGCGATCGTCATCAAGGAAGCGCGTCGCGCGCCACGCGGCACACCACCGAATAGGCGGGGTTGAACACATTGGCCACGTCATAGCGCACGCATTGCCCCATCACGTGGCTGGCCGCAACTGCGTCCAGCCCGTAATCCGCCATCAGCCAGTCCAGCATCTCTGTCGTCGCATGCTGCAGCGCCTGGTCGAGCGGGCGCGCATTGCCGATGGTGAAGATCTCCGTCTCGTTCAACCCGCGCGGCCAGCCGATCTTGCTGCCTTTCAGCACGCGCGCGGTGAAGGTCACCTCGGCGGCCGTCTCGATGCCGGTGCCAACGATTTCGCCATCGCATTGCTGGGCGTGCACATCACCGAGGAAGAACAGCGCACCCCGAACCGCTACGGGGAACATCACCTCCACCCCAGCCTTGAAGCCCCGGTAGTCCATGTTGCCGCCATGGCGCCCGCTGGTGGCGGTGGAGATTGCTTGCCCTAAGTCCGGGGCCACGCCGAAGCAGCCGATCATCGGCTCCACCGCAACGGACCATTTTGCGAGTGACGGCGGCGGCGCGGCCAGCCGGGCGCGGCCCTTCTGGGCATCGATAAGCCACTCGGTCTTGCGCCTTTCCGGAAAGCGCTGCACCGCATTGGGGTCCACCACATTGGGGCTCAGCACGTCGAAGGTCCAGCCGGTGGGCCTGGTCATGCGAATGTCGCGGATGGCGATCAGCAGCGTGTCGCCCGGTTCCGCGCCCTCAATGAAGAAGGGACCGGTCATCGGGTTTGGCCGCTCGCCGATCTTCTCACCGCGAAAGTCGAAGCCGTGGGCATCTGCCGTGGCGGCTGTCACCGTGTCGCCGCTGGCGATGGTGAGGGCAGGGGAATGGCTGCCAATGGTGTTGTGGAGTGCTGTGGGCGTGAAATGGTGCGTGGTCATGGTGGGTCGAGTGTCGCCGCAGCGCGCGGCGGATGCAAGCTCAGACCAGGGCTTCGGCCAGCAGCTTCTTGGCCAGCACCACCGCGGCGGGGCCGTTGGCGGCGGTTCCGTCGGCGCCGACCTTGTTGACGAGGTCGGCATCGCGGCTCACCGCTGAGCCGCCGATCATGATGCCGATCTTGCGGTTGAGCGAGCGCTCGCGCACCATGGTGATTGCATCGCGCAGCTGTTCCACATGCACGTCGGAACCGAGCGAGAAGCCGACCACCCCGAACCATTCCGTGGCGACGATCTCGGCGGGCTCGGCGATGTTCGGGGAAGCGCAGCTCCACACATGCCAGCCACCGGCGCGCAGGAATTTCTGTACGATGGTGCTGCCGAGGCTGTGTTGCTCGCCGGGCGCAGCGGCCAGCAGCACGCGGCGCTTGGCGTCATATTCGGGGATCTGCCCCAGCCCCTCGAACAGATGGACCAGCCGCTGCAGGCGCGAAACGCCGATGGTCACGTCCACGAAGTCGGCCTTGTCCTCGTTCCACAATTCGCCGAGCAGCCGCGCCGCGGGCTCCAGCAGCTCGGCGTGCAGGTCGTCGAGCGATACGCCGCCGTCCTTCATCCGCAGCAGGTAGTTGGCGGCGTCCTCGTTGTCAGGACCCATCACCAGCTTGGCCAGTTCGGCGATTTCGGCGGTGCGCAGCACCGCGGCGGGCGGCAGGCTGGGCGGCTGCCCATGCAGGGCCACGAGCTTTGGCAGCACGTGCTCGGTCACGATCTTGCTGAGCTTGGTGTATCGGAAATCGGGAAGGTCGACGGTGATCGCAAGCGGCGGCAGGAAGCCTCCGCCCCCGGCTGTCTCACCGGAGAAGTAGTCAGGCTTCACGGAAGCCATGCCACCCGTCTCGTCCTGATCGTCAGCCATCCCATCCCCGTCAGGCTGCCTCTTCTTGGCGAAGGCCGCCTCCCTGAACCAAGGGATAATACGGTACCGTGACGGCCCATGCAATCGGACAGTTTGAAACCGGTGGTCGTATGTTCTTGCCGAGCCGGTAAGCTGGCAAGCCGGTCGCCGCCGCCCGGGGGGCCTCAGCTCAGTTGGGCTGGGGCAGGCACTCGTTGATCACGTATTGCCGGCCGTAGAGCGCTTCCGTCAGCACGCGGCCGGCACCGGGAGGCGAACCCACCGGGATGATCGAGCCGTTGACGACGTCCTGGCTGCACGCATCGAAGGCCTGCTGCTGGCAGGGATAGGGGCCGATGAACTGGTAGCCCACGGGGGCTTCGGTCTGCACCGGCGCGGTGATCGGACAGGAGCAGATGATCTCGTTCAGGCCAACCTTGCCCACTCCGGGGAAGTAACGGCCGGTGGTGCTCTTGAAGCAGGTGCCGCCATCGCACTGGGCGTAGGAGCCGGTCGAGCCGCCGGGGCAGGTGTAGAGGGCCTTGTTGCCGCCAACCCGCACCTGCAGCGGCAGGCTGAAGGTGCTCATCATGTAGCCGTTGCGCACGCCCAAGGCGTTCATGTCGCAGATGTCGGCGGTCTGGCCGTTGCGTGCGGTGAAGGTCAGCGGCGGTGCGCTGATGCTGTCGCCGCGCTTGATGATGCACTTGGCATAGCTCACGTCGGCATAGACGAAGGCCGAGGCCGAGGCGCACAGCGCATAGGTCTGGTTCGAGCAGATGGAATAAGCATCGGTGGCCCGCGCTGCGCCTGGGGCGGAAAGGCTGAACAGCAGGGCTGCAAACAGGGCTGCAAGGCGGCGGGTCATGGGCTATGTCCTGAAGGAGGTTGTTGCGTTCAAGAAGAACACAAAGAACGTTTCATCTTCCCTAAACCTCCGCACCTGTTTCGAACATCAGTAGACACCGCAGATAATGCAATCCAGAATAGCAATTAAGACCAGATGGAGCACTGAAGGCAGAATTGTTTTCTCTCGCCATCCCGGCTTGAAAGGCTTAATTCTCTGATCCAGCCCGTGGGGCGCGTGCAGAGCGGTTCGAATGACCAGACTTGACATGGCACGTGCCGTGGATGTTGCAAGTTTCAGTTGTTCGCGGCCCGTGTCCGCCGGCAGAGCGGCGCCGGGCCGATTTGAGCGAGGGTCCCCGTGGAAGGGGTGGAAACATGACGGCGGATGGGCTGCGCAGGCTGAGGGTCTTCTTCAAGTTTGGCCTTCTCGTCAGCTTGCCGGTTGCGGGTTACCTGTGGGCCCAGACGGGCGTTTCCGCAGCAGCACTTGCCATGACCGCGGTTTGCGTGGTGATGGCGCTCGGCGCGGAAGGTCTGGCGTCGGCGGCGGAATCGCGGCTGGCGCGGCTGCGCGCCATTGCCGATGCCGGCGACTCCGGATTCCAGACGGATATCACCAACAAGGATGAAAAGATCCGCCAGATGGATCGCATCGTCGAGACCCTCTCCAACCAGAATCACGACCTGCGGGGCAAGTTGATGTCCATTCACGGCGAGGCCCACCGCGTGGAGTCCGAGTATGCCGAACTCTTTCGCGAGACGCCCGCCAGCGAGACGGAGGCCGACGCCGAAGCCGGGGAAGGCGGAGGCGAGGTCACGGACATATCGTCCCTGCGCACACAGCGCTGATGCCGGGTCAAGGCCGCACCCCAGCGGCCAATCACTCCGGCCCTCGTCTTGTGCGTTGACAAACTGAGCGGAGTTGAACAAACGACGCGCATGTCAGCCCGCCCCCTCAAGTCCGCCATCGCCGCCCTGTTGCTGGTGGTGCTTGCCGCCTGCGGCAGCAATGTGCCGCGCCTCGACGATGCGCCCGTCAACAGCTATGCCACGCCAGTCGGCTACAAGGGCATCCGCTACTGGGGCGACGCCGAACTGAAAAAGCTGAACGAGGCCTCCGCCGCCCGGCTCGAGGAACTCAAGGCCGCCCACAAGGTCGACCCCTCCATCCCGCTCAACAATGCCTATTACCTTGCGATCTCCGGCGGCGGCGGTGACGGCGCCTATGGCGCCGGCATCCTCAATGGCTGGACCAGGGCCGGCACGCGCCCCAAGTTCGAGGTGGTGACGGGCATCAGCACCGGGGCGCTGTCTGCACCCTATGCCTTCCTCGGCTCCGACTATGATGGTCAGCTGAAGCAGATCTACACCACCATCGACGACAAGGACGTGATGAAGAAGAAGGGCCCCATCAGCGGCGTCTTCGGCTCATCGATGACCGACAACAGCCCGCTCAAGGCGCTGGTCGCGAAATATGTGACGCAGGACCTGCTGGACAAGATCGCCGTCGAGCATGGCAAGGGCCGCCGCCTGCTGGTGGGCACCACCAACCTCGATGCCCAGCGCCCCGTGGTGTGGGACATGACCGCCATTGCCGCCAGCAACAACCCGGACCGGCTGGCCCTGTTCCGCGACGTGCTCGTCGCAAGCGCCGCCATTCCGGGCGTATTCCCGCCGCAGCTCATCAAGGTCACGGCGGATGGCAAGCTCTATGAGGAGCTTCACGTCGACGGCGGCACCACCACCCAGGCCTTCCTCGTCTCGGCGCAGAACTCGCTGAAGGATGTCGACAAGGCTTTGAACTTTCCGCGCAAGCGCAGCCTCTACATCATCATGAACGGTTCCTTCGCGCCGCAGGCCGAGAAGACCGAGACCAAGACGCTGGCGATTGCCGCGCGCTCGATCTCGACGCTGATCAAGAACCAGTCGATCGGCGATGCCTATCGCATGTATTCGCAGAGCCAGAAGGACGGCGTTGCCTTCAACCTCACCTCGATCCCCAATGACTTTACCATGAAGGCCAAGAGCGAGTTCGACCAGGCCTACATGCGCGCCCTTTATGAGCGCGGCTACCAGATGGGCCAGACGCCAGCCGCCTGGGAAAAGGAACCCCCGGACTACGACCGCTGAGCCTTATTGCACGGCGGCGGCCCCGCCGCCGGATGGGTCGGTGGCGTGGGCCAGTGACAGCCCATTGGCTTGCGCTATCTGCATGATGTCGAGGTAGAGCTTGTGCGTCGCCTCGCGCGAGGCGCGGCCGCTGCGGGTTTCGACCATGGTCGAGATTTCCACGTCGATGCCCTCGCTCCATAAGCGGACGATGTTCACCTCCGCCCACTGGCCTTCGAAGACCGG
>CAMDBX010000069.1 GCA_945889445.1 Rhizobium sp. Q54
GATCGCCGCACGCACCTTGGGCGTCGTCGTCGCCTGCTTGTGAAGATGGATCAGCATGCCCGCACCTCGCCCAGAATGTCCCTCAAGACCGATCTTGCCATGAACAGGGCGGATCGCCGAGGGGAGATGTGATCATCCGGGATGGAACAAGTAATGCTGCCCCACTGCTACCCGAGCGCTTCGATTTCGTTGCGATCAAGGCGCACCTCTCCCTTGGTTGCATCAGGAGCGCATGACAACCGGTTCGCTCACGCCGGCGATGGATCGGGGGTGGTCGCAGTTCGGGAGTGAGCCGCCGGGTCCTGGCGAAGAGCTGCCCTGGGATGGCGACCCCGGCCATCAGGCAGGCAACATGGCGGCCGTGGCAGGCAAACTTCGTGCCTGAGTTGTTCAGCTCCTCCGTCAGGCTCGTCAGCGGACAGTCCGTGATCGGCTTCGATGTCGCCGGGGTGCGCGGGGAGGTGCCGCGAGTGCAAGCAACGGCGTGACGTTGATCCATGTGAGTTATGGCGTGGGGACCACCTGCAGCCTCATGACCCCCCTCCTCCTTCGCGCCGCCTGCGCATTCCGCCGTGGGGACTGATCAGCCCCCACGCGCTAAAGGCAGGCATGCTTGTCAACTTAAGGATATGTTTTGCCATTGGAGCCGGCCGCCCCGCCGCGCGCATACTCCGACTTGCTCATCCCGCGGCCTGCCCGGCCCGTCACCTGCGCAACAAGGCCGCGCATGGGACATTCAGCTTCATGTTATCGGTCAGCTGAAGCCAGCACCCTACTCGCTGTCGGCTTCTTCGTCGGGCAGGCAACTCCTACTCCCGGAGCCGGAAACCAATCATCTAGATACAGCTTCGCCTATGTGCTCCCGTCTGCTAGTTCTGTTAGATACTTATTGACCAACGAGCGGTCACATTGGGTAAGGGAACACACGGCGTGCAAGACAGGCTTTCAATCAGAGACAATCACTCACTTGCGAAGGGCACCCACAGAATGACGACTATGCTTCGTGCCTTCGCAGCCTGTTTCGGCGTGACGCTGGGAGCTGGCCTCGCCGTGGCCGATACAGTCCGAGCCAACGAAGCTCAGGTGGCGGCGTCCAACGTCGCAACACCTTACGCGCATGTGGCGAGCGCGTCGCGGACAGGCCGGAAGCCTAACATCCTGTTCGTGATCATGGACGACGTGGGGGTCGACCAGATGAACGCGATGGGCTACGGCGGCATCACGCCCCCGAGGACCCCGACCATCGACGAGATCGCCGAGAGCGGCGTCAGGTTCAGGAACACGTGGTCCATGCCAGAGTGTTCCAACGGCCGAATGGCGTTGCTGACCGGGCGCTTCCCGTTCCGCACGGACGTCTACCAGGCGATCGGCCAGAGCGACCTCGCGAATTCACACGTGTCCCCCTATGACGTTTCCGTCGCCCGCATGATGAAGCGGGCCGGATACACCAGCGGCTTCTTTGGCAAGTACCACCTTGGCGGACCGGAGAACAACCAGGCCGGCAACGGAGGCCCGGGGCAACTGGGCTGGGACTATTTTCACGGCTGGATCGCCGGCCTGCCGGCTTCCATCGACACGACCGCCGGCGGGGTTGGCGATGAAGGAACCTACAAGTGCGGATATGTCCCGTCGGTGGACCGCCAGGTGAGTAACGAGGGCGCAAATACCGGCGCCTGCTACATCCCGAAATCGAACAGGAAAACCCGTTGCCAGGAAATCAGCGGGGACACGCTGGGCGACTCGCCGGGCCTCGCTTGCCTGAACCTGGGTGGAATACTGGTTCCCAACGCGACATGCCAGGCGAGCCCGCCCAGCAGTCTCGACTTCACCCGGCAGAATGCGCACTACGTGTCACCGCTCGTCATCAACCGCGGCCGGCAGGTGCGCGAGGTGCCGGTCACGGCGCCGGCCGGGCGCAACTACCGCTCCTCGATCGAGGTCAATGCGGCGATACAGTGGATCAAGGCCCGGAAGCGCGGCGACGCGCCATGGATGGCCACCGTCTCGTTCAGTGCCGACCACACGCCCCTGCAGCCCCCGCCCGGCCACCTGCTCTCGCCCGCGACCAGGCAGAAGCTTGCCGCAACGCTTGGCGCCCCCGGAAACCTTGGCACCGACTGCACCAATATGGCCGTCCAGCGCATTCTGTCGGACGCCATGATCGAGGCCATGGACACCGAGTTGAGCCGCCTGCTGACATCTACCGGCCTCGCCCGCAAGGGCAACGCAGGCCAGCTGATCTACGAACCCGAGCGCACCAACACAATGATCGTGATCGTCGGGGACAATGGATCCTTCGGATCCACGGTGAAGGTGCCATTCGACATCATGCGCTCGAAGGCCTCGCCATACCAGACAGGGATCTGGGTACCACTCGTGGTCTCGGGGCCCATGGTCAAAGAGCCCGACCGAGACGTTCCCCACCTCGTGAACGCGACGGATGTCTTCGGCCTGTTTGGCGAGGCGGCAGGCCTCGACCCACAGAAGGTGTCGCAGCCCAAGAAGATCGACGCCAGCCCGCTCCTGCCCTATCTGCAGAACCCTCAGCAGCAGGCCATCCGCACCTTCAACTACTCGGAGGGCGGCCTCAACATCCAAAAGGGCGGCGCGCACAACGGCCCTTGCGTGATCGGGCGTGTCAACGACGCAGGCGGAATATGCAGTCAGACGCCCATCAACAAGGGCGTCTGCGAGGACAACGGCGGCGTATGGTGGGGCGAAGGCGCCAACCCGGACGTCGTCGCGGAGGTCGCCGAGTGCTGGCAGGTGAACCAGGCGATCTATGATTCCCTGACGGAAGAGAACAAGTCGACCTACGGCACGGCCAAGGTGGGTCAGTCACCTCAGATATACTATACGGCGCGCGATGCTGCCTTCAAATTCATCTACAGCAACTGGAAGGACTACGACCCCGGGACGCCGGACGTCGCAACCTTCTACGACCTCGAAGAGCTCTATGAAGTCAACGAGAGCAAGAACCCGTTGGAGCTCAAGCTCGACCGCGACGGTGAGGCACTCTACCTGAAGTCCAACGGCGTCGTCACCGTCGACGAACGGGCCTCCGTCACTGGCTCCGCCAAGGCGATGCAGGCGCTCGAAGACTACCTCGCTGACCTGTTCGCAACCGAGCAGTCCTGCCCGGGCGACGGCAACGGAGACCTCGTCGTGAACCTCCAGGACGTCTCCGACTACCGGCGCACGGTGAGAACATGGACGGGCTCGAGCACGTTCGACTTCGACTACAATGCGGTCACCGACCGGAATGACTTGCAGACCATCCTGGACAACATCCCCAAAGATTGCCGCAGCTGATACACGCGCCTCAACGACCCTGGCCGGCCTCCTCCCCACGGAGCAGGTCAGGGTCATTTAGTTCCCCGTAGAACGCGTGGAAGTCGGCATTGCGGGCCTGACGATCCCGGTTCCAGGACAAGGGACGGGCGCAAATGGTGGCTGAAGTCCTCGGTGTCACGAGCAGAAGCCGGAAGGTGCCGGCATGTACATTTTCACCCGCCCACGAAGCGAGCTGGATGAGTTGGAGCAGGTCAATATCGAAACTGGCCTGCTCTGGCTTTCCTGACAGCGTCAGGATGTTCTATCTGACAATTAACGTGGATCAGAAGTGATAACTCAGGCCTGAGACCCAGAGATTGTAGTCCTGTTGGCCCAGGTCGACGTTCCACTTTGTCGTGGGCAGATGCTCGCCCGGATAGTCGGTCTGACCGAAGGTATAATCCGTGGATGCGACGTAGACGTGCCGGTATTCGGTGAACACCGACCAGTTGCTGGTGACGTCAGCCCTGATGCCAATTTTGGCCTGAAGTGCCAGGCCTCCACTCGACGCATCCGGTTCAGAATTGAAGTGATTTATTCCAGGCTCGGACGGGTTGGTGGAATTGGAACCATTGATGAAGACGGCACCGTAGCCAACCCCGATGCCGGCATAGGGCTTAATGGCGTCCGAATATGGGGTCCGGAGATTGAACACCGCATTCACGAGCACGGCGCCCACACTGACGGGAAGTGTCACGTATTGCGTGCCCAAAGCCTGCGGATCGATATCGAGAACGCCCTTGGGCTCAGCCCCAAGGTAGAGCCCCTCGATCTCGGCAGCCATTCCGACACGCCACCCGGAAGCGGAGACATCCCATTGACTGAACTCGTAGCCTAACTGTAGGCCCGCAATGGGCGCCACCACGCTGTCTGCGGAGCCCCGAGCATCGACGTTGATATCTGGAAAGATGAACGGCGTGATGACCGTACCGACCTGCCGCATGCTGGTCTCGTCCAGCAGGCCAATACCGCCAAATGCCCCCACGTACATGCCGGGACTGTCCGAAACATCAGCTGCCGAGGAGACATTGGCGAGCAACAGGCTCGTCGCTGCCGAAAAAGCCAGCCTAGTGATCAAATTTGTGCCCCATCTCGTTCCCAACGACTGCCTCCACAAGTCCTTCAGTGAGCATGTGCATCACAAACAACTCTGAATCAGTGAATATCAATGGTGTTGAGCCGGGAGAGCGCTGTCAACGATTGATTGGAGTTCCCAGGGGCGATGGGATCACAGCATTGAATACTCGACGGAGCAGGTCACTCCTCACGAGCAAAATGACGGTGAACACCGCGCCGAACAGCCCGAACACGATCACCTGCTTCAGGACGGCCAGACAGTATCCCGCTACTATGATGGTTGCCGCCTCGACAAGCGGCATCCAGCGCGACTGCATCACTCGGGCTCTTTCTACCTGTTCAGGTCTATTGACGTGGGACAAAGCCAGGGTCACGCTGGGCCACATTCTGTTTCGTGACGAAGCCAGCAAGGGAGTGACCATGTCGACCCAAGCCCACCTCGAAGCACTGAAGGCGAAGCACCAGGCACTTGAGGCCCGGCTCGCGGAAGCAATTACCCACGCGTCGTCCAGCGATCAGGAACTGGCCGCAATCAAGCATCAGAAGCTGAAGCTCAAGGACGAGATCACCGAGCTGGAACGACGCTGAGGTCCTCAGTCCTCGCCTGAGGTGGGCTCTGGCGAGCGCTTGCCGCGCCCCGTCTCTTCGAACTGCTGCGGATTGCCCGTTCTAAGTCGACCGGCTTCATGGCGGGATGGAGATCGTCGACCCTCGGCTTGTCGACGAACCATGCACCACCCTGGTCGCGGGCGTCGGACCAGAAATGGGCGGCCCCCTGCTTCCAGCCCCAGCGGATCAGCCAATACCGCCGCTGGTCCTCGGCCTGCGCGATTTGCTGCACCGCCGACAGTGTCTCAAGCCTGACCTGGGTCGTAAACTTCTCGCGCACACGATCTGACATGTCATGTCGCCGATCGGTCTTGGTGTTGCGTTGCTCGGGTGGTGATCCGCACGCCACAGGACGACCTGAGCCTTCGGGGCGCGTGTCAGGGATCTGCTGGGCTTGCGGCAACTTTAAGTGTTACTACCAATTCTCGCCAATCGAGGGCACGCCTAGCTAGGCCTTCGTGAGAGCCACTGCGGACCAGACAGCTTAGGGGCATGCGGCTCGCAGAGTTGAACCACGCCCAACAGCGGCGGAACACACGGGAGGTGCAAATGCCGCGCATGCATCAGGAGAGAGGACTTCCGCTCCTGGGGTCCGCTCCTGCGCTTGCGAGGGCGCCGCATCTCTTCATGGCCGATCTGGCGCTCCGCCACGGCGGCATTGCGGGCTTCCGCGTCATGAACCGTCGCGTGGTCGTCGTGGCCGACCCTGACATGGCCCATGAGTTGCTGGTCTCGAAGTGGCAGCGTTTCGTGCGGGGGCGCCAGAGCGCCAATCTCGGCATCATCGGCAAGGGCCTCCTGACGATGACGGGCGAGGAGTGGTTCGAGCGGCGGCGCCTCGCTCAGGCGGCCTTCACGCGGGACATGCTGAAGGAAGTGGCCCGCCACGCTTGCGAAAGCGCAATGGCTGTCCTCGCGGAGTGGGAGGACGAGCGACAGCGCGATGGCACGGTGTCGCTCGAGACAGGGATGCTGCGCCTGTCGATGAGGGTGATCGCCGGGATGCTGCTCTCAAGCGACATCAGCACGTTCGACGCGGACCGGATCGGCGAAACCCTGCGGCGGGGCCTCGAACTGGTTCTCCGGCGCAATACCGCGCTGTGGGCGGCTCCGGTGTGGCTGCCGACGCCAACCAACCGCGGCCTCCTGTCGGTCCGACGCGAACTCACCGACTTCATTTCAAGGAACATCGCTGCCCGCTCAACGGCTGGCGGCGATACGCCCGACCTTTACCAGACGATGGCTGCTGCCCGTGATCCGCGAACCGGCAAGGGTTTTTCGGCTGAAGCGCTGATCGATGAGACCAAGACGCTGTTCTTTGCCGGATACGAGACGGCAGCAACGGGAATGACATGGGCGCTCTACCTGCTCGCCCACCATCCGGATGTGGCGGAACGGCTCAGTGCTGAACTTGCAGGCGTGCTCGGCAAAGGTGATCCGTTGGCTGATGACCTGCCCAGGCTTCCCTATCTTCGCGCGGTGCTGCAGGAGGCGATGCGCGTCTACCCGCCGGTCTATGCCCTGCCGCGCCAGGCCTTGGAGGATGACGAAATCGGTGGCCATCCCATCCCTCGTGGCACCGTCGTCCTCGCGTCAATCAATGGGCTTCATGCCGCACCTCCATGGGGCGAGGACAGGCAGCAGTTCCGTCCCGAGCGGTTCCTGCAGTCCGACTGGCCGCGGCGGGCCTACATGCCGTTTGGCGCGGGCCGGCACCTCTGCATCGGAAGTGATTTTGCCATGACGGAAATTTCGGTCGTCGTCGCCATGATCATGCAACGCTACTGCCTGTCGACAACGTCCGTGGTAGGCTCGAAAGCGCGCGTGACGATGGTGCCCGACGGCGCCATACGTCTTGGACTGGAGCCCAGGCCATGAAAAGAGTGGCATCGCGTCGTGAACTTGAAGCGTCAGGAGGTTGGTGACGGCATGAACACTGTGCACCAGGTGAGGATTGCCGAGAGCGATGAGGAGCGGGAGAGCATCTTCCGCTTCCGGTACAGGGTCTTTGCCGAGCATCTCGCACGCAAAGACCTCGATGGTGCCGACCATGAGGCCAGGATCCTGAGCGACAAGCTGGATGCGGTGTCGACCCACTATTACGTGGGCACGTCGGGGCAGCCGACTGCCGCACTCACCATGTCGCCGCTCGGCAGCAGCGCCACGTCATCCGAGCTTGCGGAGTTCCTCGACCTGCCGCGTCTGGCCGAGGCCGCACCCCTCGCGCAGATCACGTTCGCCAACTGGCTCCTCGTCGACCCGTCGCAAGCGGGATCGGCGATCGTCACATCGCTCATGGCCGCCGTGAGTGCCAAGGCGCTGGGCGATGGAACCGAACTGCTCGTCACCCTGTGTCGCCCGGGGCTGGTCAATTTCTACGAGAGGCTTGGCTTCGAGCAGTACAGGCATGCCACCGACCTGAAGGGCATCGGCCTTCGTTGCCCCTTGCTGCTCGTGCTGCGGGATGAGGCAAGGCTGAGGGCCGTCCACTCGCCCCTGTATCGGGTCCTGCGCAGGAGTGGCGGCGCTGCAAGTTCACTCACTGTGCGCCTGCGACTTGAACCCTTGATCGACATGTTTCAGGCAACGCAGATCCTCATCACGGACGAGTTGTGGGTCGATAGCGCGGTCAAGCTCATCGAGCGCGCCCGGCCGCGCTTGTTCGACGACATGCCGGAAGACGGCATTCGTCAGATCATGAAGCTGGCGAGCGTGATTTCGTGCAAGGCCGGCCAGACCGTCACCAGCGTGGGCGAAACGAGCGATGACATGTTCCTCATCGCAGCGGGAAGCTTCTCTGCTGTTGATGCCGCCACCGGATTGACGCGCCATCTCGTTGAAGGAGACCTCATCGGAGAGATCGAGCATCTCTCCGGTTTGCCGCGCAGCGAGACCGTCTTGTGCTCGTCAGGCGGGCACGTCGCTGCCATCAAGGCCGATGCGCTGTTCCGATGGATGCAGCAGAACCCAGAACCCGGCGTCACCCTGGCGATAAACCTTGCCCGACTGCTGGCGGGACGCGTTGCCCGGTAAATCTGCCCAGCCAATCCATCAGGGTCGAACCGTGTAGATGGCACCTACGGGAGAACACTCCGACATTTTGGGGGCCTGAAGGTGAAGGTCAACTGTGGGCAGGGTTGGACAGGCAAGAGGGTATAGCCCTGTTTGACGGGGAGGATTTACGAGACGCCGGAGATCAGTGCTGAAGGCTGACCACGAGTGAGCGACACGATCGGGCAGCCTCGGTTGCACATTCACCAGGGCACCATCGAAGTCGATCAGTTCCGGGTCAACCCCGTGGATCGACTGGGGATCACTTGGAGCCTCAATTCGAGTGTGTGTTCTGATCGCCGCCGACAGGGCTCGGAGCGAGCAGGGCCGCCTCACGCGAAGAGGCTCATACTACTGAAAGCCCGTTTCGAGCGCTATCCGGGTCCGTAACCCGGCCGTCCTTGGTATTGCACAACTGGAAATTGACAAGAGAAATATTCCCTCTTTGGTGGATTTCCCTGAACCTCCCACGTGAGGCGCATGCAGAACCGATGTGTTGCCGGTTCATTCATCCAACGAGATGTGCTGCTGGACCATTCATTCACATTTCCAGCGCCCGAAAGCCACCCACCCCGGCATCCCCTTGCCAGCGCGCATCAATTTCCCACGTGGACGTTGTAGAGGGCGCTCTCGGGACCGGCGCTGTGGAATAAGGATTGCTCAATGGTGGTGGCCGTGCGCCTCCTGAAGAAGACGCGTAATTCTATTTCGCGAATGTCCGCCTCACGCAATGGCTGAGACACTGCAACGATTAGGGTGGCGGCGAAGCGGTGGACGCCAAACGATGCGCCAAACAGCGCAATGTGGAATCTACGTAAGTTATTTTGGATGCGAATCGTCTACGTGTACTGCTCAACTCGATCCACCGAGGAGGGGACTTGTCTTGGAACGATGTGTGGGGCTGACCGCAGTGGCCGCGGCACTTGGCGTGTATACTCTGGTTGTTGGGTGCGAGTTGCAGAGCGTATTCTTCGTCACGGCTTTCTCCTGGGGCTTTATTGCATTCGCTGCTCTCTTCGGGAGGACAGAAGCGGCCAAGGCGATGGCCATCACAATGCTGGGCCTGCTCGCGGTCTCCGCAGTCGTCTTGATCGTTTCTCCGCTTGGGCAGGGCGACATATCGGCCCTCCTTTCGCTTGCCCTCTTTCCGTCTGTCGTCGCCTGGGTCTGTGTCTACGCATACATCAGGCACCTTCAGCAGCAGACGATGGCGCCCAACGTGACCTTTGATCGCCTCTTCTCAGACGTCCTCGGGCAAATCCCCGAAGAAGAGGTGCGGGCGCGCGCCATGCAGGCTGAGAAATTCACGCGCGCAATGATGGAGGGCGCAGACCAGCCGGTCCGTCTACGCCGGGCGGCCTCCTAGACCTGCTCACTGCAGAGGCGCTGCACACTCTCGCGATACTGCAACTGATGTCGTAACCCCATGGATGGATGCCTCGGGCGGCGTGGACCACGATATGGATTGCGCTCTGCTGCGGACGTTAATCGACACCTCACACGAGCCTCTCCAGGACGCTGCGATGAGACAAGGCGCACCTGCTCAGCTGGTCTGGTAGGTGCTCAGGCCCGTCAAATAGCGCCCGAACTCAATGCGAGAGGGTCATGGCTGTCATTTGCCGCTGAAGCAAACATTCCAGGACTGCCAGTCTTGCCGCATGCACCTTTGTGTGAGGCGGCGGAACAATCCGCGTTGGCAATCGTAGCGTCTTCTTTCAATTGCCTGCTGGTAGACTCAACGTAAGGCCCACTTCAACTGAGCTTGGTGGAGAGGAGGCAACCGTACAGGCGTAATCGACGCCCCGCCCCCATTGCTTCAAAGTCAGAGGCTGCACACATCAGCGCCCGCCGAATCGATAGCGCTCCGCCAGCATTCGGCTCCTGCGACGTAGTTCGTGAATAAACAGCTCATCGCGATGGCGGTCGTTTGCTTGCGCAGCGACGGTGACCAACAGAACGATCATCACAAACAGCCATACAGAACCAAACGCGAGCGCGGCCATCATTGTAGAACCATCTCCATCTGTTGTGATTAGCTTCCGGTCTCGCGGAGGGGACGTCAATCGGCGGCGCGAGTTGTCAACAACATCTCAACCGGCCAGCCCTGCCATCCGCACAGGGACCGTCTCTGGCAGGGAGCGTGGCGGGTGCCGCCTCAATTGGGGGTCTTCTGAACTCAAGTGCTGCCCCAAGTCCTGTTTCCGCCAGCCTCGCACACCTTCCGCCCCTCATCGACTTCGACAGACCCCAAGACCACCGGCGTGCACCACTTCAGAGCCGGAATGTTGATCCGATTGGCACTCCCGCGGAGCAGTGGCGCATGCCGCAAGGCGGCGATCAGGGCGACGCCCACCGATCTCGCAATCGGCCTGGGAAGAGCCAGCACAAAGACACCATCCACCAGGCAGACCCTCAATTTGTAATATAGAAGTCCGTATATCGAAAGTTACGCAATTCTATGGTGGTAAACACCTATTTTAGTAGAAAATACTTATTTTACGGGGGGCCGGAATGTTCCAAGTTGGCACTAGGAGGCTATCATGAGCGTTATATCAATTCTTACGAACCAGGCCGCGGCATTTGCCGTGGTCAAGCCGAACGACAGTCTCGAAACGGCTCTGGCGCTCATGAACAGCCATGACGTGGGCTCTGTTTTGGTCCTGAATGACGCCGGCCACCTTCAAGGCATCATCGTCGAGCGTGACATCCTGAAGGCCATCGACCGCGCCAAGTCAAGCGGCCTGCAGCTACAGGTTAAGGACGTTGTGTCGAGGGAGGTGCCAACATGCTCCTTGAACGACACGGAGGACATGCTCATGGAGCGGATGGTACGGAACAACACTCAGTACCTTCCTGTCGTAAACGGCACGACCGTATTTGGCATGATTTCGATAAGTGAAGTTGTCAAGATGCGCCTGAAGAAGAATAACGCGCCGAGCCTCGAGCACTTTACGCGCCACTTGAAGCCACGCCAGCAATACGCGTAGTCCTTACCCCTGCCGTTTCCCCAGCCGGCATCAGCGCAAAAGCGCAGTGACCAGTAAGATTTCCTTGGCAGCGAAGTCTGAGGATAAACACTGTAGACGAGGCGGGTAACTCGTCGCCAAAGAGCAAACGCCGGCGAAGCATCGTTGATGGCGACGAGGTTGGCAAGAATTTCCCAAGTGGTTTCAGGTTTTCTGGACTACTTCACTGCGAACAGTGGGTGGTGCCATGGGCACTCACCAAAGAAACGGGTTGGGATCCCGAGCCAGGATACTCCGCGCGGCGCTTGGCCGCGTAGCGCGCCAGCCTTCGGTGCGACAAAAACCGCCTGAGAGCCAGAATTCGCCCTTTGTCGAACGGACGCCTGCCACACGCCCCGATGCAGCCTAGCCTGCCTTTGCGAGACTGCGCCGTCGCTGTAGATGCCTACGATCATGCGAAACATCCCGTTTGGTAACCCTGTTCGGCTGGGAGAATGACTTCATTGACCGCGTGGGATCGCGAGATTCAGCAAATACTGATGTCATTTAAGCATGCCGAAGAGACGGGGCATGTCGGCTGGGCCTGACTGCCTTTCGGCATGGGAAGCGCCGGCCTCTAACGCTGGAAAACAGCGTTTGTGACGCTTGATCAGGCCGCTGTGGTTCAGAAGAGACCTAACTGAGCTTTAGGACAACAATCGAACATTCTTGCCATAGGGCCTGTCGCCATCGCGCTGGACAAGACGAGTGATGCGTCAGAGGATTTGCTGGGATACTTTGTTTGCTGCCTGCGGGGAGATATATGAAGCCTTCGAACATGCGGCGGCCTGACACCCCGCCGGCATTGTGGAAGGACAAGTGCACACGATGATACACAGGATTTCACTCGCCACTGACTTCACCGAGGAGGGCGCGCCAGCCTTTCGTGCGGCGCTTTCACTCGCCGTCGTCTGCAGGGCAAGACTCGATATACTTCACGTCGGCGACAGCAGTGAGCGTTCGGAGTGGCAGAACTTTCCACATGTCCGTGAGACACTCGAGGCCTGGCAACTTCTGGCCCCCGGTTCGCGGCAGGAGGATGTTCAATCACTGCTCGGCGTTGGGATCAGCAAGGTTGAGATCCACGGCGGCGCGCCTGCGTTGGGGATTGCCGACTTCGTTGCAAAGCACACACCCGACATTCTGGTCGCCGCCAGCCATGGTCGGACTGGAAGGCCATGGTGGCACGGCGGCTCAGTCGCGATGGAGGCTATGCGTCGCGCGGCAGTGCCGGCACTTCTGTTCGGGCCTTCGTCGCGAGAAGCGGTTGACCCACGGGGCGCGCTCCGCCTGCAGACCGCACTCATGCCAGTGGCAGAGACGCCGAAACCGAGAGGGTCGCTGATGAAGATCCACGAACTTCTGGATCGGCTTGCGCCTGATGTCCATGTCTTGCACGTGGAAACAGCCGGGAACTCAGCCGCATCAGTGAGGTCAATGTACCCACAGGCCGTCTGCGTGACGGGAGAGGTGGTGCCAAGCATTCTTGAGGCGAGCGAGAAGCTCCAGGTTGACTTCATCGCAATGCCCACGGCACGCAACAAGGGCCTCATCGGGGTACTTCTCGGCAGCACCACAGAGAAGGTCCTTCATGCAGCTACCTGCCCGGTACTCGCACTGCCCGGATAATGGCTCGCAATGATCGGTCGTTTCGCTGAATATCCCATTTTGGCCTGGGGAGCTGCGTCACTCACAGTTGGAACTACTCATCCTGACAGAAACCGGACTTCACTCAATCTATGGCCTCTGGTTGGAAAATTGACTGTGCCACGTGGGCCGGATTGGAGTTGTTCTGGAACGAATGCTTGCACTGCTTGGCGTGAACAACCACCGGCGTCTTAAGGAGTTCGGTCGCCACCCATGTGCCAGGGCTGGTGATTTCACCTCGATAGCGATGAATACTCTGCAAGGTAGCGGGACGCCCTCGACCTAATCTCTCGGCTTCAGAGATCAGGGCGACAAATTCTAAAATGCCACTCATGAGGCATGATCGGGTACGGGAATATGTGACGTCACCCGTGAAGCTCTCAGTTAGCAGAACGGCATGCGGCCCCGTCGGAATGAGCGGGGCCGCATGTTTCCCTGCGAGAGCTTCCATTAGGGAGCCATCACCACCAGGCTCACTTCGTTGACGGTGCAGCTGCCCCCTGTCGAGTTTGACTTGAAGTAGAGCGCATATGTGACGTCGTTACCCTGATCGACGCCGTGAGGAAGCACAAAAACCTGCGTCCTTGGACCTGTGCTGGTTGTTCTCATTGAGTATCGATCGGTGCTCGCCTGGGCCAGCGTCTGCCCTGTCCCTACAAAGGACAGAACACAGCGGGTGCTTAGGATGTCGCCTGAGACGGTTACGACTGCATTGCCAGAGGAACCGGCCTTGGTCGTCGCAGTGACCGACATGGACGTGTAGCTGGCACCGAGGAAGCCGCTCGGAGTCGTCCAGTTGGCGCCGGCACCACCCAGCGTTCCGCCATTGTTGGAGAAGGCGGCAGCCATGGCTGCCATGCCGTTGTCACCCTTGTCACCCTGCGGACCCTGATCTCCTCCGGCACCCGTCAGACCCTGGGGCCCGACCTCGCCCTGCGGACCCTGGATGCCCTGGTCACCCTTATCACCCGTGTCACCCTTTAAACCCTGAGGACCGCCCGGACCAATATCGCCCGTGGCACCCGTCAGACCCTGCGGACCCTGAGGACCGACCTCGCCCTGCAGACCTTGGGGACCAATCGGACCGATCTCGCCCGTCAGACCACTGGCACCCGTCGCGCCTGCCGGACCTTGCGGGCCGGTCTCTCCTGTCGGACCAGTGGCGCCGGTATCACCCTGCGGGCCTGTTGCGCCCGGCGCACCACCGTCCCCGGGGCCGGCGCCGGTATCACCCGGCGAGCGCGAGGCCGTGGCAAAGAGTTCCCAGTAAGCCTCGCCCGCCAGGCCGGGCGCGATCTGGCTGGGCACCGGCTGCCGCGCACGCCATGTCGAGCCGTCATAGAACACCAGTTCGTCAGTCACATAGGCGGTCGCAGCGCTCCACTCGCCACGCGAGATCAGCGAGATTGGCGCACAACTGGCGATACTGACCACGACGGCCGGCTGGCCGGGAGAGGTCAGCTTGACGACGCAGCGGCCCGGCACATAGGAAAGGTAACCGAAATCGAATGCACCCGACGACCGCGTCCGAACCATCGCAACACCGCCATCGAGGGTGAGGAGAGAACCGGGATTGGCCTTGCCGCGAAGCTTGAGTTTGCCGGCGCCGACGGAAGCTTGTGTAACGAAGATGTCAGCCGACGCGGCCTCAACCAGGATCACCTCAGCCGAAAGAGCGGTCGTCGCCGCCAAGACTGATCTGATCGCAAACCGCTGCAAAATACGCATAAACCACCTGTTTCTGACCATGAGTAAGTAGTAAGAATTACGTACAAAGGGATAGTAATCGGTTGCAACGGTGTCAACGAGAGCAACTCATATAGTGAGCTTATGGCTAATAAAGCGATTCCACCGCCTGGAGGTTTCGCTCCTCACTTCTAAGTAATTGATTTTAAATACATTAATACGCCTTCCGTGGTGCTGGCCGGGCAGGGTTGCAAAGCTGTTTCGCTTGCCATCTTCCCTGGAGTCAGCCAAGCCTCGGAACATAATTATAGTTAAGTTTCGAGATTAATTTAGAGGCTCGCAGCGCCGTGGCGGACCCCATTCAGGGCACTGCCGGGCGCCGGACCATGGCCTCTGCGGTCATCGCGCTGCGTGCAGCAGGGCGCCAGCCTCAAGGTTCCTCGATCGGTCCGAGAACCGCCTCGAGGAAACGCTGGGCAGCGCCACGCTCGCGTTGCGTTTCGCGCCTCTCCGACAGGCACCACCGCAGCCAGAGGCCGTCCAGAAAGGCCAGGAACTCAAAGGCGAACTCTTCGGCATCAATCCGCAGCTTGCGGAACCGCGCCACGTCGCCGACGGCCATTGATACTTCTGCCTGCAACTCCTGTTCGATCTTGTCGAGCGTGCGGCGGGTTCGCGTGTTGAGCAGCATCTCCTCATAGATCGGCAGCCAGACGAGCAGGTTCTTGCGCGAATAATAGTCGGCGTTGAAGTTCTTCTCGACAAGATCGCGAAGGCTCGAAAGCGCCTCATCAAGGTTGCGGGGCTTGCTGTATTCGGCGGGCTGTGCCTCGAACAGCACCGAGCGGAAGACCGACTTGAGAAGTTCCTCGACGCTGCCAAAGTAATGAGACAGCAGGCTGATCGAGACCTCTGCCTCGGCGGCGACATTCTTGAGGGTGAAGCCGCGCATTCCCTTTTCGCTCAAACATGCGCGGGCGGCCTGAAGGATGAGCTTGCGGCGGTGTTCAGGAGCCTCGCGGTCGGCGCGCTTGCGTGCGGTCTTCTTGGCTGGTGGCATGTTGTGAGGGGCCCGGATCGAAGGAACATCTGTGCGTGCGATACCACGAAGTGACCACCTCTAGAAGACGGGAATCAAACGGCTATGTCGACGGGAGTAAACGGCCTGATTGCACAATGCCTTCGCAGAATTGCATGTGTTTTCCCGGGTCTAGTCGATCAGCCGCTGCAGAAGTCCGTTGGTGATGGTCAGGCGCTCCGCCAGCAGTGTGGCGATGGCGTGATGCAGCGCGTTGGCGAGATGCGGATCCCGTGCCTCCATCTCGCGCAGCTTCGCGGCACTCAGCACATGGGCGCGCGTCGGCTCGTCGGCGATGGCGGACGCGTTCCGTGGCTGCTTCAAATACAGTCCGATCTCGCCGATCATGGTGCCAACGGTGAGCGATCGCAGGCGCATCGACCGGCCGCCCGGCAAGGTCAGCCGGACCGTGACGCGACCCGACTCGATGAACAGGATCTCGTCGGCAGGTCCTCCTTGCCGCAGCAGATAGTCGCCTGGCGCGTAGGTGCGGGACTCGAGATACGCCATAAAGCCGGAGAGTGAGGTTCCCTCCGGCAGCACGCTGCGGATGCGCTCCAGGCCGGAGACGTCTGCCTGCAGACCGTCCTCCGCCGCCTCGAACAGAATGCGCTGCTCGCAGCGCTCCATCGCCTCATCGAGGTCTTCCGCGAAGACGATGCCACTGTCCGCCGCTTCAATGCCGGCCTGGCGGAACTGCGCGCGGATCGGAGCGTTCATCCGCGTGATGATGAGCTGGCAGCCATTGCGCTCGCAGCAGGTGCATATCTTGGAGAATGCCAGCATGGCGGAAGAATCGCTCGCCGGAACGTCACGGAAGTCCAGGATGAGGAAGCGCAGCGGCCTTCCACCCGGAGAATCGATCATCTGCTGGATGCGCGTCAGCACCGAGTAAGCCGTGCCAAAGAAAATGAAGCCTTCAAGCTTGATCACGCGTATGGTGCCGCCCTGCTCGCGCAGAAGCGCGAGTGCCGCGGGGCTGCGGTCAACGTTGCTGCGGTAGTCGGCGCCTGAAAGCTCCTGGCGGATCACCCGCACGCGGCTGTAGCTCAACACGAAGATCGCCATGGCAACGGCAACACCCACCGCCACGCCGGCAGGAATGCTGACGGCACCGATCACCGCGACGATGAGCGCGACGATCATGAAGTCCTGCAGCGGCAACCTGCGCCAGCCATCGTAAAGCCACTCGATCAGCAGGCCCGCCCCCATCGAAAGCAGCAGCCCGCCCAGCACGGCGCGCGGCATATAGGCAAGGAGCGACGTTCCAAACAGCAGGGCAGCAAGGCACAGCGCCGCCGAGGCGAGCCCGATCACACGGCTGTTGGCGCCCATGCGATAGCCAAGCAGCGAGGCGGAGAGCGCGTGGAAGCCCACCGCCCCACCCAGCAGCCCCGACGCCATGTTGGCAAGCCCCGCGGCGCGCAGTTCGCGGTTGATGTCGAGATCGCTGCGCGTTGCCAGTTCGAGGCCGCTGGCATTGAGCAGCAGCGCCACCACGCTCACCAGCACGATCGAGGCGAAGGTCGGGACCTGCGCCGCCACCTGTGACCACCCCTCGGCCGGCAGCCGCATCCAGCCCGGCGCCTCAAGCCCGGTGAAATCGGGGAAAGGCCCCAGCAGAAGCCCCGCCGCCTGCGCCTCGCCAACCGTCATGCCTGCCAGTTGCAAGCCAAGATGATAGAGCGCCACGGCGGCGAGCAGCAACCCCGGAACCAGCAGCGGGTGGCGATAGCGCCGCAGCATCGCCAGCAGCAGCAGGCCGAAGGCGAGGCCGGGCAGCCAGCGCGCCGCCCGCAACGGCTCCGAAAGCAGCTGAAGGTCGATTTTCGGAATCGCCACACCCGTGAGCACGGGGATCGCACCCAGCAGGATCAGCAGGCCGGAGCCTGCTAGAAAACCGCCGATCACCGGAAAGGGAATGAAGCGCATCAGCGCGCCCAGCCGGAAAGTGCCGAGGCCGAAGAACACCGCCCCCGCCGCAAAGGCCGCCACATTGGCCGAGGCCAGAACCACCAGCACGGCCAGGGCGGGCGGCACGCTGCTGCCCATCGTGGCGGCCAGTGCCGTTGCCATCACGCCGATGATGACGGCGGGGCCATCCTGCACCTGTGCCACGACGCCCGGATAGCTGCCGAACAGCGCCACCAGCGCGCCCACCACCACGCCGCCCGTCAGGATCAGCTGAAGGGCCGGGGCAATGCCGCCCGGCAGCGCGTTCGGCATCACCAGCACCACCATGCTGGCCGAGCCAAGAATGGTGCGAATGCCGGCGATCAGCCCGGCGGTGAGGCTGGTCACCAACTGCTGCGCGTGAAGACCCGACCCCATGCCCCGTCCCACACCGTGATCCGGGAAAGGCTAGTGCATCCCGCGCCTGCCCGCCAGCCCGCAGCGCCAGGGGCTGCACGATTCCGGCTTGCCCGGGCGCAACGCCGCTCCTATCGCTGTCGCCGATATGCGTGGGGAGTAAGGCTAATGACACCATCACATCCGGCGGCGGCGGCCGCACCGGTCTATGGCAGGATCATCCGGAACATCGTGCCGCTGCTGTTCCTCGGCTATGTGGTGTCCTTCCTTGACCGGGTGAACGTGGGCTTCGCCAAGCTGCAGATGGCCTCCGACCTAGCCTTCAGCGATGCGGTCTATGGTTTCGGGGCGGGCGTCTTCTTCATCGGCTACTTTCTGTTCGAAGTGCCGAGCAACATGGTGCTGGCGCGGGTGGGCGCAAGGCTGTGGATGGCGCGCATCATGCTGACCTGGGGCGTGATCTCCTGCCTGTTCATGTTTCTGGGCGACTTCCGCTGGGGCGGCATGGCCCAGGCCCTGAACCTCACGGATGCCGAGTTCGGCTTCTACCTGCTGCGCTTCCTGCTGGGCGTGGCGGAGGCCGGCTTCTATCCGGGCGTCATCCTCTATCTGACCTACTGGTTCCCCCCCAGCCGGCGGGCCAATGTCATCGCCCTGTTCATGACGGCGGTCGGCGTGTCGAGCGTCATCGGCGCGCCGCTGTCGGGCGCCATCCTGCAATTCGCCGACGGGCTGCTCTCGCTGCGTGGATGGCAGTGGCTGTTCCTGCTCGAGGGCCTGCCCTCGGTACTCACCGGCTTCGCCTTTCTCATCATGCTGCCGGACCGGCCCTCGGATGCGAAATGGCTGACCCCGGCGGAGGCTGCCGCCGTCACCGCCGACATCCAGAGGGAAGACAAGAGCCGCACGCAGGCCACGCTGGTGTCGGCAGGCCATGCCTTCGCCAGCCTGCGCATCTGGATCTTCGCGCTGTCCTACATGACGGGCACGATCGCCATCTATGCCGTCAGCTTCTGGCTTCCGACCATCGTGCAGAGCCTCGGCATTCCGCCGGGCGACTATTTCCGCGTCGGCCTGCTCAGCATGATCCCGTGGACGGTGATGATCATCATGCAAGTCCTCTGGGGCCGCAACTCGGACCGCACGCGGGAGCGCCGCTGGCACAGTTGCGCCGGCAATGCCATGGCGGCCATCGGCCTGGCCATGCTGGCTGTCTGGCCGCAGAGCCCGGTGCTGGCGCTGACCGGCCTGTCACTCGTCACTGCCGGCTGCGGCTGCTCCGTCGTCACCTTCTGGCCAATGCCGCAGAGCCTGTTTGCCGGCACTGCGGCGGCGGCCGGCATCGCGCTCATCAACAGCATGGGGGCACTCGGCGGCTACATTGGCCCGATGCTGATCGGCCAGATCCGTGCCGCCAACGATGGCGACGCCACCCTGGCCTTCATCGCGCTCGCAGTGATCGCCGCACTCGGCGGCGTGCTTGTGCTGGCCGCATCCAGCGGACTTCGCGACAGGCCGGAGACACGGCCGGCAGGCTCCTGAAGGGTTGCGCGCGCGTCAGACCTTGACGCGCCCCAGCGAAGGGGATGCTAGGCTCCATCCTCTCCAGCAGGCAGGGATGATTCGGAATGCGCGTTGCCCCTTCGTGGACCATGGTTTGTGCAATCGTTTTCTCTGTACTCGCTCTCTCAGCGAGCGGTGCGGTGCCCGCAGCGGCAGAGAGCCTGGCCGGTCAGGCGTCGGTCATCGACGGTGACACCATGGAGATCCATGGCCAGCGCATCCGCCTGTTCGGGATCGATGCCGTGGAAAGCCGTCAGCGCTGCATTCGCGGTGGAAAGCAATGGAACTGCGGCAAGGACTCCGCCTTCGCGCTGGCGGATCGCATCGGTCGTTCTGCAATCGATTGTCGCGGCGTGGAGCGCGACCGCTACGGCCGGCTCGTGGCGGTGTGCTTCAAGGGGTCCGAGGACCTGAACCGCTGGATGGTGGAACAGGGCTGGGCCGTGGCTTACCGGCGCTACAGCATGGACTATGTCCAGGCCGAAGAGGCGGCGAGAGCTGCCGGACGCGGATTGTGGTCCGGCAGCTTCGACATGCCGTGGGACTGGCGCAAGACAGCGCGCTGAAACGTGCCTAGTTTCGCAGGCCGTCCATCCACGCCTTTGCCGCCGGAGCGGCGGTGATGAAGGTGAGGCGGTGGGTGCCGCCCTTCACGCTGATTGGATTGACGTTGCTCTTGGACTGGTCGGACCAGTTGCCGATCAGCACGGCCTGATAGGCGGCCATGAGCACGCCGATCATCTGCTTCACCACCTCGTCGTGCGAGCCGAAATACATGCGGACCGGCGCCCTGAAGGTCTGGCGGTAGGTCTCGTTGCTGGCCAGCAGACGCCCGTACTCGGAGTTGCCGAAGCGAACCGGGTCGCGCAATTCCGGCTTCAGGTACTCGAGCAGACCGCGGGAGGCATTGCGCTCCATGATCTGCTTCAAACCCTCCTGACCCTCGTAGGAGCGTTCATATATCGCCTTCATGTCGTCATAGACCGCCGGATCGAGCGTCGACTTGGCGAGATCGGCAGGTCCGAAGTAGTTTTCAAAGGCAAAGACCGAGAGCGCCATGATGGTGTTGACCCATGGTGCATCGATGCCGACGCGCGGATAGAACAGCAGACCGTTCAATGCAGCATAAGGGTCGGCGGGAGCTGAAGCCGTGTAGGTGGCGGTGACGGGTATGCCGTTGGCCTCGAGGCGCTCCTGCAAGCCGGTGGCATTGAGGCCGCCTTGCGACCAGCCGCCAACGAACAACTCCTTCTGCGCAATCCCCTTGGATTGCAGGAAGCGGATGGCATCGAGGTAGAGGTCTTCACTGGCCTGCTGCGTGCTCGCCTTGACGAAGTAAGACTCCGGCTGCGCGGCGCTGCCGCCCATGCCGAAGTAATCCGGCGCGACCAGCGCATAGCCATTTCCGGCAAACAGACCCGTCATGTAACGGGTCTCGTAGCTGCCGTCGTAGTGAGCGAAGTCGGACGGGTTGCTGGCCACGAAGGCATAGGACGGCACCTCGTACTTGCCGTAGACGGTGCCATGCTCATAGATGATGAGCGGCAACTCTGAACGGTCGGCGAGGACAGGAATCGCGACCAGGCCGGTGGCAGTGATCGGTTTTCCGCCCTGCTCAGGCACTTGTGACTGATAAACGACGGTGTAGAGTTCAACGTCGTTGGCGGCCGTCGAAACCGGCGGAAGCTCATAGCCCTCCCCCGGCGTCTGGGTGGCGATGAAAATGGCGCGCTCGGCATCGAGCATGCGGGTCAGTTCTGCCGCACTCACCGTCTTGAGATAGGTGAAGACCGCAGTCTCCGCGAAAGCTGCGGTACTCGCCGCCGCAAGACAAATGAGAGCCAGAATCAACCGCAAAGTGAGTATTCCTTCTCTGTCGACGTTGTCAGTGTATGCCGTCACTTCACCGCGTGCGGTGAACTTGTCAATGACAAGCCGATTGGCCGATCGCAACCTTGGCGTTGTCGTGTGTTTGTCATATGGCAGGCCAAGTGTGCGGCGAAGGGGCAAAAAGTGACACAAGGGCAAACGGTACGCAGCAAGATCGACCTACGTCGGGCCATCACCAGCTCCGCCTTCGTCATGATCATGATGGTGGCGGTGCTTGGACTGTTCGCGTTGTTCTCGATCTGGTCGATCAACCGCACATGGATCGACGGCATGGAGCGCGTCAGCGAGCTGCGTCGACTGTCGACCAGTGCGCTCGAGGCACAGGTATCTTTCAAGGTGCAGGTGCAGGAGTGGAAGAACATCCTGCTGCGTGGCGACGACCCTGAACTGCTTGCGAAGTACCGTGCGGCCTTCGCGAAGGAGGATGCCGAAACCCGAACCCTGCTCTCCAGTGTCGCGCAGCTGGCCAAGGCCCAGGGCTTCGATGAAGATGCCCAGCGCGCCACGGCGCTTGTCACAACGCATGCGGACCTGACACAAAACTACGAAGTGACCCTGAAGGAGATGCAAGGGACAGCGGCCGTGCTGGACGCCGCAACGGCCCATGCCATCGACGTGAAACTAAGGGGTGCCGACCGCGCCCTCGAAAGCGGCATCGGCAGACTGGCGACCGACATCGGCGCGGCGTCCGACGCCAGTCGGGAGGCGCTGATCACATCCGTGGCCGATCGCTACAATGCGCTGCATGGCTTCATCATCAGCGTCATCCTCGGTGCGCTCGCGGTGATGGGCTTTGTACTTTATCGCCTGCTGCGGCTGATGAAGGCGTGAGGCCCTATGCTTGAGGGCACGCTTGCCGCCTTTGCCGGACTGGGCTTCTTCCTGGCAGGGCTGCACATGCTGTCGGAGGCGGTGCGCGCCCTGGCCGTGCGCAGGCTGCGGCTGGCGCTTGCACGAGTCTCAAAGCTGCCCTTCGGCAACGCGCTGGCAGGCAGCCTGCTGGGCGCGCTGACGCAGAGCGCCAGCGCCTCCGCCTTCATCTGCATCGGGCTTCTCAACGCACGCGCCGTTTCCTTCAACTCCGCACTGTCGATCAGTGCCTGGGCCTCGGTGGGAACCTCGGTGCTGGTGTTCCTTGCGTCGGTGGACCTGCGATTGCTGGCCCTGCTGGCTGTGGGCCTGGTGGGTGCGCTCTATCTCGCTTCATTGCATCGCGGCGAGGTGGGTCGGCGGACCACCGATCTCCTGCTTGCTATCGGCGTCACGCTGTTTGGCCTCACCATGCTGAAGGCCACTGGCCATAACCTGGCTGAGAGCCCCTGGGTGATGGAGTTCTTCACCTTCGCGTCCGAAGCATGGATATACAGCTTCATCATCGCCTTCATCGTGACGCTGCTGATGCAGTCTTCCTCCACCGTGAGCGCACTGGCGGTCATGCTGAGTGCCACCGGGCTGGTTCCGCTGGAGGCCGCCATGGTGATGGTGTGCGGCGCCAATGCCGGGTCTGGCATGAGCGTGGCGCTGATTTCCTCCCACCTCTCAGGGCCACCGCGCCAGTTGGCGCTGTGGCAAGCGGCGGTCAAGCTCATCGGCGCGCTCACCGTCCTGCCCTTTGCGGTGATGATGCCAGAAGCTGTGGAGCGTGCCACGCTGCTTCCGGTGCCGGTGCTGCTCTCCGTGATCTATCTGGTGATCAATCTCCTTGGCGCGGTTCTGTCCGGCCTGCTGCGGACGCCGCTTCTGCGTCTGATTGAGCGGCTGGCGCCCGCCGACGGCGAACTGCGCCAGTTCGAACCCTCCTTCATCATCGATGAAGCCACGGAAGACCCCGAGACCGCCTTCATTCTCGCACGTCGCGAGCAGGCGAAGCTGGTCTCGCTGATTCCCGCCGGGCTCGCCCCGGTGCGGCACGGCGAGGAGACCGAGGCCGCAACCCTCGACAATGACACCCGACGCCGGCTCGCACTGGCCCTGGTGGCCAATATCTCCGACTTCGTCAGCGAGGCCGTCGCCAACCACCCGGTCGGCACGGAAGTGACCCGATTGTTGCTGCTGCAGCGCTGCAACGAGCACATCTCTTCGATTGTCGACGCGCTGCACGGCTATGTCCGTGAGTTGTCCACGCTGGCGGAGATGACGGTGCAGGAAAAGGCGATGTGCGAGTCGATGACCGAAACACTGCACCTGCTGCTCGGCCTGGTTGCCGAGGAGGCGGAGGGAGACGACTCCAACCATGCGGTGCTTGAACGCCTCACCGCTGGCCGGAGCGATGTGATGACCAGGTTTCGCCAGCAGATCGTGGCGCAGGACACGGCCTCGCCGGCCAACCGCGAGCCGTTGTTCGTGGCAACCGGCCTGTTCGAGCGCATGGTCTGGCTGGTGCGTCAGCTGTCGAGCGACGTCGCCGACATCGCGGCGGCAGCCTAGCCGGCACTCGCCTCGTCGACGATGGCTGCAAGGCGGGACATGTCGAGAATCCGGACCTCGCGATAACCCAGTTCGCAAATCCCCTGGGACACCAGCTCCCCCAGCAGGTGAAACACGGTCGAGCGCGACATGTTGCTGGCAGCGGCCAGTTCCTCCTGGGTGAGGGGAATGCTGACAGGGCCGGGCGGCAGATAGTTCAGGAGCCGGCCGCCGAGTGTGAGAAGCCGCGAACACAGCCGGATGCGCGGATCGACGACCATCAGGTCCACCGCGTGGAGGAGGTACTCCTCGACGTTCCAAGCCATGAGGTTGAAAAACAGCCAATTCAGCGCCGGCTCGGCCTTGAGCAGGTCGATGATCGCCGTCTGCGACAGGGCGAGCAGCTCCGTCGGGCGCCGCGC
>CAMDBX010000070.1 GCA_945889445.1 Rhizobium sp. Q54
ACCCCGCCGAAATCGCCCCAGACCAACGGCATGGTCGAGCGGTTCAACGGTCGCGTCGAGGACGTCCTCCAAAGCCACCACTTCCGATCCGGCGAAGAACTGGAGATGACCATGCACCGCTATGTCTGGCTCTATAACCAGCAGCTCCCGCAGTCAGCCCTCGGCAGCAAGTCGCCATTGCAAGCCATGAAGGACTGGTACAAAATCAAACCTGAGCTGTTCAAGAAACAGCCGTACAGTCTTCCGGGATGTGACAGCTAGAGGCACGCCACGATGACGTGCGGCTCGACCTTTCCGTTCTCTATAGCGGCCAGCCCATGGCATTCCCCGACCGGGCGCCAACGGCGGACGAGTTGATGAACGACGACGACGCCATGGGGCGCATGGCCGGCTGGCTGGTGCGCAACCTGGCCGACCGGGCCACGGCTTTCAGGCGGGGCGACGAGCAAGGCGTGCTTCTGCGATTCGAGGGCTAGCGGCCGCCCGCGGCGTCCACAAAGCAAAACCCGCGCGCCTTGCGGCACGCGGGTTCCAAAACCGAAACTGCGAAGTGATTACTTCGGGGCCTTGACGCCGAAGGCGGCGAGCGAGGCTTCGAAGGGCTTGAAGGCGTCCTTCGCGGTGGCGATGTAAAGCTCGTTCATCTTGGTCATCTGGGCGACCAGCGACTCATAGCTTTCCTTGGCGAAGGCCTGCTGGGCCTCAAGCGCCTTGTCGAACGACTTGGAAGCGGTCAGCTTCTCGAGGGCAGCGCTGCTCTTCTCGAAAGACTTGCGCGAGTATTCAGCGGTTTCCTGGGCAATGGTCTGGAAACCACTGGTCAGGGCCTTCGAGGACGCCACATAGGCCTCAAGACCGTCTTTGCCGAAGGACTGGAATTCTTCAAAGGACTTCATCATGTGCATCTCCGTTTGCCGTAGGGTGATAGGCTTAATATGTGCACTGCAACATGATTGTCAACATCCTTTTTGCAGTGCACCACACCTTTCTGGGTGGATTTACCGAGCCCTTTGATTTACCTGCCGGTAACGACAATTGAACCAAAAGCAGCGCAACGTCGTGAAAGACGGCGCAGCCTGACCGGCGGGGTGGCTGGATTGGGCATGATGTGTTAATGGACCGCTTGGAACAGGCGGCCCGCCGAGGTGGAGTTGGCATGCAATTTTTTGGGCGCTGCGGCAAAATGAGAACGCCGTGGAACAAAGCAGCTTTCCTGCGTGTAGCAATTCTGGCTGTGCTGGTCACCCTTGCGGCGGGACTGCAGACAGCCAGCGCCGTTGCTGCTGCCAAGTTTGCGGCCATGACCGTGGACGCGCGCAATGGCAAGGTACTTTTCGCCGAGAACGCCGATGCCATTCGGCACCCGGCTTCCCTCACCAAGATGATGACGCTCTATCTGGTGTTTCAGGACTTGAGCACCGGCAAGATCAAGCTCGACTCGCCCATCAAGATGTCTGCCCGGGCCACAGGCATGGCCCCCTCCAAGCTGGGGGTGAAGGCAGGCCAGAGCATCACCGTTGAAACCGCAATCCGCGCCCTTGTCGTCAAGTCCGCCAATGACGTGGCCGCAGCCGTGGCCGAGAACCTCGGCGGTTCCGAGAAGGCCTTCGCCCAGCGCATGACCAGCACCGCGCGCAACATTGGCATGTCGCGCTCCACCTTCCTGAATGCCTCCGGCCTGCCGAACCCAGGCCAGGTCACGACAGCCCGCGACATGGCAACCCTCGGGCTGCGGCTGATGCGCGACTTCCCGCAGTATTACCCCTATTTCCGTACACGGAGCTTCGTGTACCAGGGCCGCACCATCAAGGGCCACAACCGGCTGCTCGGCAGCTATGAGGGCACGGACGGCATCAAGACCGGCTACATCAACGCATCCGGATTCAACCTCGTCAGCTCCGTCCGCCGTGGCGACAAGCGGTTGGTGGGCGTGGTGCTGGGCGGCAAGAGCGGCGCCTCGCGCGACGCCTACATGAAGCAGATGCTGAGCCGCAATTTCGACGACGCCACGGGCGGCAGCACGATTGCGGCCTATGCCGGATCCTCGAAGGGCGCCAAGGCCACCGATGAAAAGCAGACAGCCGCGGCCGAGGAGGCGGCGCCCGCCGCAAAGCCTGCGCGCAAGGAGACTGCCGCCAAGCGCCTGCCTTCCCGCAAGAGCAAATCAACCGAGGAGCAGGCTGCGGCCACCGGCGCGGCCGAACCCAGCGAACAGGGTGACACGGCTGACGGCGTGGACAGCATGGCGAGCCTTGCAGCCCAGGCCGCCGCGCCCACGACGACCGGCACCACGACCCCGATCGAGCAGCCTGCTGCACCTGCCGCTGAGGTTGAAACCGTGCCGCAACCCATGGGCGACGAAACCACCGCCGCACAGCAGCGGGCTGATCAGGCGCAAATGGCGTCGATCGCCGCGGGAGCCGATTCCGGCTGGACCATCACTCTCGGCGAATATGCCACCAAGGCAGATGCCCAGGCCGTGCTGCAGATGACACGCAAGCGCACGCCCGACGTGATCTCCGGCAAGACGGCGCAAACGGTGATGGTGGAGAAGAAGGGCAAGATCACCTATCGCGCCCGCTTCACCGGCTTCGATGAGAGCACCGCCGTAGTGGCCTGCAAGGCGATCAAGAAGAAGAAGACGCCGTGCCAGCCTCAGGGACCGTCCTGAAGCAGGAACTCCTTGGCCTCGTTGATCTTGGCCGCGAGATAATCTGATCCGCCAAGGTCTGGATGCGCTGTCTTCATGAGGCGTCGGTGGGCCGCCCTGATGTCATCACCCTTTGCACCCTCCTTGAGGCCGAGGATCGCCAACGCTTCGGCGCGCGTCATCTTCTGCGATGTGGTGGCCGCAGAGCGCCCTGCCCCGCTGTTCCATTGGGCACGCCATTCAGGATGGGTACGCTCGATCCACGCCTCGAACAGCGCGCGGCTCTGGTCCGGAGCCGCGGCGCATTGCGCGTGCAGCGCCTTGGCCTCGGCAAGCGACAGGCTCGATAGCTTGCGGCCCTTGTAGGCACCGGTCAGCACATCGCCCTCCATCCGGCCCGTGTCATGGTCAAGCTGCATGGCGATGACGCTGGTGGAGACGCGGGAGTTCTGCCCCGGCGTCTTGCGCTGCCAGGGCATACCGTTCGGGAACATGGCCTGCTGGCCCATCAGACCAAGGCCCAGCATGAACAGCGGAATGGCGATGTTGACCTCGCCCCTCAGGGTGAGGAGCCCGGCGAAGGCAATGACGGCAACGCCGCCCAGCTTGCGGATGAGGCCGCGCACCTGGGCCGGCTGGGCATTGGCGAAGGACCTTATGAGGTACCAGCCGCCCACCACGATGACGAGGCCGAGAATGAAATTCATAGAAGCACGTCCATCACTTCATCTGCTGCAGCAGCAGCGAGGCCGCCCCGCCGCGTTGTGCCGAATGGTTCTCGAGGGCGGCGAAGCCCCCGGCGGCATAGACCGCAACGGCGGCCAGAAGCTCGCCCAGGATCCGCGCCGCATCGCTGCCGAAGCGGAAATAGGCGCCCCGCGTCAGCCGCGCAATCTCTCTGAAGCCGGTTTCGGCCGACGGGTCGCGGCCTTCCTGGAACATGAACACCGGAATGCCGAGCAGGCCGATCTCACCCGCCAACTGGGCGAGGTCATCGATCGGCTCCTCCAGCGCATCGCCAATGTAGACGCAGGCATTGACCTTGCCGCCTGCCGCCTCGGCCTTGAGGTGTTTCAGCACCCGTTCGATCTGAGTGCGGCCGCCCATGCAACGGATGCCGCCCATCAGCCGGGCCAGAACCGCCGTGTCCGGCGTCCACTTCGAGGCGCGGCACTCGCTCGCGCCACGGAAATAGACGAGTTGCACGTCGAGACCGCCAACACGGCCCGCCTGGGCAAACATGTCGCCCTGGATGGCCAGCGCCATGTCCCAGCTGTGCTGGCGGCTCATGGTGGCGTCCATGGCCAGCACGAGGCGCCCCCGGCTGCCCGGAGCAGTGGTCACCGGCATCTCCCGGACGCGCGCGAGGAAGGCCTCGACATCACCCGCGTCCGCACCATCATGGCGCTTGATGTTCGACATGGGCGTCAGGGACAGGCCGGTTCGTCGAGCAGCTTGAGATCGGCCAGCGTGCCCGACAGCGCGAAGTCGCCATAGTCCAGCACCAGTCCGGTGGCGACGCCGTTCTCATACATGTCGAAGCTCACCTGGTATTCCGGCGTCTCGGAGCCGCCCTCGAGGGCATAATAGCTCACCGTCATGGGCCACGAACCAGAGCCCTTGAGGGCCGCCGCGGCGCTGTTGGCGCTGTCACGTGCGATGGCGCCGGCGGGCTTCTGTTTGCCCACGAAGGCAATGGCACGGAAAGGCCTGGCGCCATCCGAGCCGTCGAAGACAACGCTCGAATCGCGTCCGCCACCCCCTTCGCCCAGCGCCATCAGCCGCATCTGGTGCTGCATCGGCAGCGCGGTGCCGGCTGGCACGGTGAAGGGCTCGCCCGGCTTGCTCTTCAGTTCAACGGTGCCCTCGCTCTCCGCCGTCTTGCGGTTCAGGGTGATGCGCTCGCTGCCGCGCGCCGTGCCGTTGACGCTTTCTTTCGACTGGTGGCGCAACTCGGTGGCGGCGGCATTCTCATAGGTGGTGGAGAGCGTATCGATAAGGGTCGATTCGCCGCTCTCCTGCCGGTACTTGGTGGCCATGCGGAAATTGACGGTGTAGCCATCGCAACGCGAGCCATCGACCTCAAAGGCCAACTTGCCCGCCGCCGACCTCATCTGGGCACCCTCGGAAGCGCGCAGCAGGGTGAGGTCGTAGATCGCCCGGTGGGGCGCAACGCCGGCAGCTTCGGCGCCGCCCGTCAGCAGCAGCAGCAGGGACAGGAACGGCAGGACGGTTTTCAAACTTGCAACTCCTCGCGCGGGGTGGTGCTATATCAGACCAAGATAATCATCGGACAACAAGGGGCAATGATGGCGGCAACAGGACCGGGCAAACCACGCATTCTGGTGACCCGGAAGATGATGCCCGACGTCGAGCGCCGCATTGCTGCGCTGTTCGACGCGACACTCAACCCTGATGACCGGCAGATGGGCCGCGACGAGATCCTCGACAAGGCCGCGCACCACGATGGGCTGCTGCTCACCTCCTTCGACAAGCTTGGGCCGGAGTTCATCCCCGCCCTTGCCTCATCTATCCGCATCATCGCCACCCATTCGGTGGGACACGACCACCTGTCGATCCCGCAGGCGGAGGCCAGGGGCATCGCCGTCACCAACACGCCCGGCGTGCTCACCAACGCCACCGCCGACATTTCCTTGCTGCTCATTCTGGGCTCCGCCCGCGGTGCTTCCTGGGGTGACCGCATGGTGCGCGAGAACCGCTGGGGCGAGACCACGCTGCTCACCCCCATGGGCCATGACGTGACGGGCCGCCGGCTGGGCATCCTCGGCATGGGCCGCATCGGCCAGGCCGTGGCGGCGCGGGCCCGCGCCTTCGGCATGGCCATCCACTATCACTCGCGGCGACCGGTAGCGGCTGAAGATGCGCAGGGTGCGGTTTATCACGCGCGTTTCGAGGACCTGCTGCCCAAGTGCGATTTCCTGTCAATCAACTGCGCCTCGACGCCGGAAACGCGGGGCATGGTGAACGCGGCCGCGCTGGCGCTGCTGCCCTTTGGGGCCATTGTGGTCAATACGGCCCGCGGCGACATCGTGGACGATGGCGCGCTGATCGCCGCCCTGGCCTCGGGTCATCTGGCCGCGGCGGGCCTCGACGTCTTCAAGGGCGAGCCCAGCATCGACCCACGCTACCGGGCATTGGACAATGTCTTCATGCTTCCGCACATCGGCAGTGCCACCCCGGCGACCCGCAGCGCCATGGGCCACAAGTGCATCGACAACCTGGTCCAGTTTTTCAGCGGCGAACGGCCAACCGATCTGCTCACGGCGAAATGACACAGCTCTGACGTCTGCCAGTTGTCGTTTGTGCCGTTAAGCACGCGAACCCGTGTCGTAGTTTCACCGATATCAATTTACCCGCGAGATTAATAAAAATTTGAATTAAACGAGCGGTACGAGTCTTGCAAGTCCGCTGCAAAGGCTCTCAGGAGGATAACGTCGATGAAGCTCTCCCAGGTCATGAAAACGCTGCTGGTAACGGCGCTCGTCGCGGGCGGTGCTGCGCTCGCCGTCCAGCCTTCGCCCGCCCTGGCGGCCAAGAAGAAGACGAACGTCCTGCTGTTCCTGACCGACGACACCGGCATGGACCAGTTGGAACTCTATGGCTACAACAGCGTGCCGCCCGCCCCGTCGACACCCAACCTCGCGTCGTTGCAGACGGCAGGCCTCACATTCCGCAACGCCTGGACCATGCCCGCCTGTTCCACGGCGCGCGGCGTGCTCTATACCGGCCGCTATCCGTTCCGTACGGAACTGCAGGCAGCACTTGGCCCCTCCGACCTCGCAAACTCGATGATCTCGCCCTATGAGCAGACCATTCCCAAGCTCATGTCAAAGGCGGGATATGCAACGGCCCTGTTCGGCAAGTTCCACGTCGGCCTGCAGGGGAACAACCCCTACCAGCTCTCGATGGTGAATTCCTTGGGCTGGGATTACTACAACGGCTGGCTGGACGAGACGGGCGACCCGTCCTCGATCGACACGTCCGCGGGCCTTGGCGATGCCTACGATGGGCTCTACCCCAACGGCTACGTTCCGGGCTCCGCCAATGGCGGAGCTGACAGCGGAGCCTGCTACAACTCGGCAGGCAAATGCACCCCTCTCACGACCGATGCCGGCGCCAAGAACCCGGCCGGCCGCATGTGCCGCGATGACGGCGGTATCTTCGTTCCGAGTGCCTCATGCGTCTCGCCGATGCCGTCCAACCTCGACTTCCAGACCCTCTCGGCGCATTATGTTTCGCCGCTGGTGATAAGCCAGAAAGGCCGCGCCTATGCGGTGCCGCCCACCGACAAGCGCGCCCGCACCTTCCGCAACGTTCAGCAGACCGATGCGGCGATCGCGTGGATCAAGAACCAGCAAAAAAAGGGCAAGCCGTGGTTCGCCACGGTTTCGACGGCCACCGTCCACACCCCGATGCAGGTGCCCCCGGTGAGCACGCTCCCGCTTGACGCGCCCGATGGTAACGGTGTCGACCTGCAAACCGCCGAAGGCACGTTGCTGGTGGCCAACCAGATGATCCAGGCCATGGACACGGAATTCGGTCGCCTGATGGTTTCAACCGGACTTGCCAAGAAACAGGGCGATCAACTGGTGCTGACAGCGGCCTCCGCCAACACCATGGTGATTTATGTGAACGACAATGGTTCGCTGGGCTCGCAGGTTCGCCTTCCCTTTGACCCGACACGCTCCAAGGGCACGGCCTACCAGACGGGCGTGTGGACACCGATGGTGATCGCCGGCGCCAAGGTCAACCCGAACAATGCGGGCAAGGACGTAGAGGCCCTGGTGAACATTGCCGATCTCTACGAGCTGATCGGCAATGTCGGCGGCATCAATGTGCGCAAGAACAACCCGCGCATCGTCGACTCCGTACCCATGCTCCCCTATCTCGCAGACAACACCAAGCCGAGCATTCGCACGTACGACTTCAACCTCGTCGGACCCAACCTGCAAGCCAATGGCGGCTCGAACGGTCCGTGCCAGTTCTCGGGCTCCAGCCCGCCCTCCTGCTCGCAGATCCCGGTGACCAAGGGTGTTTGCGAGGACAATGGCGGCACCTGGTTTGGCGTTGGCGCAACCGGTTCCTATACCACCACGTCTGCCACCGACCCGAATGCGACCGTGACCATGTCGATCCCGTCCGACGGGTTCGAGTATTGCTGCCAGGTGCAACAGTACATCGTCCAGAATGGCGGTGTTGCCGGCACGGTCATCCCCACCACCAGCATGGCGGTGCGCGACAAGCTTGGCTTCAAGCTGGTTCGCAACCAGTACAACAACTACGACGCCAGCAGCGAATCGGGTTGCCTGCAGACCACCGAGGAAGAACTCTACACCGTGGGCCAGTCCAACCCGATTGCCCCCGATGCACCGCTCCTCGACACCGCGAGCCGTATGATCGCCACGCCCTACAGCGAGCCAGACCAGATCAAGTTCAATGAGCTGAAAAGCTACCTCGACAGCCTGCTGACCTCGGAGCCTGACTGCCTGGCGCAGGGTGACGGCAACGACGACGGCGTGGTGAACTATCAGGACCTGCGCAACTATCGCACCATGGCGCGGCGGACGACCGGCTCGAGTTGGTATGACGTCAACACCGACGGCTACACCAACTCGACGGACCAGCAGATCATCGTCCAGAACCTTGGCGTGAGTTGCACGAACTAGGCGGTCACGCCCCGCTTCTCAATGCAGCTGCACCACAATAAGCGCGCCCATGCCTGACCGGCATGGGCGCGCTTGATTCCGGGCTCCCGAGCGGCCAATCTGCCCGCCATTCATGGGGCTTCGCCCCACCTGACAGGAGACGATAATGGGACAGATCGACAAGCGGCTCGCGGAACTGGGAATCACCCTTCCGGTGGCTGCCAAACCCGTCGCCAACTACGTGCCTTGGGTGCGCACAGGCAACCTCGTGTTCATTTCCGGCCAGGGCCCGGTGGAGGATGGCAAGGTCGTCTATCCCGGCTGCCTCGGCGCGGATGTCACGCTCGAAGAAGGCGCCAAGTCTGCCAGGCTGTGCGGCATCAACGTGCTGGCTCAATTGAAGGACGCCTGCGGCGGCGACCTCGACCGCGTGAAGCGCGTTGTGAAGCTGCTGGGTTTCGTGAACGCCGCCCCCTCCTTCAAGGACCACCCGAAGGTGATCAACGGTGCCTCCGACCTGATGGTGGAAGTGTTCGGCGACAAGGGCCGCCACGCGCGCTCTGCCGTGGCCTCGCCGTCGCTTCCGATGGGTATCTCGACCGAGGTCGAGGCCATCATCGAAGTGGAGTGACCATGCCTGCATCGACGAGCCGCGCGGTGGACTTCCTCACCGCGCGCCCCATCGCACATCGCGGGCTGCATGACTTCAGCACGGGCATGGTGGAAAACACCGCTTCCGCCTTCGCGGCGGCGATCGCCGGGGGTTATGCCATCGAGTGCGACCTGCAGCTGACCCGAGACGGCGAGGCCGTGGTGTTCCATGACGATCACGTCGAGCGCCTCACCGAAGGCCGGGGCATGGTCAAGGACCACACGGCGGCCGAGATGAAGCAGCTCACCATGCGCAACTCCACCGACAAGGTGCAGACGCTGGCCGAACTGCTGACACAGGTGAACGGACAGGTTCCGCTGGTCATCGAGCTCAAGTCCCTCTGGGACGGCGACGCGCGTCTGGCACAACGCGCCATCGAGGAACTGAAGAGCTATTCAGGTCCCCATTGCCTGATGTCGTTCGACCCAGACGCAATTGCAGCGGTGCGCCGGTTCGCGCCCCACATCATTCGTGGCATCGTTGCCGAACGGGCAACCGATTCCTACTATAACTCCCTGCCGCTGCCGAAGCAGACCGAGTTGCGAACCTTCTCGCATCTGGCCCGGACGCGACCGGATTTCGTGTCGTTCTTCTATGAGGAACTGCCATGGGCGCCGATCACCGCACTCAGGGCATCAGGCATGCCAATCATCACCTGGACGATCCGTTCGCCGCAGCAAGCCGTAATGGCCATGCGATGTTCGGACCAGATCACCTTCGAAGGCTTTGCCGCGTAACATGCTGAAGGCAGTCACCAGTGCCCTGTCGATTGCGCGGGAGGATTGGGACCGGCTGGCAAACCCGCAGGGATCCGAGTTCAACCCGCTCGTCAGCCATGACTTCTTCCGCTGCGTGGAAGAGTCCGGCTGCGCAGTGTCCAGCACCGGCTGGGCCCCGCGCCACCTGGTGATGGAAGACGACGGCCAGATAACAGGCATCGTTCCCTGCTACCGCAAGCGCCATTCGCAGGGTGAATATGTCTTCGACTATGGCTGGGCCGACGCCTATGAGCGCGCCGGCGGACGGTACTATCCAAAGATGCAGGTGTCGGTGCCGTTTTCGCCCGTCACCGGGCCACGCCTGCTGGCGGAAACGGAAGCACAACGGCGCGAGCTCGCCTCGGGCCTCATTGCGCTCTCAACGCAGGAGGACGCCTCCTCCGTCCACATCACCTTTCTGCCGGAGCTGGACTGGCTCGCACTTGGCGGGAAACTCTGGTTGCAGCGCACCGACATCCAGTTCCACTGGATGAACAATGGCTATGCGGACTTCGATGGCTTTCTCGGCTCGCTGTCGTCACAGAAACGCAAGAACATCCGGAAGGAACGGGCCTCGGTGGCCAATGCTGGCATCACCATGCATGCGCTGACCGGCAAGGACATCGAAGAACGGCACTGGGATGCGTTCTTCGCGTTCTATATGGACACGGGTTCGCGCAAGTGGGGCACGCCATACCTCAACCGTCGCTTTTTCAGCATGATCGGCGAAGCGATGAACGACCACATCCTGCTGGTGATGGCCGAGCGTGGTGGCAAGTTGATTGCAGGGGCGCTGAACTTCATCGGCTCGCAGGCGCTTTATGGCCGGAACTGGGGTGCCCTCGAGTATCACGACAACCTGCATTTCGAGACCTGCTACTATCAGGCCATCGACTTCGCCATCACCCGCGGACTGACGCGCGTGGAGGCAGGCGCACAGGGCGCCCACAAGCTGGCGCGCGGCTACCTGCCCCAGAAGACATACAGCCTGCACTACCTTGCCCACCCGGGCCTGCAGCGGGCGGTGGCCGACTATCTGCAGGCCGAGCGCGCCGGCATTGACGCAGAGCAACAGGCCCTTGCTGCGCATTCACCGTTCCGGCAGGAACTGGACTTCTAGAGGGACGAACGAGATGAGCTACGACACCAACAACATCTTCGCCAAGATCCTGCGCGGCGAGATCCCCTGCCATAAGGTCTACGAGGACGAGCACACGCTCGCCTTCATGGACGTGATGCCTCAGGCAGACGGCCACACGCTGGTGATCCCGAAGATACCGTCACGCAATCTGCTTGATGCCGACCCGAAGGAGTTTGGGGCCCTCATGGCATCCGTCCAGAAGGTGGCCAACGCCGCGAAACAGGCCTTCGGCGCCGAGGGTGTGCTGATTCAGCAGTTCAACGAACCCGCCGCCGGGCAAACTGTTTTCCACCTCCACTTCCACGTGCTGCCGCGGCATGAGGGCGTGCCGCTTCGGCCCCATTCCGGCAAGATGGCTGACCACGGCATGCTGGCGGGCCATGCAGCGAAAATCCGAGCCGCGCTGGAGGGTTGATCAAAATCAAAGCAGCGCTGCCGGCGGGGTCGCTATTGTCGTCTCACAACGAGGAGACGGACATGAATCACAAGCACCGCAAGGTTCTGCACAGCCTGTTCAGCCATCCGCTGCCGGGCAACATCCACCTGCATGAGATCGAACCGGTATTCAAGGAAATGGGCGCCGAACTCAGCCACACCGGCCACGGCCGCCTCATGGTCAACATGAACGGCCACACCGCAACCTTCCACGGCTCCGACCATGGCCTCTCGAAGGACGAGGTTCACAACATGAAGAAGTTCATCGAGACTTGCGGCATCGAGCCGGTGCGGGATTATCCGCTGTAAGGCGACGATCCCCTTTCAACCCACAATCATGCCCGGGCTTGTCTCGGGCATTTTCCATGGGCGGCAGGGAAAGAATGCGAGGGAACAAGTCGGCGCAAGGTGACGTTCAGGGCGCCTGCTGAGAACAAAAAAGGCCCGGTCGCGTGACCGGGCCTTTCTCATTTCGTGTCCCTGCCAGCCTTATTCGGCAGCAGGAAGTTCCGAAGACTTGGCCTGCTCCTCGAGGATCAGCGTGTCGCGCTTGTCGGCGACGGCGCGGAGCCTGGACAGCATGCCGCCCGTGCCGGCCGGGATGAGGCGACCAACGATGACGTTCTCCTTGAGGCCCTCGAGCGTATCCACCTTGCCGATGATTGAGGCTTCGGTGAGCACGCGGGTGGTCTCCTGGAACGAGGCCGCCGAGATGAAGGAGCGCGTCTGCAGCGAGGCCTTGGTGATGCCGAGCAGCACCGGCTTGCCGGCTGCGGGACGCAGGCCTTCGGCGATCAGCTTGGAGTTCTCGTGGTCGAGTTCCTCGCGGTCCACCTGCTCGCCGAGCAGCAGCGTCGAGTCACCGGTGTCGGTGATCTCCACCTTCTGCAGCATCTGGCGAACAATCACCTCGATGTGCTTGTCGTTGATGTTCACGCCCTGCAGACGATAAACTTCCTGGATCTCGTTGACGAGGTAGGAGGCGAGCTCCTCCACGCCCTTGATGTCCAGAATGTCATGCGGTGCGGGGTTGCCGTCCATGATGTACTCGCCCTTCTCGATGAAGTCGCCTTCCTGGACGGGAAGGTGCTTACCCTTGGGGATCAAGTACTCCACGGCCTCCACACCTTCCTCCGAAGGAACGATGCGGATGCGGCGCTTGTTCTTGTAGTCGCGGCCGAACTCGACGCGGCCAGAGATCTCCGCGATGATCGCGTGATCCTTGGGGCGGCGCGCCTCGAACAACTCAGCAACACGCGGCAGACCGCCGGTGATGTCGCGGGTCTTGGCGCTTTCCAGCGGGATACGGGCTAGCACGTCACCGGCGGTGACCTTGGCACCCGGATCGACCGAGAGAACCGCATCGACCGACAGCAGGTAGCGGGCTTCGCCACCGCGGGCGAGTTTCTGCACCTTGCCGTCCTTGCCCTTGACGACGATCGCAGGCTTCAGCGTCGAACCGCGCTGGTTCGATCGCCAGTCGATGATCACGCGGTTGGTGATGCCGGTGGCTTCGTCCGCCAACTCGGTCACCGACACGCCTTCGACCACGTCCTCGAACTCGACCGTGCCATCGACTTCCGTCATCAGCGGGCGGGTGTAGGGGTCCCACTCGGCAACGCGCGCGCCGCGCTTCACCTTGTCGCCCTCGTCGGCATACATACGCGTGCCGTAGAGCAACTTGTGGACGGCGCGCTCCGTGCCATTCTCGTCGACGAGAACCAGCGTGGAGTTGCGGCCCATGACCATCAGGCGGCCCTGCCCGTCCTTGGCGAAGTTGCGGTTGCGGATGACGATCTTGCCGTCCGCATTGGCTTCGATGAAGCTATCGTTCAGCACCTGAGCGGTGCCGCCGATGTGGAAGGTACGCATGGTAAGCTGCGTGCCCGGCTCACCGATCGACTGTGCGGCGATGACGCCCACGGCTTCGCCCATGTTGACGGGCGTGCCGCGTGCAAGGTCACGGCCATAGCACTTGCCACAGACGCCGAACTTGGTCTCGCAAGTCAGCACCGAGCGGATACGCAGCTCCCCGATCCCCGACTTCTCGATGATCTCGACATGCGGTTCCAGTATCTCGTTGCCGGCGGCCACGATCAGCTCGCCCGTTGCCGGGTTGATTACATCCTGCGCCGCGGTGCGGCCCAGGACGCGGCTGCCCAGCGAGGCGATGATCTCGCCCGCGTCCACGATGGGGCGCGTGGTGAGGTAGGCCTTGCTGCCGCAGTCCACTTCCGAGATGATCGCGTCCTGCGCCACGTCCACGAGACGGCGGGTCAGGTAGCCTGAGTTCGCGGTCTTGAGCGCGGTGTCGGCGAGGCCCTTACGGGCACCGTGGGTCGAGTTGAAGTACTCGAGAACCGACAGGCCCTCCTTGAAGTTCGAGATGATCGGCGTTTCGATGATCTCGCCCGACGGCTTGGCCATGAGGCCACGCATGCCGCCCAGCTGCTTCATCTGGGCGGGCGAACCGCGCGCGCCAGAATGGCTCATCATGTAGATCGAGTTGATCTGCTTCTCGCGGCCGGTCGTCTCGTCGATCTGGACGGCCGAGATGCGCGCCATCATTTCCTCGGCCACCTTGTCGGTGGTCTTGGCCCAGGCGTCCACGACCTTGTTGTACTTTTCACCCTGGGTGATCAGGCCGTCGATGTACTGCTGCTCGAACTCCTTGACGAGATCGCGCGTGGCACCAACGATCTTCTCCTTGGTCTCGGGGATGACCATGTCGTCCTTGCCGAAGGAGATGCCCGCCTTGTAGGCGTTGTAGAAGCCGAGGCCCATGATGCGGTCACAGAAGATGACCGACTCTTTCTGGCCGCAGTGGCGATACACCGCGTCAATCATCTTGGAGATGTCGCGCTTGGTCATCAGCTTGTTGCAGAGGTCGTAGCTGATGTTGATCGCCTTGGGCAGAAGCTCGCCGATCTTCATGCGGCCCGGCGTCGTTTCCACGATGCGGGTGTAAAGCTTGCCTTCCGCGTCCATGTCGCTGACGCGGCCCTTGATCTTGGTGGCAAGCGTGATGACGCCCGCTGCCAAAGCATGGTCGATCTCGGCCATGTTGCCGAAGGCCTTGCCCTCACCGGGCTCACCCTTGCGCATGATCGAGAGATAGTAGAGGCCAAGCACGATGTCCTGCGACGGCACGATGATCGGCTGGCCGTTCGCGGGGTGAAGCACGTTGTTCGTGGACATCATGAGGACGCGCGCTTCGAGTTGCGCTTCGAGCGACAGCGGCACGTGAACGGCCATCTGGTCGCCGTCGAAGTCGGCGTTGAAGGCGGTACAGACGAGCGGATGCAACTGGATCGCCTTGCCCTCGATCAGCACCGGCTCAAAGGCCTGGATGCCGAGACGGTGGAGCGTGGGGGCGCGGTTCAGCAGCACCGGATGCTCGCGGATGACCTCGTCGAGGATGTCCCAGACTTCCGGCTTCTCCTTCTCGACCAGCTTCTTGGCCTGCTTCACCGTGGCCGACAGGCCCTTCGCGTCAAGACGCGAATAGATGAAGGGCTTGAACAGCTCGAGCGCCATCTTCTTCGGCAGGCCGCACTGGTGCAGCTTCATTTCGGGACCGACGACGATGACCGAACGACCGGAGTAGTCGACGCGCTTGCCGAGCAGGTTCTGGCGGAAGCGGCCCTGCTTGCCCTTCAGCATGTCTGCCAGGGACTTCAGCGGGCGCTTGTTAGCGCCGGTGATGACGCGGCCACGGCGGCCGTTGTCGAACAGCGCGTCAACGGCTTCCTGCAGCATGCGCTTTTCGTTGCGCACGATGATGTCCGGCGCGCGGAGTTCGATCAGCCGCTTCAGGCGGTTGTTGCGGTTGATGACACGACGATAGAGATCGTTCAGGTCCGACGTGGCGAAGCGGCCGCCATCCAGCGGCACCAGCGGGCGCAGCTCGGGCGGGATCACCGGAACCTGGGTGAGGATCATCCACTCCGGGCGATTGCCGGACTCGAGGAAGCTCTCGACCAGCTTCAGGCGCTTGGCGATCTTCTTCGGCTTCAGGTCGCCCGTGGCGTTCTTCAGGTCCTCGCGGAGCTGGTCCCGCAGCTGCTCGAGGTTCATCGACATAAGCATGTCGCGCACGGCTTCGGCACCGATGCCCGCCGTGAAGGCGTCCTCGCCGTAATCTTCCTGCGCCTTGATGTACTCGCTCTCCGAGAGAAGCTGGTGCAGCTTCATGGGCGTGAGGCCCGGCTCGAGGACGATGTAGTTTTCGAAATAGAGGATGCGCTCAACGTCCTTGAGCGTCATGTCGAGCAGCATGGAAATGCGGCTCGGCAGCGACTTCAGGAACCAGATGTGGGCGACGGGGGCAGCCAGTTCGATGTGACCCATGCGCTCGCGCCGGACCTTCGACAGGGTAACTTCCACGCCGCACTTTTCGCAGATGATGCCCTTGTACTTCATCCGCTTGTACTTGCCGCAGAGGCACTCATAGTCCTTCACCGGCCCGAAGATGCGGGCGCAGAACAGCCCGTCCCGCTCCGGCTTGAAGGTGCGGTAATTGATGGTCTCGGGCTTCTTGATCTCGCCGAACGACCAGGACAGGATCTTCTCCGGGCTGGCGATCGAGATGCGGATCTGGTCGAAGGTCGGAGCCGGCGTTGCCGGGTTGAAGACGTTCATGACCTCTTGGTTCATCGGCCACTTCTCCATTTTGTGCAGGGCGCGCGCAGCCCGCGGGGATGTTCGAATTCTATTGGGTGGTCAGCGGGAGGCTTCCCTCCCGCTGCCGAAACTTAACCGGGGACGTTCTGCTGCGAGTTCTGGAGCTCGACGTTGAGGCTCAGCGACCGCATTTCCTTGACCAGAACGTTGAAGCTTTCAGGAATGCCCGCCTCGAAGGTGTCATCACCGCGGACGATTGCCTCGTAGACCTTGGTGCGGCCCGCGACGTCGTCCGACTTGATGGTGAGCATTTCCTGCAGCGTGTAGGCAGCACCGTAGGCTTCAAGCGCCCACACTTCCATTTCGCCGAAGCGCTGGCCACCAAACTGCGCCTTGCCGCCCAACGGTTGCTGGGTAACAAGCGAGTACGGGCCGATGGAGCGGGCGTGGATCTTGTCGTCCACAAGGTGGTGCAGTTTGAGCATATAGATGTAGCCAACGGTGACCTGACGGTCGAAGGGCTCGCCAGAACGCCCGTCGAACAGCGTGACCTGACCCGAGGTCGAGAGACCTGCGTCCTTCAGCATCGCCGCGATGTCCTCCTCGCGGGCACCGTCGAAGACCGGTGTTGCGATGGGAACGCCACGGCGCAGGTTCTCGGCGGCTTCGACGAGCGACTTGTCGTCCAGGCTTTCGAGTTCCTCATGCTTGCCATAGATGCGGCTCAGCTCGGTGCGCAGCGGCTTGACGTCCTTGTTGTCACGCAGGGCATCGAGCATGGCGCCAATCTTGCGGCCCATGCCGGCGCAGGCCCAGCCCAGATGCGTCTCGAGGATCTGGCCGACGTTCATGCGCGAAGGCACGCCCAGCGGGTTCAGCACCACGTCCACATGCGTGCCGTCCTCGAGGAACGGCATGTCCTCGATCGGTACGATGCGGGAGACCACACCCTTGTTGCCGTGGCGGCCGGCCATCTTGTCACCCGGCTGGATCTTGCGCTTCACGGCGACGAAGACCTTGACCATCTTCATCACGCCCGGCGGAAGTTCGTCACCGCGCTGCAGCTTGTCGACCTTGTCATGGAAGCGCGTGTCGAGGCGCTTCTTGGACTCGTCGTACTGCTGTTTCATGGCCTCGAGTTCGCCCATCGCCTTCTCGTCGCCGAGCGCGATGCTCCACCACTGCGACTGCGGCACGTCATCGAGGATCTTATCGGTGATCTTGCCTTCGATCTTGTGGCCCTTGGGTCCGCTGGTGGCGGACTTGCCGGCAAGGAACAGCTTGAGACGGCCGTATGAGTTACGGTCGAGGATTTCGAGCTCATCGTCGCGGTCCTTGGCGAGACGCTCGATCTCTTCCTTCTCGATGGCCTGCGCACGCTCATCCTTGTCCACACCGTGGCGGTTGAACACGCGAACTTCCACAACCGTGCCGGAAACGCCCGGCGGCAAGCGCAGCGACGTGTCACGTACATCGGAGGCCTTTTCGCCGAAGATGGCGCGCAGCAGCTTTTCTTCCGGCGTCATCGGGCTTTCGCCCTTCGGCGTTATCTTGCCACACAGGATATCGCCCGGCTTCACTTCGGCGCCGATATACACGATGCCGGCTTCGTCGAGGTTCTTGAGGGCTTCCTCGCCGACGTTCGGAATGTCGCGGGTGATTTCCTCAGGTCCAAGCTTGGTGTCACGCGCCATCACGTCGAATTCCTCGATGTGGATGGAGGTGAACACGTCGTCCTTCACGATCCGCTCGGAGAGAAGGATCGAGTCCTCGAAGTTGTAGCCGTTCCACGGCATGAACGCGACGAGCACGTTCTGGCCGAGGGCGAGATCGCCCAGATCCGTCGACGGGCCGTCAGCGATGATGTCGCTGGCCTTGACGCGGTCACCCACGCGCACCAGCGGACGCTGGTTGATGCAGGTGTTCTGGTTAGAACGCTGGAACTTGGCCAGCGTGTAGATGTCGACGCCCGACTTAGACGGATCGGTCTCTTCCGTGGCGCGGATGACGATGCGCTTGGCATCCACCTGGTCGACCACGCCGGAACGGCGGGCGGCCACGGCAGCACCTGAGTCACGCGCGACCACGGCTTCCATGCCGGTACCGACCAGCGGCGCATTGGTGCGCACCAGCGGAACGGCCTGACGCTGCATGTTGGAGCCCATCAGCGCGCGGTTGGCGTCGTCGTTCTCGAGGAACGGGATCAGCGCCGCGGCAACCGAGACAAGCTGCTTCGGCGACACGTCGACATAGTCGATGCGGTCAGCCGGAACGATCAGCACGTCGCCGGCGTGGCGGGCGATGACGAGGTCCTCGGCGAAGCCGCCTTTCGCCGTCAGAGCGACGTTGGCCTGGGCGATGTGGTGCTTCTGCTCCTCGATTGCCGAGAGATACACGACGTCGTCCGTCACCTTGCCGTCCACCACCTTGCGGTAGGGCGTTTCGATGAAGCCGTACTTGTTGACGCGGGCGTAGGTTGCCAGAGAGTTGATGAGGCCGATGTTCGGGCCTTCCGGCGTTTCGATCGGGCAGATGCGGCCGTAATGCGTGGGATGCACGTCGCGCACTTCGAAGCCCGCACGCTCACGCGTCAGACCGCCTGGTCCAAGGGCCGACAGGCGGCGCTTGTGGGTGATCTCTGAGAGCGGGTTGGTCTGATCCATGAACTGCGACAGCTGCGAGGAACCGAAGAACTCGCGCACCGCGGCAGCCGCGGGCTTGGCGTTGATCAGGTCATGCGGCATCACCGTGTCGATATCGACCGACGACATGCGCTCCTTGATGGCGCGCTCCATGCGGACGAGGCCGAGGCGATACTGGTTCTCCATGAGCTCGCCCACCGATCGCACACGGCGGTTGCCGAGGTGGTCGATGTCGTCGACTTCGCCCTTGCCATCGCGCAGCTCGTGCAGCGTCTTGATGACCGCGATGATGTCCTCACGGCGGAGCACGCGCATCGAGTCCGGAACGTCGAGTTCGAGACGCATGTTCATCTTGACGCGGCCCACGGCCGAGAGATCGTAGCGCTCCTGGTCGAAGAACAGGCCGTTGAAAAGCGCTTCCGCGGTCTCGCGGGTGGGCGGCTCGCCCGGGCGCATGACGCGGTAGATTTCCACGAGCGCCTGCTCGTAGCTTTCCACCTTGTCGGCCTTCAGCGTGTTGCGGATGTAAGGACCATTGTTGATGTGGTCGATGTCGAGGAAGCGCAGCTCGCCATGGCCCGATTCCTTGAGCTGGTTGAGCAGCTTCTCGCTGATCTCATCGCCGGCCTCGGCAAAGATTTCGCCGGTCTTCTCGTTGACGAGTTCGTCAGCGAGATACATGCCGTAGAGCTCCGCGTCCTGAACCAATAGGTCCTTGACGCCGTCCTCGGCGATCTTGCGGGCAAGGCGCGGCGTGATCTTCTTGCCGGCCTCGACGACAACCTGACCGGTCTTGGCGTCGATCAGGTCGACGGACGGCTTGATGCCCTTGAAGCGCTGGGCGTCGAACGGCGTCTTCCAGCCGTTCTTCGTGAGCTTGTAGGTGACCGTCTTGTAGAAGGTGTGGAGGATTTCCTCGGAGTTCAGGCCAAGGGCATAAAGCAGCGTGGTGATCGGCAGCTTGCGGCGACGATCGATGCGCGCATAGATGATGTCCTTGGCATCGAATTCGAAGTCGAGCCATGAACCGCGATACGGAATGATGCGCGCAGCAAACAGCAGCTTGCCGGAAGAGTGGGTCTTGCCCTTGTCGTGGTCGAAGAACACGCCCGGCGAACGGTGCATCTGTGAAACAATAACGCGTTCGGTGCCGTTGACGACGAAGGTGCCGTTGGCCGTCATGAGCGGCATGTCGCCCATGTAGACATCCTGCTCCTTGATGTCCTTGACCGACTTAGACTGCGTGTCCGGATCAATTTCGAACACGATCAGGCGCAGCGTCACCTTGAGCGGTGCCGCAAACGTCATGCCGCGCTGCTGGCACTCGTCGACGTCGAACTTCGGCTGTTCGAACTCATAGCGGACGAACTCGAGCATGGCCTGGCCCGAGAAATCGGTGATCGGGAAAACGGACTTGAAGACGGCCTGAAGGCCCTCGTTCGCGCGCCCGCCCTTGGGCTCCACCATCTGCAGGAACTGGTCGTAGCTTTCGCGCTGAACCTCGATGAGGTTCGGCATCTCGGCCACTTCGATTTTCCTGCCAAAGAACTTGCGGAGGCGTTTGCGGCTAGCGGCGGACTGAGTTTCGGCCATGGGGTCCCCTTGACGGTTCAAAAACATGCATATTCGACAGCTTGCCAAACCCCCCTTTCGGGGAGGTCCGGCAAGCCGTCGCGAACGGCTCGACAATGGCCCGGAGGCGCCCTGTCCTTAGCAGACAAGGCACCACCGGAAAGTCGTTACTTCAGCTCGACCTTGGCACCAACGGCCTCGAGCTTCTTCTTCATCGCTTCGGAGTCAGCCTTGTTGACACCTTCCTTGACGGTCTTCGGGGCGCCTTCGACGAGGTCCTTGGCTTCCTTCAGGCCCAGGCCGGTGATGGCGCGGACTTCCTTGATGACTTCGATCTTCTTGTCGCCAGCCGCGGCGAGAACGACCGTAAACTCGGTCTTCTCTTCGGCCGGAGCTGCAGCGGCAGCGCCCGGAGCAGCGGCCATAGCGACCGGAGCGGCGGCGGAAACGCCCCACTTCTCTTCGAGCATCTTGGACAGTTCAGCGGCTTCCAGAACGGACAGAGCCGAGAGGTCTTCAACAATCTTGGCGAGATCAGCCATTTGAGTATCTTTCTATAGTCGGTTGGTTTGACAGTGGTTAAGGCGTGGCGTCTTAGCCAGCGGCCTGATCCTTGGTGGCATAGGCGTTGAAGACACGCGCCAGTTGGCCGGCAGGAGCCTGAAGCACACCAGCAATCTTGGTGGCGGGCGCCTGGATAAGGCCAATGAGCTTGCCCCGAAGCTCGTCGAGCGAGGGCAGATCGGCGAGTGCCTTGACCGCGTTGGCATCCATGACGGTCTTGCCCAGCGCGCCGCCGAGGAGGACGAACTTGTCGTTCCCCTTGGCGAAGGCCGAAGCGACCTTGGGTGCCGAGACGGGATCGGCGGCATAAGCCACCATGGTCGGACCCACGAAGAGGTCCTTGATCCCGGCTGCGTCAGTGCCATCAAGAGCAAGCTTAGCGAGACGGTTCTTGGCGACCTTCACGGTCGCCCCCGCCTGGGCCATCTTGTTGCGCAGGTCATTGACCTGGTTCACAGTGAGGCCCTTGTTGTGGGCCACAACGATCACACCGGTGGTCTTGAACACCTGGTTGAGCGTCGCGACGAGCTCTTTCTTTTCAGCTCTTTCCACTTGCTCTCTCCTTTATGGCGGAGGGGCTCTTCACCCGCCCGCCGTTGGACCAACCGCTCAAGACGTCCACCACACGAAGGCAGCGGGCGCCAGAGCGGCGCTTACGTGCCTGTCCCCCTGCCCGGGCTTCCCCGGGATTGGGTCCATGAGGTCCAAACCGACTTTGCATCCCCATATGGGGATCCGAATTCCGTTTTGACACCCATCTCATGCAGGCTGGGCTTTTAAGCAAGGGCCGGAGCCGCTGCGCCTGCAATCTCGGACAGGTAAACCGAAGTTCGAAGAACTTCGGGCACCCCACTCAAACCCCGAGGGATTTCAGTGGAGAAACTCGTTCAATGCTTACGCGCCGCCCGTGACGGAGGCGAGGTCAAGCTTGAGGCCGGGACCCATGGACGAAGAAATGGACAATTTCTTGACGTAGGTACCCTTGGCTGCCGGGGGCTTCGCCTTGATGACGGCATCAACGAAAGCCCTGATGTTCTGGGTCAGCTGCTCGTCCGAGAACGACGCCTTCCCGACGCCACCCTGCACGATGCCGGCCTTTTCGACGCGGAACTCAACAGCGCCGCCCTTGGCGGCCTTGACCGCACCGGCGACGTCCATGGTAACCGTGCCGACCTTGGGGTTCGGCATCATGCCGCGCGGACCCAACACCTTACCAAGACGGCCGACGAGGCCCATCATGTCCGGGGTGGCAATGCAGCGGTCGAAGTCGATCGTGCCCTTGTTGACGATCTCGAAGAGATCCTCGGCACCCACGACTTCAGCGCCGGCCTTCTTGGCCTCTTCGGCCTTCGCGCCCTTGGCGAAGACGCCGACGCGCAGGTTGCGGCCGGTGCCGTTTGGCAGATTGACGACGCCGCGGACCATCTGGTCCGAGTGGCGCGGGTCGACGCCGAGATTCATGGCGATCTCGACGGTTTCGTTGAACTTGGCGTTGGCCCGTTCCTTGATCAGCTTCACGGCCTCGTCGAGGCCGTAGAACTTCACGCGGTCGATGCCTTCGACGTTCTTGGCAATACGCTTAGCGAGCTTTGTCATCGTTCTTATTCCGTCACCTGAAGGCCCATGGACCGGGCGGAGCCGGCAATTTCACGCGCAGCGGCGTCGAGGTCGCGCGCATTCATGCCCTTGAGCTTCTGCTCGGCGATCTCGCGGCACTGGGCCATCGACACCTTGCCGACAAAGGCGCCCTTGCCGGGCTCCTTCGAGCCGGACTTGATGCCGGCGATCTTCTTCAGGAAGTATGTCGCCGGCGGCGATTTCATCTCGAAGGTGAAAGACTTGTCCTGGAAGGCGGTGATGACCACCGGAACCGGCATGCCCGGCTCCATCTTCTGCGTTGCGGCGTTGAAGGCCTTGCAGAATTCCATGATGTTGAGACCACGCTGACCGAGAGCGGGGCCGATCGGCGGAGACGGGTTTGCCTGACCTGCCGGCACCTGCAGCTTGATGTAGCCGACGACTTTCTTAGCCATTTTCTTTCCCTCGCCGGTTCATCCGGCTGATTGAGGTTAGTGGTCCGGCTTGTTGAAGGCCTCCCACCGTGTTGAACACGTCGATCAGCGAAGCTTCTCGACCTGCCCGTACTCGAGTTCGACAGGCGTGGGCCTGCCGAAGATGGACACGGCGACCTTGAGCCGCGACCGTTCTTCATCCACTTCCTCCACCTGACCGGAGAAGGACGCGAAAGGACCATCGGCGACGCGAACCTGCTCGCCGACTTCGAAGGTAAGTGTGGACTTCGGACGTTCGACGCCCTCGGCCACCTGGTTCAGGATGCGCGAAGCCTCGACGTCCGAAATCGGGATCGGCTTCGAGTCAGAACCCAGGAAGCCCGTGACCTTTGGCGTGTTCTTGATCAGGTGGAAGGCCTGGTCGGTGAGCTCCATCTTCACCAGCACGTAGCCGGGGAAGAAGCGGCGCTCCGACTTGATCTTGCGACCACGGCGAACCTCGATGACCTCTTCGGTGGGCACGAGAACCTGCTCGAACAGGTCCCCTAGGCCCTTCTGGACCGACTGTTCCTTGATCGAGTCCGCGACCTTCTTCTCGAAATTCGAGTAGGCGTGAACGATGTACCAGCGCTTAGCCATGTCCGCCCTTTAACCCGAAAGACCGAGGACCCACTGCACGCCCCGGTGCAGCACCGAGTCGACAATGAGGAAGAAGACGGAAGCCAGCGCGACCATGATGAATACCATCGCGGTCGAGATCATGACCTCCCGGCGGGCCGGCCAGGTGACCTTGTTGGCCTCCTCGCGCACCTGCTGGAGAAACTCGAACGGATTGGTCTTTGCCACGTGTGCTTCCTTAAAATCTGGCAGGGGCAGAAGGGCTCGAACCCTCGACCTGCGGTTTTGGAGACCGCCGCTCTACCAACTGAGCTATACCCCTTCAGCGCGGCGGTCCCCATTTAAGGAGCCCGCCGCACCATTTAAAGTCTTAGTCAGTGATCTTGGCGACGACGCCGGCGCCGACGGTACGACCGCCTTCACGGATGGCGAAGCGGAGCTTCTCTTCCATGGCGATCGGCGTGATCAGCTCGACGTCGAACGAGATGTTGTCGCCCGGCATCACCATTTCCGTGCCT
>CAMDBX010000071.1 GCA_945889445.1 Rhizobium sp. Q54
TCGCTGGCCTGCACCAACATCATCGAGAGCATGAACAGCATCATTCGCCAGGTGTGCCGGAATGTGAAGCGCTGGCGGAACGCGAAGATGGGATTGCGCTGGACCGCCGCGGGCATGCTGGAAGCGAAGAAGGGCTTCAGGCGCCTCAAAGCCCACAAGCATCTGCCGGTGCTCAAGGCCGCCCTTCAAAACCACCGCAGCGGTCAATCCACCACCCCGGCAGTTGACCTCCTCGCTGATGCCGCATAACTTTCAACCAGCAGCGCCAGCCTTGGCATTTTCAACAGACTTCGGGACATCCCCTTGCAGATAACCGCGCACGGGTATTTGCAACCCCATCGTCAAACGCAAAATCGACAGTGCGAGTGCACGAGGTCGGGTCTGACTTTGACGAACCGTTCGAAGTAGTAGCTTCTGATACGGGACAAGTGAAAAATGGCGGAGTGGAACTCTCGCTGAAGGAAGGCAAGCGGATTAGCATCGAAATCGAGGTGTCTAGAAAAATTGTTGGAGGGCTAAAGCTGGTCGCTAGCCACACAGTTGCTTCATCGGGAGCAAAGAAATGAAGTATGATATAGAGAAATCATTTGGTTATCCCGTTCTCTCCACACATTCAGATGACTATTTGAAGTCGGATTTTCAGGCTGACATTGAGTTCAACGTAGATCCAGAAAACCCTGGGTTATTTACGGTGGATTATATCTATGCATGCGGAGTAAAGGAAATCCGCGATCTCGTTGCCAAAGGGGACGCAGCTTATTGGTTGAAGGTTTCTTGTAGATCGACATTCTATTCGAAAATGTATGAGGTCAAGGCGACCGGAACATTGAAGCTTGATGGGCACGATCTAAGGGACCTTGTGGAATTCTCCGGTTATGTAATTGGCAGTCGAGATGGAACGCTCACTTGCGAGCGCATCAATCTCGAATTTGGATCCAAAACGTTTGAATTTGTAAACGGCCAGGTTCTCGCGCAAGGCGTTCCTACGGTTTACATAACCGATAAAGAATTTTGGAAGCCGATTAGTTCAATCTTCGAGTACATGCGCAATAGTGAACTTAAGGACGGTGAGTATACCATTGACCTCGACGGAGAGAAAGGATTTGTCCAAGTTTTTGCTAATGAAGCTCAGTGTCAAGTCTTTAAAGATTTTGAAAAGAGTAAAGATGGAAAGGCAATCCTGCTAAACACCGTATTTTTTGTCGCGGTCAGCAAGATGGTCGAGGCTCTTGTGGACAAGCCGGAACAATACGCAGACAGAAAGTGGGCGCGAATTCTTACGGCGAAGGCAAGTGCCAAGAACATCAACATTGGCGATCCCAAGCTGCTGATCGCTACTCACCGGCTTCTTGATCGCCCTCTTAGGGCATTAACAACGACACTCCTGGACAAGTAAGGAAACGATTATGAACCTTCATGTCGTTAAGCGCGGTCTTGTGGCTGAACTTCGGAACAAAATTGAAGCCAATCTCGATCGCTATCTCGAGGGCGATTTTGAGGATATCCTAACACCTGACTATGTCATCTCTGTCAAAGAGACGGAGATCGATCTAGAGGCTCTTCAAAAATTGCAGCCCCAAGCCGGAGGTGAAATTGATGTCGAAAATGCTTTGGTGGTGTATGGGGCACTGAAGGGGATTAATCGTTATCTTGCTCGCGATGAGCGACTGTGGGTCTGGTTGTCCCACGGTCCCTGCTTGCAATATGCACGGGAGAGATGGGTTGCAAAGGGTGCTACCAAAGAGAAGCAGACTTCCCTCATACGAGATCACTTCTTTGCAAGTGGGGCTCGTGGCTTTGAGAGGAATAACGCCATTGCATGCCTTTGGTGGTGGGCCGAAATCGTGTCGAAATATCCGCATGCCGACTTGAGGACAACCCTCGAAGTCTTTCTACATCAGACAGATGTTAGAGCTAGCATAATAGAACGACCCACTTCGTCGCAGAGTGCGCTTGTCCCACTGCTCAATGTGCTTATCGAGAAATACAATTCAGAAGAGCGCCTTACATTTTTTAAGCGCGAGAAGGGAAATTCGGCGATCTATCGGCGTTGGTTAACTGAGGTAAACAGGTACGGTGGCATCAAGTTCTACGAAGCTCTACCAGAGAAAGACGTGACAGAGCTGTTTTTGAAGCTAGCTGACTTAGCGCGGGAATCCGTCAAATCCGAAGCAATAGCAGCATAGATAGGTCGCTAAGGGATCACGAAGATAAGAACGTCTTCCAGTTTCTATACTTCCCCTTCAAGCCAAGCAGTTCCAGAATGTGGTTGGCGTTTCCATCGGGTAGCGAACCAGTAGGAATCGGGACCCGCTGTCCTGTTTCTCTTACTATCCAAAGAGGGTGTACGCCCCCTCCGCGCAAGTCTCCAGGGAGTATGGTGTTTAACTTCTTGATAAACTTGCGCCGGTCACAGTAGCGGATCTGTGGCTTGCGACGGGTTACAAGTGGATGGTTTCTGTTGACGATATAGCTGAAGGCACCATTCCGCTTAAGTGTCGGTTGCATCGAGTGTGTAGACGCAGACCAGATGAGCGGATTAGACGGCGGAAGTGGGGGTAAAATACTCCCGAGTAATCCTTGCTCTTGCAACACATGCTCATGAGGATCAAACAAGGAGTTGTTGCGCAAGGTCGGAGATGCAAAGCAATAAGGCGCTTGACTAGTCTCTATAAAGTGTACGAGCGCAAAGTATGCGAGTTCCTGTTTGAACTTGCGTAACCGCTTATTGCTCTTAAGTCTTGCAAAAGACTCTTTCCGAACCTTCATTGCAGCATAGCTCTCTGCCATTGCCTCTTTGTGGCTGGCTTTCAAGCTCAAGTTTTTGAAGCTCGCCCGGAAACCAGTTTTATAGACAGGTTGTCTAAATGAGATCTCTTGGCGTGCAGCGAAAGATTCCACGACGTTATGATATGCTTCGTGGTGAAAAAGATATGTCTTAGCTACATAGCAGGACTCACTGAGCGAGAGATATCCCCTCGTCGCCAAATGTAGCCACCAGCCGACCTGCTCTACGCCCTCAACTACAAGATAAATGCCCCAGAGGCTAACGGGGAAGTGGTGCCATGGCAAATAGAAGGCATAGCAGTCCGCGGGGGGATGTGCTCCCTGACCCGGCGAGAGCACTGTGATGATCAGCCCCCAACGAGTGGTCCGGTTTGAATGTTAGTGCATGATTGGCTTGGGCGCCAGCGCAGGCGGCGAAGCCGGTCGGGGTAGTGCAGCGGCCCTCCTTCTGGCTCGAATTTGCGGTGCGGATCGGGCGGCGACTGCTTCCGCTGGCGTGGCGCTACGTGTCGAAGAGGATGCCGCTGGAGGAGGAGTGTCAACGCCGGAGTGAATCCTCCGACTTGACCGGCGGAGATTGAGGTCCCACAGTCCGCAAAATAAGGGGGCTCTCCTCAATGAGAATAGTAGGTCATCTCCCAATGCGATTTGGTGCAACGTGATCCTGACACGCAATGACTGACCTCACAGAAATGAGGAGACTAGGGCATAGTGGCCCTCTTCTAACCACGATCGGATTTGGCGGCGGCCCTTCAGGTTGGCTCACAGGCCATACAGCAGACGAGACAGCCTCGGTGGCGATTGAGACTGCTTGGTTGGCAGGAATCCGGTATTTCGATACCTCTCCGTACTATGGTTACGGCAGGAGTGAGCGGCGGCTTGGCGGCGGGTTGTGCAGCAAGCGACGAGCGGATTTTGTGTTGTCGAGCAAAGTCGGGAGGCTCATTAAGCCTGACATTGAAAACGGCAACTCTTCTGAACAGGTTGTCTACGATTACAGTCGTGATGGCGCAATTCGGTCAATCGAAGCCAGCCTGTCGCGGCTGGGGCTCGACCGGATCGACATCGTGCTCATCCACGACATCGATACATGGACACATGGCGCGCAGCAGCCTGTCCAGTTCGCCGCTGCCCTTGATGGCGCTTACCGCGCCATTGCTGATCTTAAGGCCCAGGGGAATATCGCCGCGATTGGGCTCGGCGTAAACGAATGGCAGGTGTGCCAAGAATTTGCAAAGCGCGTGCCCATTGACTGTTGTCTGCTCGCAGGGCGGCTGACACTACTTGAGCAGAGGGCCGCCGAGACTTTTCTGCCCTTCTGCGAAAGCGAGGGAATTGGCCTCATCATTGGTGGCCCGTTCAACAGTGGAATTCTCGCGACTGGCTCTATCGCTGGTGCACAATTCAACTATGCGCCGGCACCGCAGGAGATCTTGGCCCGCGTTCGGTACATCGAAGCGATCTGCCGGCGCCACGGCGTGGAGCTTGCCGCGGCCGCCCTCGCTTATCCCTTGCGCTTCCCCGCCGTCACCTCAGTCATCCCCGGAATGGCAAATGCCGCGGAAGTCCTTATGATGCAGACCTATTGCAGCACCAAATTCCCTGCCGAGTTCTGGAACGAGATTGCAGCGAATTGCCGGGAGGATCCCTGATCATGGAACACTTTGATACAATCATTGTCGGTGCCGGGTCGAGCGGCGGGGTTGCTGCCGCGCGCCTCTCGGAAGACCAAGATCGGAGTGTTCTCTTGCTGGAGGCAGGACCTGACTTTCCCGATGAGGCGGAATGGACCCCGCTGTTCGTGATAAGCGGGGAGCACACATGGCGGGGCTCGGGGGCTCCGGAAATCGATTGGAGATTCCTCGACAGTGATCGTTCCAACCGCTTTGGAGGCAGGCCCATTCGGCTGCCCCGCGGTCGTGTGGTGGGCGGAACTTCGATGGTGAACTCGACAATAGCGGTACGACCGGCTCAGTTCGATATGGACCGCTGGGCCAGCCTCGGTTGTCCCGGTTGGAACTGGGCTTCAGTTGCGCAGTTGTTTAAGAGGATTGAAACTGATCGCGAATTTGGCGGTTGCCCTGAACATGGCAGTGATGGTCCCGTCGTCATCCAACGCTACAAGGAAACAGCCTGGGCGCCGGTGAACCGGGTTTTTGCCGAAGCGTGCGCAGCTTTGGGTGTTTCCCAGGCTCTAGATCTCAATGCTGCTGGACAGGATGCTGGCCTTTTCGGACCTTTGCCGCACAACAGGTTCAAGGAGTTTAAACAGGGTACGCTCAACACCTATCTACGCACGGCACGGCCACGTACGAACCTGACGATCCGAGGTGGTTGCCTTGTCGACCGCATTACGATGTCGGGTGGGCGGGCGACGGGAGTGAGTTGGCTCGGGGCCGGCGGGGTGGCCAGTGCCACGGCCAACCGGGTGATCGTGTCAGCTGGCGTGTACAACACCCCTGCCATACTGCAACGTTCCGGTATTGGACCGGCAGCCCTGCTCCGGCATCACGGTATTCCTGTTGCCGCGGACCTTCCTGCCGGCAAGCGCCTGACCGATCATCCCGGATGTGCAATGTTCTTCCGTGCTGAGGGCATCTCTGAAATGACCGGCAGACTCTTTCCGGTCATTTGGCGTGGTGCTGCGGCAAGTAGCCAAGAGCCGTCTTGGCAGATCCACTCTTTCCCAGCCGACGAGGAAGATGGGCTGTGTGGCCTATTTACGTTTCTTACCCGCCAGCAGTCAGAGGGTAGTGTCGAGATAGCCGCCACCGACCCGCGCGTGGCACCGGTCATCGATCATAACTACCTCGCTAACGAGAGCGACATCGCCAACTTTATGGACGCATTCGAGGGCATGCGGGAGCTTCTCTCTACCAAGCCATTTCAGCGGCATAATGCCGAGATTGTCTCCACTGGAGGCGGACCGCAGGACCATCTTCTCCGTATGCTAACGACCGCCCATCACCAGTCAAGCAGCTGTCGGATGGGATCCGATCCCCGCTCAAGCGTGGTCGATGCTGACCTAAGAGTACACGGCTATGAAAACCTGATGATTGCTGACTCAAGCATCTTCCCGGACACCATCATGCATAACCCCAATCTTACCTGCTACGTGATCGGCGAGCGGGTTGCGGAGATCGTCAAGGCTGGCCGCGTTTGATTGCGGTACCATTGAGAGCCGCAAGTATGCCCGGGAGTGCTGGGAGGAAGACGTCGGCATGGCCCTGGTTCAACACCAGCCGGAGCGTTTGGTTCACTGCCTGGGCGACGGGAATGGCACTTTCGGCATTCTCGGCCATCCGGCTATAGGTGCGCACATCTTTGGCAGCAATTCGGATCGGTCCGCGCAGGTAGCTGTCGTCACCAGCCCGGATCCAAGGTTCCAGCATGCGCCACATTTTGCCATCGGCGCCGCCAGCTGAAAGGACATCGGCGAGCGAGTTGAGATTGGCCCCGACCTTGGCAGCTGTGGCAAACCCCTCTGCAAAGAGAGTGGCCATTCCAATGGTAATGGAGTTGTTGACCAATTTACAGGTAGTGCCCGCTCCGAGACCGCCGCAGTGCACGATGGTGTCGGCATAGGCATCTATGATGGGGCGGACGCGCGCCAGGACCGCGACGTCGCCACCAACATACGTGCTGAGCTTACCAGCCTCGGCTTCTTTCGGCGTTCGGCCAAGGGCGGCATCAAGCATTTCGATGCCCTTGGCAGCCAGGGCAGTTCCAATCCGTCGGGACGCCGCAGGGTCAGCAGTGGTCGTATCGATCAGCACCGAACCAGGTTTGAGGCCCGCCAACAAGCCGTCGTTAGCATGTATAATGGCCTCTACCTCATTGGATGACGGAAGACAAAGAATGACAACCTCGCTCTCCTTTGCAAGCTCCGCTGGATCGGACGCCTCGCGGGCACCGCGACGGATCAGGTCCTCCACGGGTTCTCGATTGCGATGGCCAAGGATGGTGAGTGGGTAGCCACCGCGCTCCATGATGTTCTTCGCAGCGCCATGCCCCATCAGACCAACACCGATAAAGCCCACACGTGTCTTTTTATCCATGGTGGAAATCCTTATTAATTCTGGTTCAATCGGTAGACACGGGTTGCCGTTCCGGACAAGACCTCATTGCGGTGCTGCGCCGACAGCGGCTGCAATAGCTCTCGGCTGATTTCGATCCAAACCGGATAGCTTGCGGCAAGTTCGAGAGGCGGCCAGTCACTTGCCCACATGACCCGGGAAGGACCAAAGGCATTCAGAACATGGGCGGCGTATGGGGCTATATCGGCAACTGCCGTACCGGGTATTGCGCAGTTCAACAATCCGGAGAGCTTGCAGCTGACATTCGGCAGCGCAGCTAATTCGTCAATATGTTGCGCCCAAGGGTCGAACACTCCGCCAACGATATCAGGTTTGCCACAATGGTCTAGAATGACAACGAGATCGGGATATTTCCGAGCGAGCGCCGCCGCCAGAGAAATTTCACGCCAGTTCTGCACGAGAATATCCAGAGATAGCCCGTTGGCGGCGATGGCGTGCCATCCACGTTCGAGCTGACGGTCGAGCATCCAGTCAATGCTGCGGTTGTCTCCGCGCACTGGCCTCACACCCTTGACTGGCGGCAGCCAGGCAAGTGCCGCTGCTTCTTCGTCGACGGACGGTGATGCAGGGTCGATCCAGGCAATGATGCCGGCAATCCACGGAAACTTCCGTGCTAGACCTACTATGAACAGGGCCTCGGCCAAAGTCTCAGCCGCCTGCACTAGTACAGCAAGGCTCACTCCGGCGGCATCAAGCTTGGGCTTTACGTCTTGGGGCTCTAGGTCACGATAGATCGACCCCATCTCCGGCGTCAGGGCCAGATTGTCACCGCGTCCCAGTCGCCAGAGATGAATATGGGCATCGATGATCAAGCTTGGCGCGCCTCGGGGACTTTGCCCGCGATGATCATCGCCAGCACCTCATCTTTTGTAACATCGCCAGTATTAACTGTTCCCACTAACCGGCCATTTTTCATCACAACGAGTCGGCTCGCTAGTCCAAAAATATCGTGGATGTCGTGGCTGATCAGAATGATACCGATACCCTGATTGGAGAGCTCGGCAATTAATGTGGCGACATTTTGGGTCTCCTCAGGGCCGAGGGCCGCCGTGGGTTCGTCCATGATAAGCACGCGTGCATTGAACTGGATAGCGCGAGCGATCGCGACAGCCTGCCGCTGGCCGCCTGAGAGGCTGGAGACCAGTTTGGAGAGCAAAGGCAGGCGCAGCCTGAGGCGGTTTAGGGTGGCGTCGGCTTTTTTCTCCATCGCCTCATCGTTCATGAAGCCGTGCCAGCCGGCAATTTCACGCCCGAGAAACAGGTTGGCAACACAGTCGAGGTTCTCCGACAGAGCGAGCGTCTGATAAATTGTCTCGATGCCCAGTGCCTTTGCGTCCCGGGTGGAGCGGATGGTGACGGATTGGCCCTTGATCAGGATGTCGCCGCTGTCGGCGGGAAAAACGCCGGAGAGGATTTTCACCAGTGTCGACTTTCCCGCACCGTTGTGTCCGAGCAATCCTAAGACCTCGCCTGCAGCCAGATCTATGCTGACATTCTCGACCGCATGCACGCCGCCGAAGGTCTTGACGATGTTTCGTAGTTCGACAAGCGCCGTCATGCTCTTCGTGCCTTGCGGTACACCGTGTCGACCCAGACTGCGATAATCAGCACGAGAGCTAAAACCATCCGTTGCAGCGGTGTCGGAACACCCATCAAGATCATCCCGCTCTCGAGACTCTGCATGATGAGTGCACCAACGATACCACCATAGACGGTGCCAATGCCCCCCGCGAGCGAGGTGCCGCCGATCACGGCCGCGGCTATCACTGTCAGCTCAGTCATGGTGCCAGTGACGCTAGCGCCAGCATTGAGCCTAGCGGTGGTCACGATCGATCCGAGACCGCAGAGAAGGCCCATCATCATGAAGACCAACAGTGTCAATCTGCGCGTGTCGATACCCGCGAGCTCCGCGCTTTCCGAACTACCGCCCATGGCGAAGACATGGCGGCCGAAACGATGTTTCCGCGCCACCGCGGACATTACGATGGTGACACCGATGAGAATGAGGACTGGAATAGGAATACCCATACCAATATCAGTTTTGGGCTGCTTGTAACCGTTCATCGTGGCGGTAAAGACTGCGATGACAATTGCCCAGATCGCTACCATCAGTACGTCGCTTGCCAAAGGCTTTTGCGCCATGCTGTGAACGGAACGACGCCGGCGGCTGCGCCAGACAATCAGGGCGACCCCGGCGATAGCGAGACCGCATACCACCCAACTCCAGAACACACCAATTGTGCCATCCAGCCCGCCGCCGAGCAGCTGAAAAGTCTCATTCAAGGGAGCAACCGTCACTCCGCTGTTGATATAAAATGCTGCATTTCGCAGGAATAACAATCCACCAAGGGTGACGACAAAAGAAGGTATCCCCGCATAGGCGACCAGAAGCCCTTGGGCAAAACCGATGAAAATACCCACGCCGAGCATGGCCAGAGAGGTTATCCACCAAGTCGAGGTCCCGTCGATTGGCAGCCAAGCGTTCTGCATCAGGGCACCAAACACACCGATGAACCCGATCTGTGAGCCCACTGACAGGTCAATATGGCGCGACACGATAACCAGCACCATGCCACAGGTCATGATGCCTACTACTGAAACTTGGAGCGACAGATTGAAGATATTGCGGGGGGTGATGAACAGCCCCCCGGTTAACACATCCAGTGTAAGCCAGATCACGGCCATCATGAACAACATACCGAGCAGCCGGACATCGAGTCCGGCTGCTCGGGCGATCCGGTCAGAAACTGACCGAAACTTGACGGCAAGAAAGTTCATCAGCCGTCGTCCGTTATTTGCAGGGCGCCGGTGGATTCTCGGTTACGCCGTTGCAAAGCTCTTCCTTGCTGATCCACTTCGCATCAACCACCAAATTGAGGTTGTCGTAGGTTATGGCAATGGGATCGAGCAGCAGCGATGGTTGTTCCTGGCCGGACTCGGTCTTGAACGGCTTGGCCCCCGTAACTGGCTTGCTCTCGGCCATTTCGATTGCCGCCTTAGCGGCAGCTTGCCCCAGAAGATAGGAGTTCTTCCAGATCGTCACCGTTTGCTGCTTTTTGGCAATTCGGTTGAGCACTGTCTTGTCGCCATCCTGCCCAGACAAAGGAATGCCAAGCATTTTCTGAGCCGAAAGTGCCGCCGCAACGCCAGTGGACATGCCATCGTTCATCGCCAGAACCGCATCCACTTTGTTGTCCTGTTGGGTAAGAATCTGCTCCATTGCCGCCTGGGCGAGGTCGGGCTTCCAGTTTTCGATGTTCTGCTGGGCCACGATCTTAATCTTGCCTGCGTCGATCAACGGTTGAATGATCTGCATCTGTCCGGCACCGAACAAATTGATGATGGTCATGGTGGCATCACCGTCGATTTTCACCCAGTTGCCATTGTCCTTCACTTTCACCATCGCCTCGGCCATCAGCCGGCCAACGGCAACATTGTCAAAGGAGATGAAAGTGGCATCGGTAGAGTCGATTGGTACGTCGTAAGCGATCACAGGCACGCCTGCGACCTTCGCCTCGGCAACCGCTGGCATAATCGCCTTAGAGTCCTGGGCGAGGATTATCACAGCGTCGCAGTTAGATGTCAGTAGGCTCTCAACGTCGGTCAATTGCTTCTGTGGATCCGATTGGGCATCTGCGCTCACATAGGTGTAGCCTGCGGGCTCAAGTATGGACTTGATGCCCGCTTCGTCAATCCGCCACCGTTCTTCCTGGAAATGCCTCCAGCTGACACAGACGCGCTTCGATCCAGCTGCTTCGGCCGTGTTTACGATATTCACACCAAGGCTAGCGGCGTAAAATCCCGCGCACGCCAATAGCGCTGTGCGCAACTTCAGTTTCAAGGTCATTGCCAATTCCTCCGTGTTTGACGGATCTACATGTCCGCTCAGATAAAAACTGGCATGATTTGGATGAATATGGAAGAGTTTGTTTGTGTCTCGGTTGTATGCTTTATGGGTCCAACTTCTGAATCATCCTAGGCAGACCTTACGGTGGTGACGCTTTCCAATCTCTATGAGATCAACACCATTGCCTTTGAGCGCTGCATCTGCCGCCGACCGGCAGAATCGCACCAGTGGGAGGCACCCCCTTCGATTTCTGCCAGCCCCGGTGGTTTGGAGATCGCAACGCCATAGCCCACCACTAAATTACTGCAAGAAAAGACAACAAACTCAACTGTGGTGTATACTCGACAGCGCCGGGAAACCCTTTTGCAATTGGGCTTTTCGCTAATCCCCCGCGCGGCAATCAGGTTGAGGTGTTCACGGCGGAACCCGGGGTCCACCTCTACACTGGCAATTTTCTGGACGGCACGATCGAAAGTCAAAATTGACAGCCCTAACGTCAGGTCGCCGGTTGTGCCTAGAGATCCCTCATATTCGCTAGTCCCCGAACCAGCCGACCTTTCCAAGTGAGGCATTGCGTCCGGGCGACACCTGCCGTTCGACCACAGTCTGTCGCGTTACCGTAGCGGCATGGTGTTGACCTTCTTGGCAATTAATGGCATCTATTGAGACGCTTTGGGTGACGTTGAGGCACCTTCCATTTATCAAATGAACCAAAACAGACCGGCGGAGCGCGAACATGAACACTCAGGAAGCATTGGCGAAACTTGATATCTCTTCCGACAACCTGACTGCAACTCAGCGCAAGCAGTTTGATGACGACGGTTTTTTCGTCGTGGAGAACGTGTTCAGTCCTGCCGAAGTAAAGGAAATGCGCGATGAGTTCGAGCGGTTGCGCGGCATTGAGGGCGAGTACGGTGGCCACGAGGTTCACATTGAGCCGGGCGCGCCGCGCCTCTCAAATCTCTTCAATAAGTCTGCGGCTTTTGATCGTTGTTTGAACTGTACGCCAACACTTGCCGCTGCGCATTACCTGTTAGGCGAGATCCGCGTTTATTCCCTTAACGCCCGCAATCCCTTGAAGGGCCAAGGCCAACAGTTGCTGCACTCCGATGTGCCGCGGGTGTCACCAACCGATTGGCGGGTCGTGAACTCGATGGTGATGCTCGACGATATGACACTCGACAATGGCCCGACGCGCGTTGTGCCTGGCTCTCACAAGTGGGTGCCGATCAACGTACCGGACGTCAACATGGCCGAGGTCAAGTACATTGAGGTGACGCCCGAAGACAAGAAGATCATGCCAACCGATCCCTATGCCCCACATCCTGAGGAGATCAAGCTTACGGGAAAGGCCGGATCGGTAGCCGTCATCAATGGCCATATCTGGCACGGCGGCACGCGCAACGAGACCGGTGCGCCACGCAGGGTGTTACATCTGGCAATCGGGCGGCGGGACCTGCCCCAACAATTCAATGAGCGCGCGAACCTCACCGATGATCTCTATCACCGTGCGAGTCCCAGTCAGAAGTTTTTGCTCGATATCGACGGCGCCACCCCGCGCGTCAAAGGTTATCCGCCCATGCCCAAATCCGCACGGTTATGGACTGCTGCCGAGACCGTCGAGGTCAAGAAGAATCACTAACGCCGCTATTATTTAGCGACGATGACTTCAATTCCTGCATCCTTGAGTTTGTCGTGATCGGCGCTGGCAATCCCAGTGTCGGTAATGATGGTGCGGACCTCCGCAATGCCGCAGACATCGCAGAATGCGGGGTGCTTGAACTTGCTAGAGTCGGCAAGGACGACCACATGGGCAGCACTGTTGACCATACGCTGTTTCATCGCAGCCACATCGATGGAGGTCTCCGAAAGCCGCCCTCCGGCCAGCGAGTGGATGCCAATATAGGCGATGTCGGCATGGAGCCGATCCAAAAATGAAAGGCCGGGATCGCCAACCATCGTTGGGGATCCTTGACGGATCGTTCCACCAAGCACAACGAGATGGAACTCGGGCGCCCGAGCTAGCACGTTGGCAATTCCCAAATCGTTCGTGCAGGCCGTCAATTTGAAATCTCTGCGGACAGCCGCCTTCGCGGCCTCTAGCACCGTAGAACTCGAATCAAAGATAACGCTTTGGCCAGGCTCCAACAGAGCTGCCGCGCGCGCGCCTATTTTCATCTTCGCATCGTGAGCGACATGGACCACAATTTCACGCGCCGTCTCAAAGGTGGTTTGTAGCCTCTCCTTCAGAACTGCCCCGCCATGGCTCCGTTCGAGGTGCCCGCTCTGAGTAAGGGCTTCGAGATCGCGGCGGATGGTGGAGGCCGATACGCCAACTGTCTCCGATAGCCTAGTGATAGACCCCGCACCCTCGCGTCGAAGATATTCGAGAATCAAAGCGCGGCGCTGGGCAGAAATCATAGATCGCCTCAAACATTCCAAATTCTTATGGTTCTGCGTTCATGGTTTTCTACTCCAATCCGCAGGCCGCACTTACTAGCGCTTCGCGTCAATAGTGGCAACGACCCATCAGCAACATGACTCGATGGTTGCGTTTGTTGACAGACTTGGCGCATTGTGTTCCAATATCTACCAATATGTCTCAATTCCGTTCCGCGGTCGGTGTTAGAGTTGCGAGGCCCCGCGGCTCCGTAACAAATGTATTGAGGGAGAACCGCCGATGCTGCCCGAGTTGGGCGTACTTGCCGATGATTTGACGGGCGCCCTGGATTCGGCTGCCCCGTTTGCCACGCGCTGCTCTCCAGTTACCGTCGTGAGTTTGGGACCCAAGCCAAAAAAATGTGAGAAATTCGCCATCGACATGGAATCACGAGATTTGGCGCAAGATGTCGCAATGGATAAAATGACTTCACTACTGCCCGAGTTGGGCACGTGCCGCGTCGCATTCAAGAAAATAGATTCCCTAATGCGGGGCTGCACCTTCGCCGAGCTCCGCGCTTGTTGCGAGAGCAAGATGTTTGGGACCGTTGTCATCGCGCCGGCTTTCCCGCAACAGGGCCGGATCACTAAAGGCGGCCGGCAATTTGCAGTGGACGCACGGGGAGCCTGGAATCACGCCGGGGGTGTCATCGCGGAGGAGTTAGGAAACGGGCGCGCCCGGACACGGTTGGTCGCCAGGCATGGCGATCTTGAGGGAGGCGGTGTTGCCATCTGCGACGCGGAGTCCTACGGCGACCTCCAACATATTGTTTCGGCCTGCGCGCAACTCGATGGGCCTGTGCTTTGGTGCGGCTCTGCCGGTCTCGCGCGTGAGCTCAGCAAGAACCAGGATGCGATGTTCAGACCAAAGGGCCTGCGTCGGCTTGCTATTGTCGGAAGCCGTCATCCCGAAGCACTCGCGCAGGTAGATTATTTTCGTACCCTGCTTCCAGAAGCCGTCACCATGATTCGGACCGCGTCAGACGTAGTCGCGGCAATTAAGCATATCGACTTTAACCTTGATCGCCGGGGACTTGCGTTAGCGCAACTTGCACCGGATGTTGAGGACTCAGGCCGCGCCTGCGATCTCCACCATCTCTTTTTCGAGAAGCTGAAGGGACTACCGTTACCGGATTTGATCACCGTTGCGGGCGGAGATACGCTCTACCGCCTGACCCAAACGATGCAGATGACTGAGCTATCCGTCGTTGGTGAATGGACGCCCGGTGTAGCAGTGTCTATACCCCGAGACGGCCAATGGGCGGGGATTTTCATTGTCTCGAAGTCTGGTGCATTTGGGCGCAGCGACTTCCTACATTCATTGCTTGACGCAGCGAAGTGAACGGAATGACGCCGCGAAGAATTGGCATTACTATGGGCGACCCTGCGGGTATCGGGCCAGAAGTCATTGTAAAGGCTCTTGCTGCAATGCGCGAGCGCGATACCACGCTCGCATTCGCGCCAGTGATCTACGGCGCCCCACCCATGCTCGCAGCTGCAGCCGGTTCCCTCGGCGTTGACATCGGCGCACCCGTTATCGATATCTTTGGTTCCACGCGAGCAATCCCGGTGGGCGTCGTGAGTGCTGAAGCCGGCCACCTCGCTTACCTTGCCATCGAGCGAGCCGTCGCTGATGCAATGTCCGGCGCAATTGTGGCTATTGTTACCGCTCCGATCTCCAAGGAGGCTATCAATCTTGCAGGCCACGCCTATTCAGGCCATACTGAGATGCTGGCGAGGCTCAGTGGCAGCGATGACAGTTGCATGATGCTCGCCCATGGCGGTATCCGCGTATCGCATGTGTCCACTCATGTAGCGCTGAGCAAGGTTACGCCACTTGTTACCCCTCACCGAATTTCCCGGGTGATCGATCTTACTGTCGCAGCCCTGATACGGCTCGGCATTGCTCAGCCCCGAATTGGTGTCGCTGCACTCAACCCCCATGCTGGAGAAGGTGGATTGTTTGGCATCGAAGATGCGAATATCATCGCGCCAACGGTTCTATCTTTTCGAAGTCGCGGCATCGACGTGAGCGGCCCGATCTCCGGTGATACGATTTTTGTGCGGGCGCTGGGGAAGGAGTTTGATGCTGTGATCGCTATGTATCACGATCAGGGCCACATCCCCGTCAAGCTTCTTGGTTTCCATGTCGATCCCGCTACTGGAAAGTGGACGGCGCTTCAGGGTGTCAACATCACCCTGGGTCTTCCGTTTGTCCGGACATCCGTAGATCACGGAACCGCTTTTGACATTGCCGGTAGGAATATCGCCTCGGCCCAGAGCATGATCGAGGCAATCGACTACGCCCTCAGTTTAACGGATCGATGCGATGAAAAAGATTGAAGCAGCACGGATGGAACCCTTCGTGGCGGCAATATTCGCCGCTGCGGGATCCGAGGAAACAGAGGCGGCAATCATTGCAGCCCATCTTGTCGAAGCGAGCCTCATGGGACATGATTCGCATGGCCTGATACGTATTTCGAAGTATGTCAGTTGGCTGCGCGCGGGCGAAGTGGTGGCGAACCAACATGCTCGTGTGGTAACTGATCGCGGCGCGTTGCTCGTGATTGACGGCAATTTCGGTTTCGGCCAAGTGATAGGCAAAGAAGCGATGGAGCTTGCGGCCGAACGGGCGCGTCTCCACGGAATGGCGGCTATGGCGATCCGCAACTCAGGCCATCTCGGCCGTATAGGAGCTTGGCCGGAGTTGCTCGCACAGCGGGGGTATGCCTCCATTCATTTTGTCAACACCTCCGGCTATGGCATTCTGGTTGCTCCCCATGGCGGCAGCGACCGGCGTTTCTCAGCAAATCCCATCGCAGCAGGCGTGCCCAGGGCGGGCGGAAGCCCCTATATTCTTGATATTGCAACATCGTCGACCGCGGAAGGCAAAATCCAAGTGGCCCGCAACAAGGGTAAAAAACTCCCGGCCGGCATGTTGCTTGATGGACAGGGTCGCCCTACCGACGATCCGCAAGCCTTTTACGCTGATCCTCCAGGTGCGATCCTGCCCTTTGGCGCCCACAAGGGATCAGGCCTCTCGTTTTTCTGTGAAGTTCTCGCCGGGTCGCTCTCCGGCGGGTTTGCCAGCAATCCGCAGTCACCAACAGCCAAGCGTCTCGTCAATAACATGTTGTCGATGGTCTTCGATCCAGCCGCCTTCGGGAGCGCCGAAGCTTTTGCAGAAGATGTGTCTCGGTTAGCCGGTTGGTCCAAGGCGTCGCCACCAGCAAATCCAGGTGAAGCGGTTTTGCTTCCCGGCGAAATCGAACGGAAGACTTATGCTGAGCGACTGGCCGACGGACTTCCTGTCGATGAAGAAACCTGGAGCCAGATTGTGGCGTCAGCGACGTCCCTTGGTGTCGCCATTTCCAAATTTTAGGATGATAATGCGCCCAAATACTGTGCGAGCAAGATTAAAAGCCGGTGCCACGACCTATGGAATTATGGCAGCAGAGTTCTTCACGCCAGGCTTTTGCCAGATTGCTGCAAATGCCGGAGCTGAGTTCGTGATCTTCGACATGGAACACGGTGCCGTCGGCATCGACATCCTGAAGGCGCAGATTGCCTTTGCGCGCGGAACAGGTATCGCTCCGTTTGTACGCGTACCCGGGCTTGCCTATCATCTCATCGCACCAGTACTTGATGCGGGCGCAATGGGCATCATGGTGCCAATGATCGAATCCAGGGAACAGGCAGAGAGCCTGGCGCGCTGGTGCCGTTATCGTCCCGAGGGTGTGCGCGGATTGGGCTTCGGCGTGGGTCACGATGACTACCGCGGCGGCGATATCGTAACCGCCATGCGTGAGGAGAACGAGCGAATTCTGGTCATCGCGCTGATCGAGACTGAGACAGGAATAGCGAATGCCGATGCTATCCTTTCAGTTCCCGGCATTGATGTCGGTTGGATGGGGCACTACGATCTTACTAACACCATGGGGATCACCGCGGAATTCAACCGACCCGAATTCCATGCAGCAGTAGACGAACTGGTTGTAGCCTGCAAAAAATACCAGAAAGCGCCGGGGTATCTTGCCACCAACGTAGCGATGGCCCGGGAGTGGCGCGCCAAGGGCTTCCGCTGTCTATGCTACGGGACCGATATCGGGGTATTCCAGGGCGCACTGTCGAATGCATTGCAGAGCCTGAAGTCAGATTCAGCTGACGCCTGAAAAGGCTGGATTAGCTGATGTCTTCCATCGTCTTGAAAGCGGCGCGGATATCAGCAGTTGAAAACCCCGGGCGGTTACATGCATCAAGAATGATGCTTTCGCGCCGAACCAAAAGCGCCGACGCATCGGCGATGAAGCCGACCGCCGCTCTGGGAATGACGACGGCCCCATGGCAATCCGCGTGGATGATGTCACCCGGCGCAACCTGGAGACCAGCCACCGTCACTGGACAGTCATAGTCTACGATGTCGGCAAAGACATGCGACGGCATGATTGATCCTGCCAGGACAAAAAATCCTTCAGCCATTTGGGGAATGTCGCGCACGGCTCCGTCGGTAATGACACCAGAACATCCCAGAGCCTGATGTAGATGTGTTTGTACCTCGCCCCAGAAAGCGCCCAGATTGCGCTCGGTCTCATCGGCGTCTTGGATGACGGCAATACTCGGCCGCGGCCCGTTCTCGACATACTCGTAGTAGCCAAACCGCAAGCGCATTTGCTCGGCTCGACCTTCGGGGTGGGGGGTGCTTGAGCGTATGATCGCTGTTCGAGCATAACCGATTACTGGCCCCCTGTCGGTGAAGGGCGCGATAAGCGGCAGGCGGTTGAAGCCCTTCGTCCGAGTGTGGGTATCCACGAGTTCGAGAGCGTTGCAGATGGTCGGGGTATCGAACTGCGCCAGGCGGAGCAACGCATCAGTAGAAATCATTTGGCGACACCTCAAAAGCGAGTTCCAAATCATTGCATGACTTTGCAAAACATGTCAAATATGCTCAGGCGCTGAAAAACCAAAACGCACTACGCTACTACGGCGGCATGTCCGGCTGATCGACAATCTAGCCGGCACAGAAGAGACCAGACTGAGGAATGCAAACGACAACAAAGGAGACTAAAATGTTGAAATCCATCTCCCGTCGCTCGCTCTTGACGGCAACGGTTGGCCTAGCACTAGTCACTAGGATGCGACCCGCCTGGGCACAGCTACCGCCACTCGCGAAAAAGGCTTCATACAAGGTCGGTTTTGCACAAACAGAAAGCAACAATCCCTGGCGCCTTGCGCAAACCGAAAGCATGCAGAGCGAAGCTAAGAAGCTTGGTTATCAACTGGTCTACACCGATGCAGCCGGTTCTGCCGCCAAGCAGGTTGCGGACGTCAATAGTATGATCGCGCAGGGCGTCGATCTCATCTTCCTGCCACCGCGCGAGGAAAAACCACTCATCCCTGCAATCATGAATGCCAAAAATGCGGGAATTCCAGTGATCCTCGTTGACCGTGACGTTGATCATACCTTGGCAAAACCGGGCGAAGACTATGTCACCTTCACCGGCTCGGATTTTGTTGACGAAGGAAAGCGCGTCGCGGAATGGCTGGTCAAGGCCATGGGCGGTAACGCAAAGATCATCGAGATCGAGGGAACTGTCGGATCCTCCCCGGCAAATGACAGACGGAAAGGTTTCGACACCTTCATGAAGGACCATCCTGGAATGGTGATACTTGCGAGTCAGTCTGGAGACTTCGCCCGCGACAAGGGCCGCCAGGTAATGGAGACGCTCTATCAAGCCCACCCAGATGCCACGGCAGTTTACGCCCATAGTGACGAAATGGCACTGGGCGCCATTTCAGCTATCGAGGCCGCAGGTAAAGTGCCGGGTAAGGACGTTATAGTGGTTGGCGTTGACGGCGAGAAGGCAGCTCTTGAGGCCATCATCGCCGGCAAGATGGGCGCTACCTGCGAATGCAATCCGCGGTTTGGGCCCGGCGCCTTCGCCATCATGGCGCGTTATGCTGCTGGAGAAACCCTTCCCACCTTTATCAAGAATGAGGACAGGTTCTTTGACGCGACCAACGCCAAGGAAAACGTCGACAGCGCGTTCTAATTAGTTATCATCCATCACATGACCGCAGCCAGTGAGGCGCTGGCTGCGGCTCTTTTACGGGGATTCTCGATGGACGGTCCGTTGCCGCTTCTTCGAATGGAGGGCATGAACAAGCGGTTTTCGGGTGTACCCGCCCTGTCGGGGGCGAGCCTCGACATCGACCCGGGCGAGGTGCATGCACTTGTTGGGCAGAATGGTGCCGGCAAGTCGACGTTGATCAAGATCTTGACTGGCGCCTACCGCAAGGATGCTGGGGACATCACTTTCGAAGGCAGACGCATCGAGTTTGCCTCACCAGAAGCCGCCCAGCGCGGCGGTATTTCCACGATATATCAGGAGATAAATCTCATTCCCTACCGATCGGTTGCCGAGAACATTTTTCTAGGCCGTCCGTACCGGCGTTTTGGCTTTCTAGACTGGCCGCGCATGAACCGGGAGGCTACCGAACTGCTCCGCCGCTTTGATGTCCGGATAGACGTGCATGAACCACTCTTCGCCTTCAACACTGCAATCCAGCAAATGGTGGCAATCGCGCGCGCAGTATCCTTCGACGCCAAGCTCGTCATCATGGACGAGCCCACTTCATCACTCGCCGACAACGAGGTTGAGATCCTCTACGGGGTGATCCGGCAACTGCGTGCGACTGGCATTTCGGTGATCTTCGTCAGCCACAAGCTCGACGAGCTTTACGAGGTCTGCGACCGAGTTACCGTGATGAGGGATGGGCGTACCATCGCAACCACCAGCATGGCGGAAATCTCAAAGCTCGAACTCGTGGCGGCAATGCTTGGACGTGACATGCAGTCGGTTCGTCGCGAGGGCCAGACGAGTTTTCATGGCAAGAGCCATGGTGTCCATCGAGATCTTTTGTCGGCCGATGGCCTTGTGGCAGGGACAAAGGTCAAGAATGCAAGCGTATCAGTCAGCTCTGGCGAAATTTCAGGACTTGCTGGCCTTCTCGGATCGGGCCGGACTGAAGTGGCGCGCCTCATCTTCGGGGTAGATCAACCTGACGCTGGCACAATCGTCATGGAAGGCAGGGCTGTGAAGTTTGCCGAACCCATTGATGCTATCAATCGCGGCATTGGCTACTGCTCCGAGGACCGCAAAGTCGAAGGCATAGTCCCCGAAATGTCGGTACGCGAAAACCTGACGCTGGCCATCCTGCCCCGCCTGTCGCAATGGGGCATCGTCGATGAGGTCCGCCAGCAAGAAATTGTGAACAAGTTCATTGAGCGCTTAGGCATCAAGACGTCTGGCCCTGACCAAAAAATCCGAGAGCTCTCAGGCGGCAATCAACAGAAGGTGCTCCTGGCACGCTGGCTATGCCTGGACCCGAAAGTTCTCATACTCGATGAACCAACACGTGGCATCGACGTGGGTGGAAAAGCCGAAATCCAGATGCTTATCCGTGAATTGGCCGAGGCGGGGCTTGGTGTGCTGATGATTTCATCGGAGTTGGAAGAAGTTATCGAAGGTAGCGACCGGGTTTTTGTCTTACGTGATGGCCGAACGGTTGCTGACCTGCAAAGGGAAGAATTGAGCGAGATTGTTGTTATGACGGCTATGGCGCATGGGGAGGGAACAGCCGATGGCAATGCGGCTTAGCGCTGTGGACCGCGACGCTGAACCTACCGGCACCCGGGTGCTCCTTTGGCTCAGCCGCTATGGCACCATCTTAGCGTTGGTTCTGCTGATTCTATTCAATCTCGCCTTCACCCGCAATTTTGCAACTTGGCAGACGCTCAACATCAATCTTACTCAGGTCTCCACCATCGTCATCGTAGCCATCGGCATGACGTTGGTCATTGGTTCGGGCGGGATTGATCTTTCGGTTGGATCGTTGATGGCGATTGCGGGGGCTTTGGCGCCACTCATTTTTCTAAACCGCATTGTCGAATTTCCGAATATCTATGTCGGCGTTGCTTTCGCTTTCGTCATTCCCGTGATGATTGCTGGCCTTTTCGGATACTTGAATGGTTGGCTGATTACCCGGTTCAATGTCCAGCCCATCGTCGGAACGCTTATCCTATTCATTGCCGGCCGCGGTATTGCCCAGTCTTTCACCGATTCCAACCAGGTGATCTTCACGACGCCGGAGTTTCAATTCATCGGTCTAGGTCGTGTGTTTGGAATTCCCATCCAGGTGCTGATCATGACTGTCATCGTAGTGCTCGCGGCATGGACGATCCGGCGCACTATATTCGGCAAACAGCTCCTTGCCATTGGCGGCAACGAAACAGCCGCCCGTCTGGCCGGCGTGCGCGTGACGCGCATCAAGCGTCAGGTCTACACTATCAGCGGCATTTGTTCGGGTATCGCCGGGATCATTGTGATTGCACGAAATTCAGCTGCAGATTCCAATCTCGTTGGCCTTGGGGTTGAACTCGACGCTATCGCGGCCGTGGCGGTCGGCGGTACGTTGCTTACGGGAGGTAGAGCCTATGTGTTTGGCACCCTGCTGGGTGCACTCATCATCCAACTTGTCCGCTTCACGCTGCTCGCCAATGGCGTGCCTGATGCCGCCGCCTTGGTAATCAAGGCGGGATTGATTATACTTGCAGTTTGGCTGCAACGGCGGGCGGCATCATGACCTACATCCCCCGTTTGTTGCGTGGGCAGAGCGTATTGCTGGCACTTGCGCTTCTCGTACTCTTCGGCGCCTGGCGTTACGACCACTTTCTCGGCCTATTCAACGTCCTAACGTTTCTGCGGTACAATTCCATGTTCGCGCTAATTGCGCTTGGCATGTGTTTTGTGATTATGACTGGTGGTATAGACCTCTCGGTGGGTTCCACGGCGGCTATGGCGAGTGTTGTCGCCGCCTATGTCAGCCCTTACGGTCTGCTGCCCGGCTTGGCGTGCGGCGCCCTCGCTGGTATAGCCGTCGGGGTGCTGAACGGCCTGCTGATAACCCAGCTCAATATTCTGCCCTTCATCGCAACGCTTGCCAGCATGCTTGCTGCTAGCGGTTTGGGATTGCTGTTGGCAGGCAACGAGTCCATCAGCGTGTCTTACGAGAGCGGTTTCACGGTGATCGGACAGGGCGACATTCTGGGATTTCCGATACCGGCGTGGATCGCAATCATGGTATTCGCCTTGGGTTCACTCATACTCAACTTCACGTCCTTCGGACGCAATATCTTGGCGGTCGGAGGTGGCGAAGATGCAGCCCACCTGATGGGTCTGCCGGTGAACCGAGTAAAATTCATTGTCTACGTTATCAGCGGTCTAATGGCTGGTCTTGCTGGGGTCCAGCTTGCGGCCCAGTTCGGAGCCGGCCAGCCTACTGAGGGGCTGGGTTGGGAACTCTTTGCTATCGCCTCGGTCGTGGTCGGCGGCACGTTACTCACCGGCGGTGTTGGCTCAGTTGGGGCAACGTTGTCTGGCGTGCTGCTACTCGGGCTCGTGTTCAACATTCTTAACTTTGAGAACGGTATGGGATTCGTTTCGCTGCGCGCCCATTGGCAATCGATCCTGCGCGGTGCCTTTTTGCTTTTGGTCGTCATCGTGCAAAGTCGGCTTGCTCTGCGGGTACGCCGGCGGATCCGACTAAGCGCGAACTGAACGGCTTTCGAATTGAAGAAGAATAAGGAGGACACTATGAGCAATTCCATTTCCAACCTCGGCGTCCGCGCCATCGCTGACCTGAGCGGCGTCTTTGCTGCCATGCCGGACGCAGTGGCCGATGACCTCATTGAGGCTGTAGTGAAAGCGCGGCGCATCTGTCTCTATGGTGCCGGCCGTGAGGGCCTGGCGCTGCGCGGTTTTGCCATGCGTCTCTTCCATATGGGGCGCGATGCCCATGTTGTCGCCGACATGACAACCCCACCCGTGGGTCCCGGCGACCTTCTGATTGTCACGGCCGGTCAGGGGTGGCTTCCAACGGCGGAAACTTTCATGGAGATTGCCAAATCTTCGGGTGCGCAGACGGCGATCATCACAGCCCAACCCGAAGGCCGGGCATCTAAGAAAGCAGATATTCGCGCTGTCATTCCTGCTCAGACCTTGGCAAACGATCGCGGCGCCTCGGTTTCAGTCCTTCCTATGGGCTCCCTCTTCGAAATCGCGGAAGCCATTTTCTTTGAACTTGTGATCCTCAAGCTGCGCGAACGGGTGGGTGAGACTGCAGAAACCATGCGGGCACGGCACACCAATCTCGAATGATGGCGTTGAACATAGATGGCAGAGTTTTGGGAAACCAGCCCAGTCATTGTGGAGCTAATCGCCAACGGTCCTTTCGAACGCCGGAAAAGGATTTGCTCTAGTGGATGAGGGGATGTCCCGGTCGATGTAGAAATTCGCAGTGAGGTTGGCGTTGCTCTCCTCGAGCCGTAGGCTCGGGGTGTTCAATCCTAAACGGAGAGCAACACCATGAAGAAGACTACCATATCGATCGATGCGCTTGCCAGCGTTTCCAAC
>CAMDBX010000072.1 GCA_945889445.1 Rhizobium sp. Q54
GGCGGAATATCTGATCGCCCAGGGCAACAACCCCAACCGCTTCCAGGCCATCGGCATGGGCCAGAACGATCCGATCGCCTCCAACACCACGCCGGAAGGCCGCGCGCAGAACCGGCGCGTCGAGATCAAGATCGTTCCACTGACGTAGGTCACGAACACAAACCGTTCTCACCATGGCCGGGCTTGACCCGGCCATCCTTTTGGGGTGCCGGAAAGGCTGCCCCGGTCAAGCCGCGGCAAGGTGAATTGAGATGAACAGCGGACCGAAACCCTCTAAACCGCCAGCATGACCGAAGCCCGTTTCACCCTCACCCTGCCCGAACTGTCCCACGACGGCGCCAATGACCTCGCCTCTTCCCTGGAGGGCAATTTCCGCATCGACCCGATGGCCATCACCATCAACGAGACGGATGAGGCGAAGGGGCTGTGGGAAGTGGCGCTCTATTTCGCCAGCGCGGAAGAGGCGGAGGACGCCAGGGAACTCGATGAATTGCGGAACGGCATTGTCGCTCCCATGCCGCAGCAGGACTGGGTGCGCCAGTCGCTGGAAGGGCTCGCTCCCGTGACGGCGGGTCGATTCTTCCTGCATGGCTCTCATGACCGGCATCGGCGCAGGCCCGGCGGCATCGCGCTGGAGATCGACGCCGGCACGGCCTTTGGCACCGGCCACCACGGCACCACCGAAGGCTGCCTCATGGCGCTCGATCGCATCCTGAAGCGGCGAACGCCTGCCAATATTCTCGACGTGGGCTGCGGCACCGGCGTTCTCGCCATCGCGGCCGCCAAGGCCACAGGGCGCGCGGCGCTGGCCAGCGATATCGACCCGGAAGCCGTGAAAGTGACGATTGCCAATGCCGCGCTGAACGGGGTGAAGCCGCAGATCGGCAGTTTCGTGGCGGCGGGCCTCAGCCACCCGCGCATCGCGGGCGGCGGCACATATGACCTGATCTTCGCCAACATCCTGGCGCGCCCGCTGGTGGCTCTTTCCACCGGCCTCTCCCGGTCGCTGACGCCGGGCGGCGACCTCATCCTGTCCGGCCTGACGCTGGAACAGATGCGCTGGATCGAGGCGACATACCAGTCTCGTGGACTGTCGCTTGCAGGACGGATCACGCGCGGCAACTGGGCGACGCTTGTCTTCACGAAGCCGCAAAAGCGAAAGCGCCCGGGAGGGAGGACACCCGGACGCTTGCTTGTAGCTGGCTCCAGAGGAGCCAGCTGGGAGCTTGGTTGCTGAGGCGCTTAGGCGCCCCAGACCATCTTGGAAATTTCCGAACGCTTCATGCCGATGTCGGCCAAAAGCCTGTCATCGAGCTGCGCCAGCTGGCGCTCGGCGCGGCTGCGGGCCAGATAGGTCTTGACCCGGCCAAGCAGGCCGGAACCCATGTTGAAGCCTTCGTTGCGGACCGTCTCGCGCCCGTATGTGATCGTCGTCATCGTCATTCTCCTGCTCATCTCTCAAAATCCGGGCCGCTCGGGCCATCGGCGATTTTTCGAGGGTTGATTATGCATTGCACTGTTGGTTGCTCATATAGAGAGCAGTCGCAGCACAAACTAGATGCAGTTTCGCGCCACAGTCATGCACTTTACGCATGAATTAAGTGTCGCTCATGCTTCCCCGAATGCATCCTGTTACGCTCCCCTTATAGAATCGGATTACGTCGTTTTTATTGCAAGAGATGACTTATTTCGGTCGGAGAACTTAATGCCCGTTAACCAGTCTTTTCTGCATCATGGAGTGTCGCTTTTAGAACATTTGCATGCTTCTGATGCATGGATTAAACAGAGTATAATTGTGCGTTGCACCATTATCTGGGTAAAAAAATACCCGGCCTCTCGACCGGGCATCCGATGTGAAATCCGTCGGCCGTGTCAGGCGGCCACGAGGTTGCCGGCAGAGGCGCGCCCCGTGCGCTTGTCGGTCACCACCTCGAAGGAGACCTTCTGGCCTTCCTTCAGCGTGCGCAGTCCGGCGCGCTCAACGGCGGAGATGTGAACGAAGATGTCATTCTGGCCGTTGTCCGGCTGGATGAAGCCATAGCCCTTCTGCTCGTTGAACCAATTCACAGTACCCGTATCCATGGGTGTCTTCCTTACGTTGGGTTGTCGTCAGTCCCGGCGCGCTGCGATGCGGCGCATCAAGACATTGGTCGAGAATTGGAGGAGTCTTGCGTGCGCGGCCCAGCGGGGAAGCGAAGCGGCCAATCGTCCGGCCCAGTTTTCGATAAAGGAATATATGTCGCAGTTCATTCTCTGTTGCAAGATCAATTACAGGTGTTTCTTTGCACAATCTGCTAGGCTGATGCGCAGCCATCTCTGCGATGAATTCTGAAAACGGATTTATGGAGTGCCCCATGCACCTTACTCGCAACCTCCTGATCGCCGCCCTGCTCTGCGCTGCAAGTTTCGCCACGCAGGCGCGGGCGGAAACGGTAAACCTCACCTTCCTGCTCACCAATGATATCTACAACATCGAGAACGACACCGGCCGCGGTGGCTTCGCGCGGTTGAATGCCGTTGTAAAGGCCGAGCGCGCCAAGGGCGGCAATGTGATCTATGCCCATGCCGGGGACCTGATATCGCCCTCCCTGCTCTCCGGCCTCGACCAGGGCGAACACACGATTGCCCTGACCAACATGGCACCACCCGACATCTTCACCCCCGGCAATCATGAATTCGACTTCGGCGAGCAGGTGTTCCGTGCGCGGATGAGCGAGGCCACCTTCCCGCTCTTCGCCGCCAACCTGCGGGACCGGACCGGGCAGCCGCTCACCGGTTTCAAGGACACCGAAATTCGCGACATCGGCGGGCTGAAAGTGGGCTTCGTCGGCCTCACGGAAGAAGACAGCCCCGCGTTGTCCAGCCCCGGTGACAACCTTGTCTTCGCGCCCACCTTCGAGACGGCGCTGGCCCGCGCGAAGGATCTCAAGACTCAAGGAGCCGATATGATCGTTGCAGTGGTCCATGCCGAACGCGCGATCGACCTCAAACTCTATGGCAGCGGCCTCTTCGACCTTGTGCTGTCGGGCCACGACCATGACCTCATCCTGCTTTACAACGGCCGCACGGTTCTGGCCGAGTCGATGACGGAGGCAAACTATGTCACGGCGGTCGACGTGAAGGCCGAGGTCGACGAGAAGGACGGCAAGCGACGTGTCATCTGGTGGCCGGACATCCGGGTCATTGACACCGCCACGGTCACGCCCGACCCAGAGACCCAAGCCCGCATCGACGCCTACAAGAAGGAGCTGGACGCGGACCTCAACATCGGCATCGGCGTGACATCGGAACCACTCGACAGCCGCAAGGCGGTGCTGCGCACACAGGAGGCAGCCATCGGCAACCTGATCGCCGACGCCCTGCGCGCCCAGACCCAATCGGACGTGGCCATCGTCAATGGCGGCGGCATCCGCGGCAACAAGCAATATCCGGCGGGAACGGAGCTCACCCGCCGCGACATTCTCACCGAACTTCCCTTCGGCAACCGCACGGTGAAGCTCGCGGTGACGGGCGACATGATCAAGGCAGCGCTGGAGAACGGCGTCAGCGACGTCGCCAATGCCGCAGGCCGCTTCCCGCAGGTATCAGGCCTCACCTTCACCGCCGACCTGATGCGACCGGTGGGCCAGCGGGTCGACAACATCATGATCGGCGGAAAGCCCCTCGACCCCGCTGCCAGCTATACGCTTGCCACCAACGACTACATGGCCGGCGGCGGCGACGGCTACGTGGCACTGGAAGCCGGCACGCCGCTACTGGCGGTGCGCGACGGCAAGCTGATGGCCAATGACGTGATGGCCTATATCGCAGCACAGAAGACGGTGGCCCCGAAGGTTGAAGGACGGATCGGGATCAGGATGTAGCCGTTGCGTGGCGCGGCGCCAGCAGGTTAAGTCTTCACCATGACCGACACACACAAGACCCGCGTCACCCGGCTTCGCGCCGAACTGAAAAGGCAGAAGCTCACTGGATTTTTCGTGCCGCGGGCCGACGAGTTCCAGGGGGAGTATGTCCCCGAATATGCCGAGCGGCTGCGCTGGCTCACCAATTTCCGCGGCAGCGCTGGTGTCGCCATCGTGACGCTCAAGAAAGCGGCGATCTTCATCGACGGGCGCTATGTGATCCAGGTGCGCCAGCAGGTGGACGAGAAGATCTTCGCGCCCTTCCACCTGATGGAGGAGCCCCCCGCCAAGTGGATTGCCAGGAACCTGAAAAAGGGAGACCGACTGGGCTTCGATCCGTGGCTGGTGACTGCCGAGCAGGCCAAGCGCCTCTCGGAAGCCTGCGCCGCCGTCGGGGCCAGCTTCGTGCCGGTTGATTCCAACCCCATCGATGCGGTGTGGACAGACCAGCCGCAGCCGCCGATGGTCGAGCTTGCCGTGCAACCCACCCAATTCGCCGGGCGCACGGCGGCTGAGAAGCTCAAGGACCTGCGCAAGGGCCTTGGCAACGTTGATGCCGTGGTGCTCACCCAACCAGACTCGGTGGCGTGGCTGTTCAACCTGCGCGGCTTCGACGTACCGCACACGCCGGTGGTGGCGGCCTATGCCATCCTGCCCGCCAAGGGCAAGGCGCAGCTCTTCATCGCGGCGGAAAAGCTCACGGCGGAGGTGAGGCAACATCTGAGGTCCATCGCCACCACCCATGCGCCGAAGGACATCGGCACCGCGCTGAGGGCGCTGGGCAAGGCGAAGGCGCGGGTGCTGATCGACCCGGCATGGACGTCCGAACGAATCCGGGCGCTGCTGGCGAAGGCCAAGGCCACGCTGGTGACCGGACCTGACCCGGTGCTGCTGCCGAAGGCGCGCAAGAACAGAACCGAGCAGGAGGGCGCACGCAACGCCCAGACGCGCGACGGCGTGGCGGTGAGCCGCTTCCTGTGCTGGCTCGAGCGGGAGGCACCCAAGGGTGGCCTCACCGAACTCGATGCCGCAGAAAATCTGAAGGCGTTCCGCGAGGTGACGGGCGAGTTGAAGGACCTCTCCTTCGAGACCATCCCGGCATCAGGCCCGCATGCGGCGATCCCGCACTACCATGCGACCGAGGAGTCGAACCGCAAGCTTGGCCGCAACGAGATCTTCCTCGTCGACTCCGGTGCGCAATACATCGACGGCACGACGGACATCACCCGCACGGTCATCGTTGGCACACCCACGGCTGAGATGAAGGACCGCTTCACCCGCGTGCTCAAGGGCATGATTGACCTCACCATGGCACGCTTCCCGAAGGGCACCACCGGTTCGCAACTGGACATTCTGGCCCGCCAGCACCTGTGGAGCGCCGGCCTCGACTTCGACCATGGCACCGGCCATGGCGTCGGCGCCTATCTGTCGGTGCACGAGGGTCCGGCACGCATCAGCAAGTCGGACAGGACACCGCTGGAACCGGGCATGATCCTGTCCAACGAGCCCGGTTTCTACAAGCAGGGCGACTATGGCATCCGCATCGAGAACCTGGTGATGGTGCATGAGGCAAAAACCGTCACCGGCGGCGACCGCCCGATGCTCGGCTTCGACACACTGACGCTGGCCCCGATCGACCGTCGGCTGATCGACGTCGCACTGCTGTCGGATGCCGAGCGCAAGTGGCTCGACGCCTATCACGCACGGGTGCTGAAGGAAGTGGGCGACCATCTCGCGGGCGATGAGCTTGCGTGGCTGAAGAAGGCCTGTGCGCCGCTCTGACAGCCGTCAGTTGAGGATCGCCCGCAAGGCAACCACGCTCACGATCCCGACCACGATCGTCACCGCCAGCGGCAGGCGGAAGAAGGCGGCAACCGCCGTGATCGCCGCAGCGATTGTCTCCGCAAGGCCCGTGGCCAGGATCATCGGTGCGATGACCGCCATCAGGACTGCCGGAGGCAGCGCATCCAGTGCCGCCTTCATCGGGCCGGAGAGATTGAGGCCGCGAAGCAGATAGAAGCCCGACAGACGGGTGAGATAGGTGGCAACACCCATGCCGATGATGGCGAGAAGCGTTGTGCCAGTCATGCCTCCGCCCCCCTGCGCCACGTGGAATAGGCATAAAGCGCGCCAGCGATTCCGCCCGTGACGATGTACCATGGCCCGTCGAATGCCAGATATGTGCCCGCCGCGACGGCACCGCTCATCGCAAGAACGCCCGCCGTGCTCGGCCCCTTCCAGAAGCCCATGAGGATGGCGATGAACATGGCCGAGAACGCGAAATCAAGGCCGATGGCCGATGGATCGCCCAGGGCGCGCCCCAGCATGGCGCCCACGCCAGTGGCAATCCACCAGGTTGCCGCCAGCGGCAGCGATACGCCCAGGTAAAAGGCAAGCGTGAGCGGCTCCTGCAAGGCGCGGCGCTCGGCCAGCGCCCAGCTTTCATCGGTCAGAAAATAGGCGACGATCGGATGCAGCGCGCGTGGGATCGCATCGATGTGGCGCGACAGTGAGGCCGACATGAGCACGTGGCGCACATTGACGATCAATGCCGTCAAGGTGAGCAGCAACACCGGCACCGGATCGTGCCACATGTCCACCGCCACGAACTGGGCGGAGCCCGCAAAGACGACAACACTCATCAACAAGGCTTCAAGCGGCGAAAGGCCCTTGGATGCGGCGAGCGTGCCCCAAAGCAGTCCGATGGGAATGTAGGCCACCACCACCGGCGCCACCGCGGCAAAGCCGGTCACGAAATCACGTCTGCGGGAATTCACAACGCGCCCACCCGTTCGAACCAGGCGTTCTCGTCAATCACCTCGACGCCGTATTTCTCGGCGTCCTTCAGCTTGGAGCCAGCACCGGGGCCAGCCACCAGAAGATCGGTCTTCTTGGAGACGCTACCGGACACCTTGGCGCCCAGCCGCTCCGCCATGGCCTTGGCCTCCTCGCGCGTCATGCGCTCGAGCGCGCCGGTGAAGACCACCGTTTTGCCAGCCACGGGTGAGGTCGTGCTGCGGGCCTCGAGTTCGGTGACGGTAACATGCTTCAGCAACTCGTCAACCACGTCCCTGTTGTGCGGCTCTCCAAAGAACTGCACGACAGCCTCCGCCACGATCTCGCCGATGCCGTCGATAGCGTTGAGTTCGTTCCAGGCGTCACCCTCCATGGATCCGGCGGCGATCATCTGTTCGCGAACATGATCGGCCGTGCCATAGGCACGGGCCAGCGCGCGGGCCGTTGTTTCACCCACGTGACGAATGCCAAGCGCAAAGATGAAACGGTCAAGCGCAATGGTACGGCGCGCATCGATGGCGTCGAACAGCTTCCTGACACTCGCTTCCCCCCAGCCCTCACGGTTCTTCAGGCGCTTGATATCCTTCTTGTCGCGCTCCTCCAGCGTGAACACGTCATGTGGATAGGCGATCAGGCCATCGGCGTAGAATTCCTCGATGATCTTGTCACCCAACCCTTCGATGTCGAAAGCATTGCGCGAGGCAAAGTGCTTCAGCCGCTCAACACGCTGAGCTGCACAGTTAAGACCCCCGGTGCACCGGCGCACCGCGTCGACCTTGCCCGAGGCACGCTCCTCGCGCACCGCATGCGAATGGCAGACTGGGCATTCCTGCGGGAAGTGATAAGGCTGCGCGTCGGCCGGTCGCTTTTCCGGCACGAAGGCCAGGATCTGCGGGATCACGTCCCCGGCGCGCTGCACGATGACGGTGTCGCCCTCGCGAACGTCCTTGCGGGCAATCTCGTCTTCATTGTGAAGTGTGGCATTGGTGACGACCACACCTCCCACGGTCACGGGCTTCAGCCGCGCCACAGGGGTGAGCGCGCCGGTGCGTCCAACCTGAATGTCGATTTTCTCCAGCACCGTCGTCGCCTTTTCGGCGGAGAACTTGTGGGCGAGGCCCCAGCGAGGACTGCGCGAAACAAAGCCCAGCCGCTGCTGCCAGTCCAGCCGGTTCACCTTGTAGACGACGCCGTCGATGTCATAGCCCAGTTCGGCGCGCTGGCTCTCGATCAGGCGGTATTGCGCGAGCAACTCCTCGACCGATCTGCAAAGCCTTGTGAGCGGATTGGTGGGCAGACCCCAGCTCTTGAATGCATCGATGACACCCATCTGGGTGTTCGCCGGCAGGTCCGGTGCCTCACCCCATGCATAGGCAAAAAACCTCAGAGGGCGCGAGGCGGTAATTGCGGCGTCGAGCTGGCGCAGCGAGCCGGCAGCCGCGTTGCGCGGATTGGCGAAAACCTTCTCGCCCGCTGACGCCTGTCTTTCATTGAGCGCCGCAAAATCCTTGTGGTTCATGTAAATCTCGCCGCGGATCTCGACGAGGTCCGGAGCCGCGCCATGCAGGCGCTTTGGCACGTCATGGATGGTCATCACGTTCGCCGTGACGTTTTCGCCCTCATAACCGTCGCCGCGGGTTGCCGCCTGCACCAGCTTTCGGTTCTCGTAGCGCAGCGAGATGGAGAGGCCGTCGATCTTGGGTTCGGCGGTGAGCGCCACCTCCTCCGTATCCGGCAGATCAAGAAAGCGACGGATGCGCCCCACGAAATCACGCACATCCTCATCCGAAAAGCCATTGGCGAGCGACAACATCGGCACCGCGTGGCGAACCTTGCCAAACGCGTCTACCGGGCCGGCACCCACGCGCCGCGACGGCGAGTCCTCGCGGACGAGATCCGGAAACCGTGCCTCGATCGCATCGTTGCGTTGGCGCAGGGCGTCGTACTCGGCATCCGAGATAACGGGCGCATCCTGCTCGTGATAGGCCCGATCGTGCTTCGCGATCTCGGTGGCCAGGGCCGCCAACTCGGCTGAGGCCTCGAGGAGTGTCAGGTCCTCGACGGGTGTGAGGGGCTTCTTCGCCATGGATTATCCCCTGGCCCCCAGCAACTCGTCGGCCTGGGCGCGCGCCGCGTCGGTGACCTTGGCACCTGACAGCATGCGCGCCACTTCTTCGCGGCGGCTTTTGTCCGAGAGTGGCTGGACGCGCGTGACCATGCGCTTCGAGGCCACCTCCTCCATCTTGGAGATCAGCATGTGCTGCGAGGCGCGCGCCGCCACCTGCGGGCTGTGGGTGACGGCCAACACTTGCAGGTTGTCAGCCAGTCTCGCGAGGCGTGCGCCGATGGCATCTGCCACCGCGCCGCCGACGCCTGTGTCGATCTCGTCGAAGATCAGGGTGGGTGCTGAGCCCCTGGACGCGAGAATGACCTTGAGCGCCAGCATGAAACGCGCCAGTTCGCCACCCGAGGCAACCTTCATTAGCGGCGCCAGCGGCGTTCCCGGATTGGCCGCCACCATGAATTCGATGCGGTCGATGCCGGTGGGACCCGGCTTCCCGGCATCGGTTTCGAGTGCCGTCTCGAAGCGGGCGCGTTCAAGCTTCATTGGCGGCAGTTCCGCCAATACCGCTTTGTCGAGGGCCTTCGCCGTCTTGCGTCGCTTGTTGGAGAGCTTCTCGGCGGCGGCATCGAAGGCCTCGCGCGCTGCCTTGAACTCCTGCCCGAGCTTTTTCAGGCGCCCGCCGCCATCGGTGAGTGCCTTGAGCTCGGTGTCGAAGCGCTCGCGCACATCGGCCAGCGTATCCACCGTGCACTTGAACTTGCGCGCCGCGGCACGGAGTGCGAACAGGCGCTCCTCGGATTTTTCCAGCTCCTTCGGGTCGAAGATGAAGGCGCGCTGGGCTTCGGCAATTGCACGCTCGGCCTCGCTCACCTCGGCGAGCACGCGGTCAAGCGCCTGGCATACATGATCGAGCCGCCCGCCTGCTGTTTCGCGGCGGCGTTCAAGCTTGCGCAGCGCCGCGTTGAGGCGCGCCACCGACGTGCCGTCACCAGCAAGAGCTTCCTCCGCGTCGGAGAGGGCCTCGGCATATTGCTCGGAGGACATCATCATCTGCCGGGCCTCGGCGAGCATCGCCTCCTCGCCGGGAACGGGATTGAGCGCGCGCAGCTCCTCCGCCGCATGCTCCAGATAGTCGCGTTCGGCCTCGGCCCGCTCCATCAGGCTGCGGTGCTCGTTCAGTGCCTCCTCGGCGGCAGAGGAGCGCGCCCAAAGCGCGGCAACGTCATTCACCTCGGCCTCGTGACCGCCGAAGGCATCGAGCAGGCGGCGGTGTGCGGTGACGTCGACCAACGCACGGTCGGCATGCTGGCCATGAATCTCGGCCAGCGCGCCGGCGATCTGACGCAGCAGGTTCAGGCTCACCGGCTGGTCGTTGATGGACGCGCGGCTCGGACCGTCGGCGTTCTGGATGCGGCGGATTACAAGTTCGTTGTCCGCATCAACACCCTGCTCCTTGAGGATTGCGAAAGCCGGATGCGTACGCGGGAGCGCAAAGGCCGCGGTGACCACGCCACGCTCCGCCCCTGTCCGCACCAGCGAACTGTCGCCACGGGCGCCAAGCGCCAAACCCAGCGCGTCAAGCAGGATCGACTTGCCGGCACCGGTTTCACCGGTGAGCACGGTCAGCCCCGCGTCGAGAGCGATATCGAGCTTCTCGATCAGGACGATGTCACGAATGGAGAGAGCGGTCAGCATGGGCCGCATTTATAGCGGAGTCGGCGCCTCAGGCGACAGCCGAATTACATCGGGTTGACGGCGTCGAAAGCCTTGGAAATCCAGGACTGGCTGTTGGCTTCCGGCACCTTGCCGTCGCTGGCCACCAGTTGATAGGCGTCCTTGTACCAGTCCGACTGGGGGTAGTTGGTGCCCAGCACGGCCGCCGCCGTCTGCGCCTCGGAGACCACACCAAGCGCCATGTAGCCCTCGGTGAGGCGGTACAGCGCCTCCGGTGTCTGGCTGGTGCTGCGGTAGTCGGTCACCACCCTCTTGAAGCGGTTGATGCCGGCCAGATAGGCGCCCTGCCGATAGTAATAGCGGCCGACTTCCATTTCCTTGCCGGCCAGGTGGTCGCGCGCGACCAGCACCTTGGCGGCAGCATCCGCCGCATAGGGCGTTCCGGGGAAGCGCTGGGCAACCTCCTCGAGCGAGGCCACGGCCTTCTGGGTGGCGGACTGGTCGCGCTTGGTGTTGGCGATCTGGTCATAGGTACAGATGGCAACGAGGTAGTAGGCATAGCCCACGTCCTTGCCACCCGGATGCAGTGTGATGTAGCGGTTGGCCGCGTTGATGGCGTCATCCCACTTGCCCAGCCTGTAGCCGATGTAGGCCTGCATCAGGATCGACTGAGTGGCATAGGTCGAATAGGGATACTGGCGCTCGACTTCGCCGAACTGCCTGAGCGCCGACTTGAGCGAATTGCCGTTCAGGTCGGCAAGGGCTTCATTGTAAAGCTTGGCGACCTCGACATTTTCCTGGGCGGCAACGGTGTTCGGCGCCACGGCGGAGGCCGAGGTGGCGGCGGCGGATGACGCGTTCGAATCGTCACCCCAGATGCCGTCCATCAGGCTGGTGGCGCAACCGGACAGCAGCACGCCGACCAGCGCCGCTGCAAAGCCTTGCGAAAACCGTCTCGAAACCTGCACCAGAAACCCCACCTGCACCCACAAACCGTCTCATAAACCGAAGGCGCGCCGGACGCCAAGCCATGATGCGTTTAATGCGGCAAACCCGGCGGAAGTGTGACCCGCCGGGTTTTCCTTTTTAACCTTCTATTTCAATCAGTTGGCCTGTCGGCGCAGGAAGGCCGGAATCTCCAGCTGGTCATCATCGAGGTGCTGGTCATGATGCTGCGGCTGGGTGGCCTGAGCCGGGGAGCGGGCCTGCATCGAGGGGCGCTGCGGTGGCTGCTGCATGGCAATCGAGGGCTCGCGAGGGGCCGGTGCAGAAGTAGGATCGTCCTTGCGGCCAAGGCCCACCGAGGCCAAGCGCTGGAACAGGCCCGGCTTCTTCTTCTGTGCCTGGTCGGCAATTGATTCGATGCGGCTCTGCTGGGCCTCGATCTGCTTCTTCACCTGCGGCGGGAAGTCGTCGATGGCAGGCATGCGCACACGGGCCGCGGCGGGTGCTGGCGAACGTTCAGGCATGACCGGGGCGGGTGCCGGATGAGCGGCAGCCATATGCTCTTCCTCCAGGCGGGCGAGCAGTGGGGCAGGAGCCGTGGCCGGCTGAGGCGCGGGCTGCATCATGCGAGAGGCGATCGACGGAGTGGCCTGCGCGGTCGACGGTGAGGGAGTGGCAACGGCCGGAGCGACCGGCTTCTTGGGCGGCATGGCCTGCTTTCCGGTCCAGCCGAAGACGGAAGGCTTCTCGGCAACCTCCTCGGCCTCGGAGGCCGGCGCATTCTTGCCCTTGAGTGCTTCTGCAGCGAGGCCGGTGGCGACCACCGACACGCGCATGATGCCCTCAAGCGATTCATCGAAGGTGGCACCCAGGATGATGTTGGCCTCGGGGTCCACTTCTTCGCGAATGCGGGTTGCGGCTTCGTCAACTTCGTAAAGGGTCAGGTCCGGACCGCCGGTGATGGAGATCAGCAGACCGCGGGCGCCACGCATCGACACGTCATCGAGCAGGGGATTGGAGATGGCGGCCTCGGCGGCCTCGATGGCGCGCTTGTCGCCCGAAGCTTCGCCGGTACCCATCATCGCGCGGCCCATCTCGCTCATGATGGCGCGGACGTCGGCGAAGTCGAGGTTGATAAGACCTTCCTTGGTCATCAACTCGGTGATCGAGGCCACACCCGAGTAGAGTACCTGGTCAGCCATGGCAAAGGCCGCCGCGAAGGTGGTCTTTTCGTTGGCGACACGGAACAGGTTCTGGTTGGGAATGACAATCAGCGTGTCGACATGCTTGGCGAGTTGTTCGATGCCGCGCTCGGCCGTCTGCTGGCGGCGCACACCTTCGAACTGAAACGGCTTGGTGACGACGCCGACGGTCAGGATGCCCTGCTCCTTCGCCGCCCGGGCGATTACGGGGGCGGCACCGGTACCGGTGCCACCGCCCATGCCGGCGGTGATGAAGGCCATGTGGGCGCCTGCAAGATGGTCGAGGATTTCGGGCAACGCCTCCTCGGCGGCGGCGGCACCGATCTGCGGCTGAGATCCGGCACCCAGCCCCTGCGTCAGGGCTGTACCCATTTGAATGCGTCGCTGCGCGGCGTTCTGCATCAGGGCCTGCGCATCGGTATTGGCCACGACGAACTCGACCCCCTCGAGCCTGCTCTCGATCATGTTGTTGACGGCGTTGCCGCCAGCACCTCCGACGCCGAAAACGGCGATGCGGGGCTTGAGATCGGAGAGGTTCGGAACCGTGAGATTGATGGTCATTTTGCGTGGCGCCCGGAATTGATTTGCCCGCTTACCTATTTCTTACCAAAATCATAACAAATGGTTAATGCGCGCTAACCATTGGCCTTTCGACCGCAAAATGTGCCCAGTATTGGACCGCCGGAGTAATACGGGGTTTAGCCTGCTGCGGCCCTGCGCGCCGGGCGGTGGGTTTCGGGCAAGCGGCTGGCCAGCACCTTGTCCACCCGGCGGCCGTCGAGGTCCACCACCTCGAAGCGCCAGTTGCCCAACTTCACAACCTGACCCAACGACGGCAGGTGCTTGAAGGCATCGACGACGAGACCGGCCACCGTTTCGTAGCGCCGCTTCGCTGGCAGGGTGAAGCCGATCAATGCCGCCATCTCGTCCACCGCCATGTTGCCAGGCAGCAGCCACGAGCCATCATCGCGCTGCACGGCGCCCTCGCCTCCCTCTTCCTGCGGCTCGAGGCTGCCGGCTATGGCACTCAGCAAGTCGGCCGCAGTGACGAGGCCGAGGGTGCGGCCATATTCGTCCTGCACGAAGGCAACGTGGATCGACGAGCCCCGGAACAGTTCCATGGCCTCCAGCGCCGGCATTGATTCGGGGATCACCGGCACCTTCTGAACCAGCTTGTCGATCTCGAGTTTGCGCCTCTCGAGCAGCGCGTCGGCAACGTCCTTGATGACGACGATGCCGATCACCTCTTCCGGGTCTTCGCCATGGACGGGAATGCGTGAATGCGGCGTAGCCACAATCTTCTTGCGAAGGTCAGCGAGATCGTCATCGATTGCGATCGTGTCAATGTCGGTCATCGGCGTCATCAGCGCACGCACCGGCCGGTCACCCAGCCGCATCACGCCTGCGATCATGTCGCGCTCGCCGCTCTCGATGACGCCTGCCGACTCGGCCTCCTCGATCAGCGACTTGATCTCATCATCGGTGACGCTTGCTTCGCTGGACTCCTTGAGTCCCAGCAGGCGGATCAGCGCCCGGCCCGAGCCATTGAGCACCCAGACGAACGGCCCTGCAATGCGCGACAACAGATCCATGGGATAGGCGACCCGGCAAGCGATGGCCTCCGGGTTCTTGAGTGCCAACTGCTTTGGCACGAGTTCGCCGATGATGACCGAGATATAGGTGATGATGGTGATAACAATGGTGAAGCCCACCGGGCCTGCATATTTGGACGGCATGCCCATGTCCGCAAGCGCGGTGCCCAGCCGGTCGCCCAGGGCCGCGCCGGAGAAGGCACCCGCAAGGATCCCGACGAGGCTGATGCCAACCTGCACGGTGGAGAGAAAGCGGCCCGGATCCTCGGCCAGTTGCAAGGCGGCGCGCGCACCCGGTACGCCCCTGTCCCGCATGGACCTGAGCCGCCCGGCGCGGGATGAGACGATGGCCAGTTCCGACATGGCAAGAACGCCATTCAGCGCCACGAGGGCAAGGACCAGCAGAATTTCAAGAGCAAGCATGGAGGCAATGGATATAGGGCCTCAGCGGGGTCGGCGCAATTGGAGGTTTGCCCGGGGGCTAGAAGCTCTCGCCAATCCAGCGCGCAACCCGGGTCACGTAGTTCTGCTGGGCGCGCTCCACCTGCCTCACCTTGTGCTTGGGCAGTTCATAATGGTGATCCGGCTTCAGCGCATAGTTGAGAAGACCCGCGCAGACTGAGAAGGCCGGCGCATGGGCACTTTCCGGCATGCCGGGCACATGGGCGGGACAGCCCAGACGGACCTGGCGGCCCGTCAACTGGCTGGCCACTTCCTGCACGCCGTTAAGCTGGCTGGCACCACCAGTCACCACCATGCGGCAACCGCCGAAATGGCCAAGCCCCGAACCATCGAGACGGTTGCGGAGCATTTCGAAGGTTTCCTCAAGGCGCGGGCGGATGATGCCGGTGAGCATCGACTTCGGCACCTGCTGCACCGTGTCCACGCCCCGCTCGCCCAGCAGCGGAACCGAAATCATCTCGCGTTCATCGACGGAACTGGAAAGAGCCGAGCCCCACAGCGTCTTCATGCGCTCGGCGTGCGCAATGGTGGTCGAGAGGCCGCGGGCAATATCGTTAGTGATGTGCTGGCCACCGATGGGCAGCACATCCGCCATAACCAGGTGGTTTTCGTGGAACACCGCGAAGGACGTGGTGGAGCCACCCATGTCGACGACGGTGACGCCGAGGGACTTCTCATCCTCCGCCAGCACCGCGCGGGCCGCCGCATAGGGTGCGATCACGAAGCCCGCAACAGTAAGGTGTGCGCGCTCAACCGCCATGACGAGGTTCTTGAGATGTGGCGCCTCGACGGTAACGACGCTGAGATCCAGCGCCAGGTTGTCGCCATAAAGACCCGCGGGGTCCTTGATGCCGCTGGCATCGTCGAGGTGATATTGCAGCGGCGTGATATGCATGATCGACCGCCTGCCGGGATCGACCTGGTCGAGGGCGGCGTCGAGGGCGCGGTCCATGTCGCGCTGCATCACCTGGCCCATCTGGGTGCCGACAGACCCGATGTAGCGCTGCGACTGCGGGCGGCCACCCGACACGTTCACATAGATTTCGGTAATGGTGCGCTGGGCCATGCGCTCGGCCGCGTCAACCGTCAGGCGGATGGCGCGCTCCGCCTCATCCATGTTGACGATGGCGCCGCCGCGGATCCCGCGCGACAGCTGGTAACCCACACCCAGAACCTTCAGCGTATGCCTGTCATCCGACTCCGCGGTGCGGTGCTTTGCGGGAACAGCCTCGGCGATGAGGCAGCTGATCTTGGTGGAGCCCACATCGAGCGCGGCGACGAGGCCGCCCTTCGGCGCCACCGTGCCCCTCGTTGCACCCTTGCCCTGAAACTGAACGACCGTCATCTACGCCAACCCCTCGGAACTCACGTCTGCCCTGCCGGCATCAATTGGTTCCGGCCACCGTCTTCTTGTCTTGGGCCTTTGTGTCGCTGGCGACAATTTCCGCCACTTCCACCGTCACCCGGCCCTGGAGCCGCAGGTCCAGCGAGCGGATGCCGCGCGCCAAAATCTGCTGGGTCTTGTTCAACTGGTCCGCCATGGCGATTGCCTGCTGCCAGTCCCTTTCCGGCAACTGCACCGTGATGCCGTTGTCGAGATAGAGGGTCCAGCGCCGGCTGCCGACGCGGGCCGCTGCCTTCACCTGCAACATTATGTCGGGATAGACTGCAAGTTGGTTAATGAGTTCCGAAGCAGCGACATTGGCGCCCTCGCCCGTCACCAGCGGCAGGCGCACCATCTGCGAGGCCTCGAGGCCGCTCATCGCGGCACCTGACTTGTCGATCACGTAATAGGCCGTCCCGCGCTGCCAGATGGCGAAGGGCTCGCGTTCGCGCACCTCGACAACGAGCTGGTTGGGAAACAGGCGCTGTACCTTGGCGCTCTCGATCCAGTCGAGATTCTGCAGGGTGTTGCGGGCCCGCACGGCGTCGAAGCCCATGAGCGAACCTCCGGGCTGCACACCAATGGCCAAAAGCAGCGACTCCGGCTCGTGGTGGTCCAGGCCGGTGATGGTGATTTCCTGTGCCGCCATGCCGACCACGCCTGCCGCCTTGCCGGGCAGCTGCAGCCAGGGACTGCCTTCATAGCCAAGGTAACCGCCGCTCACGAGACCCGACATGATCACGCCGCCCACCAGCAACAGAGCGGAAACCCGGGTGGCGAAGCGCACCCGCAGCGTGTTGCCCCGGTCCAGCCAGGACATGCTGCGACGTTCATAGACGGCGAAGTCACGGTTCATCTGTCCACCGACGCATCGTTGACCATCCAGGTCACGAGCTCTTCGTAGCTCTGGCCCGCGTGGGCGGCGAGTTCCGGCACGAGTGAGGTGCCGGTCATGCCGGGCTGGGTATTCACTTCCAGCACGATCAGGTCGCCGGTCTTGTCGTCATGGCGAAAGTCTGTGCGCGACACCCCGCGGCAGCCGAGCGCGTTGTGGGCGGCCAGCGCATAGTCCTGGCACTTTCGGTAGACGTCGGCCGGAATTTGCGCTGGCAAAATGTGCTGAGAGCCGCCCGGTGCATATTTGGCCTCGTAATCATACCAGCCAGAGCCTTTCGACACGATGTCGATGACGCCCAGCGCCCTGTCGCCGATCACCGCGCAGGTGAGTTCCCGGCCCGGCACGAAGCGTTCGACCATGGCATGGCTGCCGAAGATGGCACGCTCGTCCAGCACCGCCTTCACCGGCGCATTGGCGCCCTCAAGCACGATGTGGACGCCGACGCTGGAGCCCTCCGCCACCGGCTTCACCACATAGGGCGGCCGCATCGGATGACCGGACGCTACATCTTCGAGCGGTACCAGCAGGCTCTCGGCCACGGGCACGCCGACGGCGCGAAACACGATCTTCGATTTTTCCTTGTGCATGGCCAGCGACGAGGCCAACACGCCGGAATGCGTATAGGGAATCTGCAGCGTCTCGAGGATGGCGGCACAGCAGCCGTCCTCGCCCCACTTGCCATGCAGCGCATTGAAGGCCACATCCGGCTTCAAGCGCTGCAATTCAGCGACGATTGTCTCGCGCTTCACATCGATCGGCACAGTCTTGAAACCGGCTCGCTCCAGCGCGGCGGTGCAGGCCTTTCCAGAGCTCAGGCTTACCTCGCGCTCGGCCGACCAGCCCCCGAGAAGCACGGCGACCGTCGTATTTGACGGCACACGGCTCATGCAGCACCTTCGGGCTTGAGGCCAATGCGCTTGATCTCCCAGTCGAGTTCGATGCCCGACGTCGCCTTCACCTTGGCGCGAACGGTTTCACCGAGTCCCTCGATTTGGGCGGCAGTGGCCCCACCCTCGTTGATGAGGAAATTGCAATGAAGATCGGAAACCTTGGCGGGGCCGACTGCGAAGCCGCGCATGCCAGCTTTGTCGATCAGTTGCCAGGATTTGTTGCCCGGCGGGTTCTTGAAGGTTGAGCCGCCAGTGCGGCTCTTGATCGGCTGGGTTGCCTCGCGGCTCTCCGTGATCTTGTCCATGGCGGCAGAAATCTCGACGGGGTCGCCAGCGCGCCCCTGGAACAGCGCCTGGGTGAACACAAGGTCCTCCGGCGCGCCACAGTGGCGGTAAGTGTATTTCATGTCCGCGTTGGTAAGCACGTGGATATTCCCCGACCGGTCGACAGCGCGCGCCTCGATCAGAATGTCCTTCGTCTCGCCCCCATAGGCCCCGGCATTCATGCGCAACGCACCGCCGATGCTGCCCGGTATACCTCTCAGAAAGGTTAACGAGTCGATACTTTTCTCCAGTGCGAAGCGGGCAACACGCACGTCCAGCGCCGCCGTTCCTGCCCTGACGCGATGTCCGGGCTCCTCCACGATCTCAGCAAAGCCCTTGCCCAGCCGGATGACCACGCCAGGCACGCCGCCATCACGCACCAGCAAGTTTGAGCCGACGCCGATCACATAGACCGGAATGTCCATGGGCGTTTCCTTCAGGAAAGCCGCAAGGTCGGCCTCGTCGGCGGGCGTGAACAGCAGTTCCGCCGGGCCGCCAGCGCGGAACCAGGTAAGATCGGCAAGCGGCGCATTTGCCTCCAGCCGGCCGCGCGCCTGCGGCAGGCGCTTCAGCAGCGCGCCACCATCAAGCTTCGTCATGACTGCGCCTTGTCAAAGGCTTCGAGCTGGCCGGGCAGCGCATAGGCCCACTGGGTGATCGTTCCCGCTCCCAGGCACATGACGATATCGCCCGGCTTTGCAATGCCGCGCACCAGCGGTGCCAGCTGCTCAGGCTTGTCGATTGTGTGGACCGAGCGGTGACCGCGCGACTTGAGGCCCTCGGCAAGCGAGGTGTGCGACACACCGTCAATGGGCTGCTCGCCTGCTGCATAGACCGGCGCGACGACAACCGTGTCGGCATCGTTAAAGCAGGTGCAGAACTCGTTGAACAACGACGAGAGCCGCGAATATCGATGCGGTTGCATCACCGCGATGACCTTGCCTCTGGCAACGCCACGCGCCGCCTTCAGCACCGCGGCGATTTCCACCGGGTGGTGCCCATAGTCGTCGAACACCGTAATGCCATTGTGTTCGCCGGTGCGGGTAAAGCGGCGCTTGACGCCCGTGAAGCTCTTGAAGCCCTTGCGGATGTCGTCGTCCGAAATGCCAAGTTCCTTCGCCACCACAATGGCGGCGGTTGAGTTCATCGCATTGTGATCGCCGGGAATGGCGAGACTGAGATCGCTGATGTCATGCGTCTCGCCAGTGCGGCGGTTGGTCAGGCGCACCGAGAAGCGCGTCTCGCCATCCTCGTAACGCACGTCGGTCAGGCGCACGTCGGCCTGCGGGCTGCGGCCATAGGTGATGACGCGGCGGTCGCGCACCTTGCCGATCATCTCCTGCACCACCGGATGGTCGATGCACATCACGGCAAAACCGTAGAAGGGAATGTTCTCGACGAAGGCAAGGAAGGCTTCCTTCGCCTTGTCGAAGGTGCCGTAATGGTCGAGGTGCTCAGGGTCGATGTTGGTGACGATCACGATGTCGGCGGGCAGCTTCACGAAGGTGCCGTCGGACTCATCCGACTCCACCACCATCCAGTCACCCTTGCCGAGGCGGGCGTTGGTGCCATAGGCGTTGATGATACCCCCGTTGATGACGGTCGGGTCAAGGTTGCCGGCATCGAGCAGTGCCGCCACCAGCGAGGTGGTCGTCGTCTTGCCATGCGTGCCACCCACTGCCACGCAGGACTTGAACCGCATGAGCTCGGCGAGCATTTCCGCCCGGCGCACGATGGGGAGATAGCGGTTGCGCGCTTCCACCAGTTCCGGATTGTCGTCCTTCACCGCGGAAGAGACGACCACGACCTGTGAGTCACCCAAATTTTCAGCCTTGTGGCCGACATGGACGTCGATGCCGTTCTTCCTGAGGCGCGCCACGTTGTAATTGTCGGTGAGGTCCGAGCCCTGCACCTTGTAGCCCAGCGTCGCCATCACCTCGGCGATGCCGCTCATGCCAATGCCGCCAATACCGATGAAATGGATGGGACCGACGTTGCCCGGGAGTTTCATGGATTATGTCCCTGCGAGTTTGACCGCGAGATCCGCCAGCCGCTGGGCAGCATCGGGTTTCCCGTGCGCCAGGGCTGCTGCCGCGGCCTGTTGAAGTTGGCCCTGTTGAGAGCGGAGTGATGTCAGAAATTGGGCAAAGGCCTGAGGTTCGAGCGTGGCCTGTGGATGGACCCATCCGGCCCCTGCCGTGGCGAAGCTTTCAGCATTCCTCAGCTGGTCATTGTCCAGCGCGTGCGGCAGCGGCACCATGACTGCCGGACGGCCGATGACGCCGAGCTCGGCAATCGTCGAGGCCCCGGAGCGGCACACCACCAGATGCGAAGCAGCGATGCGCTTCGGCATGTCCATGAAGAAGGACGCGAGGTCGGCGTCGAGCCCCATGGCCTTGTAGGCCGACGACACGGCCTCCATGTTCTCGGCTCGCACCTGCTGGGTGAGCAGGATACCCGCCCGCTCCTGCGGCCTCATCGCCGCGAAGACCTTGGGCATGAATTCGCCGAAGAACTGTGCACCCTGGCTGCCGCCAAAGATGAGCAGGCTGAATGTGCCGAAGGACGGGTAAGGGGCACCCTTCTCCTTCAGTGCAATGTCGCGCACCGGATTGCCGGTGAAAGTAAGCTTGGACTTCGCCTCGGGCGGCAAGCCAAGAAGTGTCGGGAAAGACGAAGCCACAGCATCCGCCCACTTGGCGAGCACGCGGTTGGCACGGCCCATCACCGCGTTCTGATCATGCACGCAGGAGGGTATCTTCAGCCGCGCCGCCGCCAGGATCGGCGGGAAGGACGGATAGCCCCCAAAGCCAATCACCGCGAGCGGCTTCACGCGCTTGAGGATGTCGCGCGCCGCGCGATAGCCACCATAGAGGCGAAGTGCCCGACCGGGCACCAACCACGGCTTCGACAGCGAAAGCGTGGCCGAGGAAACGATATGCGTCTCGGCGGCGGGAAAGGACTTCCCATAGTCCCGCACGCGTTCGTCCGTCATCAGGTGGATGGCATAGCCGCGGCGCGTCAGCTCCTCCGCCAGCGCCTGAGCCGGAAACAGGTGTCCGCCGGTGCCGCCCGCCGCGAGGACGAAGGTTCCTTTGCTCATCAGGCGTATGACACGTTGAGTTCGGGTACGCTGGAGCGCACGCCGAAACGCTTGCGGCCGAGCGCCAGAACCAGCCCCATGCCGAAGGCCATCCCCATCAGCGACGAGCCGCCGTAGGAAATGAACGGCAACGTCATGCCCTTGGCAGGCAGCAGCGCGGTATTGACACCCATGTTGATGATCGCCTGGAAGCCGAAGATCAGACCGAGGCCGGAGAGTGCCAGGGCTGCGAAGGGATCGGGTTCCTGCTTGGCGCGCACGAGGATCTTCAGCACCACGAAGGCGAACAGCGACATCAGCAGCAGACAGGCAATGAGGCCGAACTCCTCGCCGACGACCGCGAAGGTGAAGTCAGTGTGGGCGTCAGGCAGCACCAGCTTGGCCTCGCCACCGCCCGGGCCGGTGCCCATCAGTCCGCCGTTCTTGAAGGCCTGGAGGGCCGTGTCCACCTGGAAGGTGTCGCCCTTGTCCGGGCTCATGAACCGGTCAATGCGCGAGCGCACATGTGGCACCATCTCATAAGCCGCGAAGACGCCGGCCACGCCGAGGGCGCCCAGGCCGAAGACCATATACCAGGAGATGCCATAGATCAGCAGCATGGAGCCGAAGGTCAGGATCACCAGGGCCGTCTGCCCGAAGTCGGGCTGCATGATGAGAAGGCCGATGAATATCATGCCCATCAGCAGTGCAACGACCTGCCCCGGCATCTCCGGACGGCGGGTGTGCTCCGCCAGGAACCATGCGGCAACGATCACGAAAGCCGGCTTGGCAAATTCGGAGGGCTGAAGCGTGATCGGCCCGATGTTGATCCAGCGGTGCGCGCCCTTGATCTCGGGTCCGAAGAAAAGCGCCGCCACCATCAGGCCGAGCGCGCCGAAGAATACCAGAAGCCCAGCGCGGCGGGCATAGCGCGGCGGGAAGAAGGAGAGCGTCACCAGCACTGGCACTGCAAGGGTGAGGTAGAAGAGCTGACTCTTGATGAAGTGGAAGGTGTCAGCCCCGATGCGCTCCGCCACGGGCGGGCTCGCCGCCATGGAGACGAGCACGCCCGAGGCCATGAGCAGCAGCACGGCGAACATCAGGCCGCGGTCCACCGTAAACCACCAGCGCGCGAGAAGGCCGCGATCGCTACGTCCGAGCAGCATGGGCATCTCCTGGAATTGTCATCTCGATACCGGGAAGCTGGGTTACGGCCTTGACGAAGGCATCACCCCGCACTTCGAAGTTGGGATACTGGTCAAAGCTGGCGCAGGCCGGAGACAACAGCACCACCGCACCTGGCCTGCCGTCCTTCTGCGCATCACGCAGTGCGGCGTTGACTGCATGATCCAGTGTGCCGCAGTTCTCGACGGGCAGCGACGTGCCGATGGTGACCGCAAACTCTTGCGCTGCCTGCCCGATCAGATAGGCACGCGCCACACGCGGAAACAGCGGCTTGAGCGGCTCGATGCCGCCCGTCTTGGCAATACCGCCGGCAATCCAGTAGATGTTCTCGAAAGCGGCCAGCGCCTTTTCTGCCGCATCAGCGTTGGTGGCCTTGGAATCATTGATGAACGGAATGGCGCCCACGCGCCCCACCTGCTGCATGCGGTGCGCCAGCCCGGGAAAACTCAGCATTGCCGCGGCGATGGTTTTCACATCGACGCCCAGCGCGGTGGCGGCGCCATAGGCCATGCACGCATTCTGCCAGTTGTGACGCCCCTTCAGCGCCGGCATGGTGCGAAGGTCGATCTCGGCCTTCACCGTGCCGCCGCGCTTGTCACGCAACACGCCGTCATGCGCGGTGATGCCGTCGACGAGATCTTTCACCACCGACACGCGGCGCAGATCGGAACCGGTCGCCACGGTCCTCTCCGCAATCGCCGAACACCAGTCGTCATCCACGCCGCAGAGCGCGGTGTCGCCCTTGTGCTGACTGACGAAGATGCGCGCCTTCACGGCGGCATAGTTTTCCATGGTGCCATGGCGGTCGAGATGGTCGGGCGTGATGTTGGTGAGGATGCCGACATGCGGGTCGAGGCGGGGCATCAGGTCGATCTGGAAGGACGAGAGTTCCAGCACATAGACGCGGCCCTTGGCCGGCTGGCGCAACAGGAACACTGCTTTGCCGATATTGCCGCCGACATCAACATCAAGACCCGCCTTCTGCAGGACGTGCCCGATGAGCGCGGTGGTCGTTGACTTGCCATTGGTGCCGGTGATG
>CAMDBX010000073.1 GCA_945889445.1 Rhizobium sp. Q54
GCAAAATCGACATTCCCGGCAAGCAATGAGCAGAAATTGCGGTCATGGCAGACTGTCGACGCTGTTTGCCAAGGGCCGGTCTTGCATCCGGCCCAAAATTGCGCAAATCTTGGACCTAGCAAGCCGGTCATCCGGTGGATGTCGGTCAATATGTAATCCAATCCCACTCTATCAAAACTCCGCATGTTGCAGCCCGGCAAGTCCGCAACCACACACGACCGGTTACCGGGTCATGACCAAGGACCAAATCCGTAAGCACCTCATATTGTCCGTAGAAATTGTTATTCGCCCCCGATGCGGCCCCAGAGGAATGTGAGAAAAATTACATTCTGCACGGCACACGGGAATTCTACCAATTGACGGGTGCCATGCCTGAATGCAGCAAGGCGTCACTTGAAGCGGTCGCGGGCGCAGATATTTCCGCGTCCCGCGAAATGGGAGTAAATCGACAATGCTGAAGGCGATGATGTTGACGGGACTCCTGTGCGCGAGTTTTCTCGGTGGAGCGACCCTCGCAGAGGCGAACGATCCGGGCCGCTGGAACAGTGCACCCTACGTCGCCATCGCACCACTCGTGACCAGCAGCGATCAGGACATTTCGGCGGCAATCGATCGTATCACCACCTTCCCCACCGTGCTCGACCCGCGGCTCTGGGACGGCGACAAGCTGCGGCCGGACGTTCGCACTCGCGTCCTTGAGATCGTGACCGATCTCTTCGCTGATCTGAAGATGCCGGATCTCACCATCAAGAATGTCGAGATCAGGGGCAGCAATGTGTCCTACGAGTATGATGACAGTGCTGACCTGAGCGTCAGGGTGTTCCTCGACACGTCGAACTACAAGGGCGACGTCAAGCAGTTGAACGCCCTTCTCAAGACCTACACGGACTATCTCGAAGCCGTCTACGAGGGCAACCTGCTGCTGCGCGGCGTGCCGCTGGAGCCGCAATTCTATGCTGTGAAGAGAACCTCGCAGGAACCGCAGGCCGGAATTGGTCACTATTCCTTGATCGACGATGCCTGGATGGAACATCCAAGCATGCAGGAAAGTCGCTTCGACAGGAACCAGATCATGGCCGACGCCAAGGGCTTCATCACGAAATACAATGGCCTCGTAAGTGACTACTTCGCCGACAAGAAGGCTTTCGACTGCAGCCGTTTGGGCGCCTTCACCAAGGAAATGCGCAGCTACCGCGGCGCGGGGATCGACAAGGATGGTACGCGGTCTACCCCCAACCTCACCTATCGGATGCTCCGCCGCCTCAACGTGAACCTGACCGAGACCACGCGGCAACTGGCCGTGGAGTGTCGCGCCATTCACTGGACACTCGAATAGGTCCGCGGCGCTCAGCTAGCCGAGGTAGCCTCCCGGCTCCATCACACCATGCGACTCCAGCACGGCCTTCAGTTTCGGTCGTGCACGCACGGCGGCAGCCAGCTTTGCGATGGCGGGGTACTTGTCGTGCAGTCCCTGCTCGTTGGGCGGTCCCCAGATCGACAACATGAAGGCATAGAGATCGAGAGCCGAGAAATCGCGCCCCATCAGCCATGGGCCAGAGCCCGCCAGTCGTTCCTCGATGATCTTCCAGTAGCCATCTACCTTCTGGCTGATCTTCGTCCTCATCGTCTGGCGCTCGGCATCACCCACGACAAATTCATCCACCAGAATGCCGACATTGCCGAAGGCATAGATCTCGGTGCTCATCAGATGAAGGAGCGTCATGAACTCACCGTAGTCCGCAGAACCGAGAGCTGGCGACATGTGCTTGTCCGGGTGGGCAGCAACGAGAAAGGACACGATCGCTGCCGACTCATAGAGTGTGCGGCCATCGGCAAGCCCAAGAGCCGGAATCATGCCGATCGGGCTGATGGCGCGGAATTCCGGCTCGCGCACCTGTTCGCGCGTCATCCAGATGTTGGTGTAGGGAGCTTCGAGTTCCTCCAGCAGGCAGTGAATTGCCAGCGATCCCCATGTCTTGACGTTGTAGAGCTTGTACATCGCGTTCTCCTGCTTGCCGCCGTGCCCCTCGGACAGTGTTCCCCATTTCGCCAAGCCGCGCTAGTATGTTCGACATGCAAGACGATGGCGCGACGGCGGGCATTTGCCGCGACTGCTTTTCAGCGGTTTTGGGCGTTGATCGTCGCTGTCGCGCCTGCGGCAGCCCGCGCCTCCTTCGGCACCCCGAGTTGCATCAACTCTCAATTGCGCACATCGATTGCGATGCCTTTTATGCGGCAGTTGAAAAGCGCGACCGGCCGGAACTTGCAGACAAGCCGGTGATCATCGGTGGCGGCACGCGCGGCGTGGTCTCCACCGCCTGCTACATTGCGCGTATCCATGGCGTGAAGTCCGCAATGCCCATGTTCAAGGCGTTGAAGCTTTGCCCCCACGCCACCGTCATCCCGCCTGACATGACGAAATATGCAACTGCAGGAAAACAGGTGCGTGAGTTGATGCTGGAGGTGACACCGCTGGTCGAGCCCTTGTCCATTGACGAAGCCTTCCTCGATCTCACCGGCACCGCACGGCTGCATGGCATGAGCCCGGCCCTGACACTGGCGCACCTCATCGCTCGCATTTCCGAGAAGGTCGGGATTTCAGCCTCGGTTGGCCTGTCGCACAACAAGTTCCTGGCGAAGCTTGCCTCCGACCTCGAGAAGCCACGCGGCTTCTCGGTACTGGGCAAGGCGGAGACACTCAGCTTCCTCGCCTCGAAGCCCGTGGGCTTCATCTGGGGTGTCGGCAAGGCGATGCAGGAGGAACTCGCAAAGGGCGGCATCACGATGATCTCCCAGCTCCAGCAGATGGAGAAGAACGATCTGATGCGCCGCTATGGCTCGATGGGCGCACGGCTCTACCACCTGTCGCGAGGCGAGGACCAGCGCATCGTCTCTACCGACGACCACTCAAAATCGATCAGCGCCGAGACCACATTCAATACCGATATCGCCGATCGTGCCGAGTTGGAGCGCATCCTGTGGCCGCTGGCCGAGAAGGTCTCTCGCCGCGCCAAGGCGGAGGGTGTGGCGGGCCACACTGTCGTACTGAAACTCAAGACGTCAGACTTCAAGCTGAGGACTCGCAACGTCTCCCTTGCCGATCCCACCCTGCTCGCCCACCGCATCTATGATGCCGCACTGCCGCTGCTGCAGCGCGAGACCACGGGCACCGCGTTCAGGCTCATCGGCATCGGCATCTCCGGCCTGGTGGAGGCGAGGCCCGAGCAGGAGACGGAGACACTCGACGTCACCACCGCCGCCCGCGCCAAGGCAGAACTGGCCGTTGACCGCATCCGCGACAAGTTCGGCCGTGACGCAGTCAACCGGGGCATCAATTTTGGCTCGGACGACTGACCCTTTCCGTCGTGGCGAGAGTCGGGCTAAACCAAGATTCCTGACGGAAAATCAGATCCTGAGATCATGAAGCCCAAACTCGTCCGCACCCTTGCCGCCCTCCGCCGCGAAACCGCCAAGTGGCGAAAGGAGGGCCTGAGCTACGCCGTCGTGCCCACCATGGGTGCCATCCATTCCGGCCACATGGAATTGGTTACCGAAGGGTTGAAGCGCGCCGATCGCGTGATCACCACGATCTTCGTCAACCCCAAGCAGTTCGCCGCAAATGAGGACCTCGACAAGTACCCCCGCGACGAGGATGGCGACGTCATCAAGCTTGGCAAGGCTGGCTGCCACCTGATCTACCTGCCAGATCCCGCCGAGATCTATCCGCCGGGCTTTTGCACCACGGTGGTGCTCACGGGCCCCGCCAAGGCGGGCCTCGAGGACAAGTTCCGCCCGCAGTTTTTTGATGGTGTAGCAACCATTGTCGCCAAGCTGTTTACGCAAACGCGTGCTGACTACGCCATGTTCGGCGAGAAGGACTACCAGCAACTGCAGGTCGTCAAGCGCATGGCGCGCGACCTCGACATTCCCATCGAGGTGGTGGGCGTGCCAACGGTGCGGGAGGAAGACGGACTCGCGAAGTCATCGCGCAACGTCTATCTCTCCAAGCAGGAGCGACAGCAGGCGCTGGCGATCTTCTCGAGCATCAGCCATGCGGCTGAACGTATCCGCGCCGGCCTCGACATCCAGTCAGCCACAACCCTCGCCACGCGCACGCTGATGGCTTTGGGTTTCAAGGTCGACTACGTCACCGTCCGCAACGCAGAGACGTTGGCCCCGCCCCAACATCGAGATGAACCGCTGCGCGTCATCGCTGCCGCGTGGCTGGGAAAGACACGCCTCATCGACAACGTTCCGGTCTGATTCTTTCTACAGGAGGCCAAGCTCGGCCAGTTCACGGCGCAATTTCTCCGGCATGCCTTCGATCTTCGAAGACTTCGGCAGGTCGGGCGGCGCATCGGATTCATCCAGATAGCGCCAGCCCTGGAAGGCTCGCTTCGGCACGGGCCTCACCGGAATGATTTGCGGCTTGAAGACGATGCGGCAGCGCTCGATTCCGTCAGCCCCGGTGACCGGCTCCAGGGCGGCGATGGGCTGGCGGCACAGAACCATTCCGCGCAGCACCCAATACAGAGACCCACCGGGCAAGATCTCGTCCTTGCGCTTGGGAAACATGCGGGTGACGTGGTCCAGCGTATCGCGGCCCGCCTTGCAATCCTTGACCCAGGATTCGAGGTCCTCGATTTCGGAAACGCCGACGCAGAGCTTGAGAATGTTCAGGGCCATTCGCCGATCATAGGGAATGCGGGCACCTTGGAGAACCGCCAAGTGCCGGGTTTTCCCCAGCGTTGGGCTAAATCGACCCTTTCCCTGCCGTCGGCGCGAAATAACGGCGGTCAAGCGACCGGATCTCGAAACGGTGTTGAACGCGGACGCCGATGCCGTGGCGCAGCATCAGGTCAGCCAGCCGGTTGCCGTCGATCAGCACCACGCGGCGCACAAGCTGCGCGCAGAACTCGGTGGCCCCGGCCGAGAAATGGGTGGTCGTCACGAACACGCCCTTTCCGGCCCTTCGAGCCTCCAGGCTTCCGGCAAAATCACGAACATCGCCAATGGGAACTGCCGTACCTGGCTTCAAGCGCTTGGCCTGGATGCAGATCGAATCGAAGCCAAGCTCATCCAGCGGAACGATCCCGTCGATGCCACCATCCCCCGAACGCCCAATGCACCGCGCCATCTCGGCGCGGTCACTGCCATACCCCATGGCCAGCAGCACATCGATCACCAAGCGCTCAAAAAACTCTTGCGTTTGCGCATGAATACGACCGATCAACTCGCGGTGAAGGATGGCGTTCGATGCGTTGACAAGCGCGGTGAGAGCCGTGCAGCCCTCCTCGGTAATGCCGCCAGCGAAGCCATCCAGCGCATCCGAGCGGGATGGCTCGTCATGGCCGGACTGCATGAGGCGCTGAAAGTCATCGAGCACGAACATGACGCTAGGTTAGTTTTGAAGCCTTAACACTGGCTTATACAAAAGAGAAACCCGGAGCCAGGCTGCCGCCCCGCTCCGGGTTCCATATCCGGCAACCGAATTCAGATCAGGAGGACGCCTTGCTGATGAAACACTTTACACCCTTGGCCTTGAGCTTCGAGCAGGTTCGGTTGGCATCGCCCTGCGTCTCGAACCCGACAAGCCGGACGCGATAGAACACGCCCTTTGACCCAAGATCAGCACGCACCACCACCGGCTCCTGGGAGGCCAGTGCCTTGTTGCGGGCCTGCATCTTCTTCCAAGTGGACCAGGCCGAGTCTTCTGTTGTCGCAGAGGCAAGCTGCACGGACCAGCCAGTGACTTTCTTCGCTGGTGCGGGCTCGTCAGCAGGCGCAGCGTCAAGCGAGGCGGTATGGGTTTCATCGGCCACAGGCTCTGCCACGGCGGCAACTTGGGTATCTTCCGGCACCTCTTCAACGGCGAGAACCTTCTCTTCCGCAGCGGCGGCGGCGGGCTGCGCGTCCGCGAGCGGCTCTGCCGAGGCGACCCGCACCTGTTCCTGCGGAACGCGGTCAGTGTAAAGCTTTCCGGTGATCTCGGAAGACTGGGGTTCGTCACCCATGAGGCTGGCGGAGGGCGCCTTGGCAACGGGCAGATCGCTCGCGGGGCTAACCTCGGCGGTCTGGATCGAATCGCCCACTGACACCGTCACCGGCGCACCTTCGAGAGCAGCCAGCCGCTTCTGTGCCGGCTCGTAGCCGGGCTTGGCGTCAAGCGCCTTGATCAGCGAAGCGCGTGCATCAGCTGTGCGGTTCAGCTTCTCGTAAGTTGCAGCCTCGGCCACATAAAGACGGGCCGGATCGGGATAGTTGTAGCGCAGCGCCTTGGCGAAATCAGCGAGCGCGAAGAGATACTGGCCCGAGTCGCGCAGCAGCGTGCCGCGGCTATAGTAGGCATGGCTGAACTCGGCATCGAGGAATAACGCCGAAGTGAAATCCTCCATGGCCAGCGCATTGCGCTGCAGCCGCTGATAGGACAGCCCCCGATTATAGAGCGCCAGCGCGCGAACCTTACCCGACAATGCGTCCACCCGCAGAGCCGCCGTGTAATCGTCGATGGCGAATTCATGCTCGTTCAGCCGCTGATAGGCCAGCCCGCGGTTGAGCAGCGCATTGGCCAGCACATCGGGCGGCAGAGCGCGAGAATCAATGGCCTTGGAATAATCGGCCACCGCCGTTTCAGCGTCGCCCGCCTGCAAAGCTTTGTAGGCTTCTGCCGCGAGTTGGGTTTCCGGCGTGGAGGCAGCGGACCAGGCCGGAGCGGCACTGGCGGCAAGAACCACGGTGAAGACGGAGGCGAGTAAGGCGTTACGGATGTTCATGTGACGGAGTATCGGATCGGCGTGGTTAAAAACCTATTTCCGAAAGGGGCTTAGAAAGTTGACAGGCGGTAAACAGGCGGTTCATCACTGTGTCGTTTCTGGACTCTGCGGCGGCGCTGGCGAGTTGACTGCGCCCTGTCAACCTGCCAGAACAGTGATTGTGTGGTGCCCGGAGCCAAACGGACTTCGGGCCTAACAGGGAACACGGTGAGGATGACCCAATCGGGGCCGAATCCGTGGCTGCCCCCGCAACTGTGAGCGGAGAGGGTTTCGGCACGACTGGCCACTGGGAAACCGGGAAGGCCGCCGAAACTCAACGACCCGCAAGTCAGGAGACCTGCCACACAACAGCACGTTAACGGGTCACCACGGAGGGTGTTCATGACCGCTCGCACGATTTCTTCCACCACCTCGCTCACCGCTTCCAGGCGCATTGCCGCGGGCTTCGCACTGCTGTTCATCGGCGCGACGCTGACTTTCGCGGTTGGCCTTTCCAGCATGGCCGTGGCGCACAACGCGGCGCACGACACGCGCCACGCCATCGGCTTCCCCTGCCACTGAGCAGACGGCAACTTACATGATCGGGCGGGTCATACTCGCCGTGCTCCTGGCAGGGATCGCGGCGGGGCTCGTCATGGGCGCCATCCAGCATGTGCGGCTGACGCCCTTGATTCTTGAGGCGGAAGCTTTTGAGCGGGCGGGTGATCCCGCCTCGCACTCCCATGCCGCTACACCAGACGCCGGAACCCCAACGACGGGACAAACCGAGTCGGACGGTCACGACCACGACCATGGCGAGGGCTGGGCCCCGGAAGACGGCTGGCAACGGACACTTGCAACCACCGCAAGCGCCGCCATGACGGGCGCTGGCTTCGCTGCCATGCTGGCCGCCGTGTCGCTGCTTGTCGGATTGCCAATCACCCGGCAAAACGGGGTCATGTGGGGTCTCTGCGGGTTTCTTGCCGTCACGCTGGCCCCGGCAGTGGGCTTGCCGCCGGAACTACCTGGCATGGCCGCCGCAGATCTCTTCGCCCGTCAGGTCTGGTGGGTGGGAACCATCGCGGCAACCGCCGCCGGCATCTACCTCATCGCCACCCAGACACGCCTGTGGACACTCGTCCTTGCTGCGGTCCTGATCATGGCACCGCATGTCATCGGCGCGCCCATGGCGCCGCATGGCGAGGCCATGGTGCCAGCGGAACTGGTGGCCCGCTTCGTCGCCAACTCGATTGCCGCCAACGCCATATTCTGGTGCATCATCGGCCTGTTCCTCGGGCTCGTGCTGGATCGGACCGCCAAGGACATCTACGCCACATGAGCACTGAAAAGATCCCAGCCACCGTCATCACCGGCTTTCTCGGCGCGGGAAAGACCACGCTGATCCGTAACATGCTGGAGAACGCCCAGGGCCGCCGCATCGCGCTGATCATCAACGAGTTCGGCGACGTCGGCGTCGATGGCGAGATCCTGCGAAGCTGCGGAGTCGAGAACTGTCGCGACGAGGACGTGATCGAACTCGCCAACGGTTGTATCTGCTGCACCGTGGCCGATGACTTCGTGCCCACCATGCGCAAGTTGCTGGACCGCAAGGATCCGCCGCAGCACATCGTGATCGAAACCTCGGGCCTCGCCCTGCCCCAACCCCTGGTGAGGGCCTTCAACTGGCCGGAAATCAAGTCGCGGGTGACTGTCGACGGCGTCGTTACCGTGGTCGATGCCAAGGCCCTGGCAGAGGGTCGCTTCGCCGATGACGAAGATGCCGTTCAAGCGCAGCGCGAGGCGGATCCCAACCTCGATCACGAAAACCCGATCGAGGAACTGTTCGAGGACCAGCTGAACTGCGCCGACATGGTGATCCTCAACAAGATCGACCTGCTTGTCGGTGATGAGCATGAGGCCGTGACCGGGGAACTGCGGCAGAAGGTCCGCGCCGGAACCAGGCTCGTGCCGGCTCGTCACGGTCAGATCGACGTGGCGGCGCTGCTTGGCGTCGGCGCCTCAGCCGAAGACGACCTGCACAACCGTCGCTCACACCACGAGATGGAAGGCGAAGAGCAGCACGACCACGACGACTTCGTCACCTTCATCGTCACGCTTGGCGAAGTGGACGACAGGGCCGCGCTGCTCAGCCGCATCGAGAATACGATCGCCAGGCATGACATCCTCCGTCTCAAGGGTTTCGTCGATGCAAAGGGTTCGCCCTCCCGCCTGCTGGTTCAGGCAGTAGGCCCGCGCCTCAACAGCTATTTTGACCGCCCCTGGAAGGCCGGTGAAGCGCGCAGCACCCAGCTCGTGGTCATCGGCGAGAAGCACATGGACCGCGAGGCGATCACCGCCATGCTGCGGGGCTGATGCATCTCCTTGCCACCACATCGGGCGTGATCGATGGCGCCGCAGAAGCCGTCGATCTCGCGCAGTCTCCTGCCGATCTCATTATTCTTTCCGCTGCTGACAGCGAACTCGCCAGCCTCGCCCGTGCCCATGACGGCCAGCCCTGCTCTCTCAGGCTCGCCAATCTGCTCCAATTGCAGCATCCGCTCTCGGTCGATCTCTACATTGAGAAGACACTCTCGCGCGCCAGGCTGATCGTTCTGCGCGTGCTGGGCGGCAACTCCTACTGGAGTTACGGTCTCGACCAGATCGAGGCCATGGCGCGCGAACGCGGAACCACGCTGTGCGTTCTGCCAGGGGACGCGCAACCCGATCCTGATCTCGCGGGCCGCTCAACACTCAGCCCCCACCACTGCGAGCGTCTGCGCCAGTATCTGGTGATGGGTGGAACTGAGAATGCAGCTGCATTCCTCGCCTATTGCCGTCATCTCATCGATGGCAGCACGGCACCCCAAACGGCTCGCGAATTGCCCAAGGCGGGCCTCTATCGAGACACCTCGCAGCCCGCTTCTCCGCTGGCCGCCATCGTTTTCTACCGCTCGATCCTCGAGGGCGCGCAGACGGCACCCATCGATGCCCTGGTGGAGGCACTGGCTGCGCGGGGCATCGGCAGCAAGGCCTTCTATGTCGCCAGCCTGAAGGACCACGCCAGTGTTGACGTGTTGCAGAAGGGGCTAGCGGCACCCGATGTGATCCTCAACGCCACCAGTTTCGCGGTCGCTTCCGGGGGCAACACCGATCCACTGGCTGTGCATGACTGCCCGGTGCTGCAGGTCGTTCTCTCCGGTTCCTCGGAGGATAGCTGGCGCCAGTCCTCGCAAGGCCTCAACGCCCGTGACCTCGCAATGAATGTGGTCCTGCCTGAACTCGACGGCCGCATCATGTCGCGAGCCATTTCCTTCAAGGCCGACAGCCTGTGGCACGCCGCAACCGAGTGCCGCATTGTCACTTACCGGGAAGTACCGGACCGGGTTGCCTTCGTAGCCGAACACGCCGCCAACTGGGCAAGGCTGCGCCGCACGCCGGCACCGGAGCGCAGGGTGGCGGTCATCCTGGCCAACTATCCAAACAAGGATGGCCGCATCGCCAATGGCGTCGGCTACGACACACCCGCCAGCACGGTGGCCATCCTCGATGCCATGCAAGCGGCGGGATACACCACCGATCGCTACCCGCTGACCGGCAATGCTATCATCGAGGATCTGCAGCGCGGCCCGACCAATGCCCTGCACACGCACAAGGCACATGTATCACCCTCGCCAGACTTGACCCAGCGATCCCTTTCTTCTGCCGACAATGCAGAGCCTCGGATCCAACCCGGGCAAGGTGAGATCGGTGCTATGAATGGCACACGCCTCACTCTCACCGACTATCTCACCCACTTCAACACGCTTCCCGAGGGCCTCCGCTCACGGGTTACCGAACGCTGGGGTGACCCTTCAAGCGACCCCTTCTTCGCCTCGGATGCCTTTCATCTTCCCGTCCGCCTCTTTGGCAATGCTGCCGTGGCGATACAGCCGGCGCGTGGCTACAACATCGATCCGAAGGCCACTTATCACGACCCGGCGCTGCTACCGCCACATGGCTATCTGGCGTTCTATTTCTGGCTCCGTCACTGCTTCAGGGCCGATGCGGTCATCCACAATGGCAAGCACGGCAATCTCGAATGGCTTCCGGGCAAGGCCAATGCGCTGACTGAAGAATGCCTGCCGGAAGTGGCCCTCGGGCCGCTGCCGCAACTCTATCCCTTCATCGTGAATGACCCCGGCGAGGGAACGCAGGCCAAGCGACGCACCGGTGCAGTCATCATCGATCATCTGACGCCGCCGCTCACACGTGCCGAAACCTATGGCCCCCTGAAGGACCTCGAAGCCCTCGTCGATGAATATTACCTTGCAGCGGGCCTCGACCGTCGGCGAAGCGACTCGCTGAAGGCGGACATCCTCAACTTGACCAAATCATCCAACCTCGACGTCGATGCGGGATTCACCGGCAACGAGGACGACGACCTCCAACGCTTGGACGCCTTCCTGTGCGACCTCAAGGAATCCCAGATCCGCGACGGCCTGCACATCCTTGGTACCTCGCCCGAGGGACGGCTGGAGACGGATCTTCTCGTCGCCCTGACCCGCGTGCCGCGCGGCCTTGGCGAGGCGGGCGACCAGTCGCTCATCCGCGCGCTGGCAGTGGACTTCGGTTTCTCTGAATTCGATCCTCTCACCTGTAACATGGCCGCCTCATGGATTGCCGACAGGCCGGCCGTGCTTCAGTCACTCACAAGCGATCCCTGGCGCAGCAATGGCGACACGGTGGAGCGTCTTGAATTGTTCGCTGCATCGCTGCTCACCGGCACAGAGCCACCAAGGGGCTTCACCAATACGGCGATGGTCCTGTCGGAAATCGAAACGCGCGTCCGTCCGGCACTGCGTGCCTGCGGCCGTGATGAAGTGGCCGCACTGATCAAGGGGCTCGCGGGACGCTTCGTCGCCCCGGGTTCCTCTGGTGCGCCAACGCGCGGTCGTCTTGACGTCTTGCCCACGGGGCGAAATTTTTACTCCCTCGACAATCGCACGGTGCCAACACCAACGGCCTGGAACCTTGGTCAGAGATCGGCGGAGGACCTTCTGCTCCGTCACTTCCAGGACTTCGGACGGTATCCCAAGGCACTTGGTCTCTCCGCATGGGGTACATCAAACATGCGTACCGGCGGGGATGACATTGCGCAGGCCCTCGCACTCATCGGCGCAAGGCCCGTGTGGGAGCCTTCCAGTTGGCGCGTGACGGGCTATGAAATCATCCCGCTCGCCAAGCTTGGGCGGCCCCGTGTCGATGTAACACTCCGCATCTCGGGCTTCTTCCGCGATGCGTTCCCGGCGCAGATCGAGCTTCTCGACAAGGCCATCCGTGCCGTCGGTGCACTCGCGGAGGATGACGAGGACAACCCGCTCGCCGCCCGCATGCGTGCCGAGGCAGCCCTTCTCACCTCGAGCGGTGTCGAGGTTTCGGACGCGCGGGAGATGGCAGGGCACCGCATCTTCGGATCCAAGCCAGGCGCCTACGGCGCAGGACTGCAGGCGCTGATCGATGAAAAACTATGGACCGACCGGGCCGACCTTGCCGCGGCCTATGTCACCTGGGGTGCCTATGCCTACGGCGCCAAGACCCACGGCATCAACGACGAGAAGGCCTTCACGGAACGCCTCAGGCGCATAGAGGCCGTGGTCCACAATCAGGACAATCGCGAGCACGACCTGCTCGACTCGGACGATTACTACCAGTTCGAGGGCGGCATGACGGCGGCGGTGGAGCAGGCCTCCGGCGTCCGGCCACGTGTTTACCACAACGACCATTCCCGGCCGGAACATCCGGTGATCCGCTCGCTGGAAGAAGAAGTGAGCCGCGTCATGCGCTCGCGGGTCGTGAACCCCAAGTGGATCGACGGCGTGAAACGCCACGGCTACAAGGGCGCGTTTGAAATTGCAGCGACCGTTGACTACATGTTCGCCTTCGCCGCCACCACCGGTGCGGTGCGACCGCACCACTTCGATCTGGCCTATGACGCCTTTCTCGCCGATGATGCAACGCGACATTTCATCCGGGACAACAACCCCGCTGCCCTGCGCGAAATCGCCGAACGCTTCCGCGAGGCCGCCCAGCGGGGCCTCTGGACGCCGCGCCTCAACTCAGCCCATGATCTTCTCGAGGACCTGACACGATGACCGAAGAGACCCCCGACCACGACAACGCACGCCACCACGAGAAGATGGCGAAGAAGAAGGCTGCCCGGGCCAAGATCATGGCAGGCAAGACCATCGAGAAGGGTCTGCTCATCGTCCACACCGGCAAGGGCAAGGGCAAGTCCACGGCGGCGTTCGGCATGGTGTTCCGTTGCGTGGGCCATGGCATGAAATCCGGCGTTATCCAGTTCGTGAAGGGCGCCTGGGCAACGGGTGAACGGAGCGTGCTGGAGAGGTTCCCCGATCTCGTCACCATCAAGGCCATGGGCGAGGGTTTCACCTGGGAGACCCAGGACCGCGAGCGGGATATCGCCCACTCCCGTGCCGCATGGGAGGAGGCCAAGAAGATGATCGCCGACCCCGACTACAAGATGGTGATGCTCGATGAACTTAACATCGTTCTGCGCTACGACTACCTCCCGCTCGACGAGGTCGTCGAGGTCCTGAAGAACAAGCCGGAGGGCAAGCACGTGGTCGTCACCGGCCGCAATGCCAAGGACGAACTGATCGAGATCGCCGACCTGGTGACCGAAATGGAGCAGGTAAAACACCCGTTCCGGTCCGGCGTGAAGGCACAGGCCGGGATCGAGTTCTAGGACGCCGCAAACGAGCTTGTGACAGGGCATTCGGGGGTCTAGAACTCCTTTTCACAGCGTCCCCAGAGACGGGACTGAAAGCAAATTCCGGTGCGGCTGACCCAAATGCGGGGCCAAGTCCGGGGCTGTCTTCCGGACCGGGCCTCGCCCGGGGGCGCGCTAGATCTGGAAGGCAGGACCGATGGCGGAAAAACTGGGTGTGATGCTGTGCGGACACGGCAGCCGCGACAAGGATGCGGTGCGGGAATTCGCAGTGCTGGCCGAACATCTCAAGAAGCACCTGCCGCAGTACCCGGTTGAATACGGCTATCTCGAGTTCGCCACCCCCATCATCCGGACGGGCCTCGACAGCCTGAAGGCACAGGGCGTTACCCGCGTGCTTGCCGTACCGGGCATGCTGTTTGCAGCGGGTCACGCCAAAAACGACATCCCCTCCGTCCTCAACACCTATGCCGCCGCCAACGACCTCCGCATCGACTACGGCAAGGAACTGGGCATCGACCCGAAGATGATGCGTGCCGCGGGTGACCGCGTGCAGGAAGCCCTCGACAAGGCGGGGCCGGGCGTCCCCAAGCATGAGACTCTCCTCGTCGTTGTCGGCCGCGGCGCTTCCGACCCGGACGCCAACTCCAACGTCGCCAAGGTCACGCGTCTGTTGTGGGAAGGCTTTGGCTTCGGCTGGGCGGAGACGGCCTATTCCGGCGTCACCTTTCCGTTGGTTGATCCCGGCCTCGAGCATGCCGCGCGCCTCGGCTACCGCCGCATCGTGGTGTTCCCGTACTTCCTCTTCACCGGCATCCTCATCGATCGCATCTATGATGCAACGGACGCCGTTGCTGCGCGCCATCCGGAGATCGAATTCATCAAGGCGCCCTACCTCAACGACCATCCGCAGGTTATCGCCACCTTTGCCGAGCGCATTGACCAGATCCTGACTGGTGACATCGCCATGAACTGCCAGATGTGCAAATATCGCACACAGGTTCTGGGGTTCGAGGCTGATGTTGGCGCCGTGCAGGAAAGTCACCATCACCACGTAGAGGGCATTGGCACCTCCGAGGACTGCGCATATTGCGACGGCGTCTGCAACCAGATGTGCAAGACAATGCCGAGGAAGAAGAAGGACGCCGTGCTCGCCGTCGATCCCGGCAAAATCCTGTCGGGGCAACCCCATCACCACCATCACGACGACGGTCATGACCATCCTCATGGCCATGGTCATGAACATGACCACGGCCACACGCATGCCCCCTACCCCCACGCCGATCATCCGCTGGGTCCCGTGAGCATGCTGAAGAAGTGATGGACTATCTCCGCGATCCCGCTGCCATCTACCGGCGGTCCTTCGAGATCATCCGCGCCGAGACCGACTTCTCGCAACTCCCGCCAGACGCGGAGCCCATCGCCACGCGTATCATCCACGCCTGCGGCATGCCGGATATTGCGCCAGATCTCCGCATCTCATCCGACTTCGTCACTGCCGCGCAGGGCGCCCTCGCAGCAGGCACGACTGTGCTGGTCGATGTCGAAATGGTCCGCCATGGCATCATCGACAAGCAGCTGAACGTCATCTGCACGCTCAACGACCCCCGCGCCCGCGAGGTCGGATTGGCAACCGGCAACACCCGCTCAGCTGCAGCCGTAGAGTTCTGGCGTGATCACCTTGCCGGCAGCATTGCGGTGATCGGCAATGCGCCTACCGCCCTCTTCGCGCTACTCGAAATGATTGACGCGGGCGCACCGAAACCCGCCGCCATTGTCGGCTTTCCGGTGGGCTTTGTCGGCGCTGCGGAATCGAAGGACGAGCTTCACGCCAATCCCCGCGGCATCCCTTATGCAGCATTGCTCGGCCGCCGCGGTGGTTCGGCCATGGCGGCATCGGTCATCAACGCCCTTGCGCGCGGGGCAGCATGAGCAACTGGCTGACCATCGTCGGGATGGGTGAAGATGGCTGGGACGGTCTCACCAAGCGGGCCCAAACCGCGATCCAAGTGGCCGAGGTGATCGTCGGATCCACCCGCCTCCTCGGCTACCTGCCGAGCGGCATTGCGGCCGACATCCATGAGTGGCCCCAACCCTTCTCCGCCGTAGTGGATCGCATTCGCCCATTGCGAGGTCGGAAGACGGTCGTGCTGGCCACCGGCGACCCGCTCAACTATGGCGTTGCCCGCAAGCTCATGGAATTCATCCCTTTCTCGGAGATGGAGATCGTCCCCGCTCTCTCGGCCTTCTCGCTTGCCGCAGCCCGCATGGGCTGGTCACTCCCCGATTGTGACACCCTCACGCTCCATGGCCGCGACGCCGCCCATATTGAGCCCTTCATCCAGCCGGGCGTGCGGCTGATCGTGCTGACCGCCGATCGCAGCACCATTGCAGAGGTTGCCCGCCGCCTGGTGACCCGCGGTTTTGACCGAAGCGAGATCACCGTACTGGAGAACATGGGCGGGCCGCGCGACAGGCAATCCACCTTCGTTGCCGACAGCGTTCCGGACACGCAATTCTCCGACCTCAACACGCTGGCCATAAGCTGCGTCGCCTCTCGTGGCGCAATGACATTCTCCCGGGTTGCCGGCCTCCCCGACGATGCTTTTCTGCATGATGGCCAACTCACCAAGCGCGAAGTGCGCGCGACCACCCTTGCCGCACTCGCTCCCGCGCCCGAAAAGCTGCTGTGGGATGTCGGCGCCGGTTGCGGATCGATCTCGATCGAATGGATGCGTGCGGCACGCGGTTGCCAATCGATCGCCTTCGAACACGACCCCGATCGACTCGCCATGATCGCCACCAACGCGGATGCCCTTGGCACGCCGCGACTCAAGGTCGTGGCAGGCGAGGCACCGGGCACCTATGCCGGGCAACCCGCCCCAGACGCTGTGTTCATTGGTGGCGGCTTGTGGCTCCCCGGCGTCGTCGAGAGCGCCTGGGATGCACTAAGTCCCGGCGGCATCATGGTGGCCAATGTCGTCACCATCGAGGGTGAACTCCACCTCTATGACCTCCATGAAAAGCATGGGGGCGACATCGTACGAATGGAGATATCCAGCCTCACTCATGTCGGCCGCCTGCGAGCGCTCAGGCCGCGCATGGCAGTCACGCAATGGCGGGTGAGCAAGCCATGGTAACTAAATTGGGAACACTTCACGGCGTCGGCGTTGGGCCCGGAGATCCTGAGCTCCTCACGGTCAAGGCGGCCCGCCTCATCGGCAACGCCACAGTGGTGGCCTACCTTGCCGCCAACGGCAAAGACTCAACAGCGCGCGACATCGCCAAGTCCTACATTCCTGCCACCGCCGAACACCTAGTCATCGACATGCCGATGCGTGTCGAGCGCGAGCCTGGTGAAAAGGCCTATGATGCGGGAGCCGCAGCCATCGCGGCCCGTCTCGAGCAGGGCAGCGACGTCGTCATGCTCTGCGAGGGTGATCCCTTCTTCTACGGAAGCTTCATGTATCTCTTCGCCAGACTTGCCGGGTCATATCCCTGCGCCATCGTGCCCGGCGTCACCTCAATGACGGCCTCGGCAGCCGCACTGCGCCGCCCGCTCTCGGCACGCAATGAGGTGGTGAAGATACTGCCCGCCACCCTGCCAGAAGACCGGCTCCGCGAGGAGCTGATGACGGCGGAAAGCGCGGTGCTCATCAAAGTTGGCCGCCACCTGGGCAAGGTGCGCGCGATTCTCGGGCTGCTGGACCTTTCCTCGCGCGCCCACGTCATCATCAAGGCCACACATGGGGACGAGGTGGTGAAACCGCTCCTCGACATCACGGAAGATCAATTGCCCTACTTCTCCTCGATCCTCGTCTATTCGGGCACCGAAGCATGGTGAAGCCCGTCCTCTTCGTACTCGGCGCGTCCGCCTTGCCACTGGCGCGCAAACTCAAGGATCCGCTCGGCGCTGAGATTCACACGCCGGATTGCGTTGCAGGCGGTGACGTGAATTATAGCAAGGCGATGGCGCACCTTGCCGCACTCTTCGCGGCTGGTCACCCCGTGATCGGCCTTTGCGCCGCTGGCATTCTCATTCGCGCTCTGGCTCCCCATTTGACAGACAAGCGCAGCGAGCCCGCGGTGATCGCCCTCGCGGAGGATGGCTCATCCGTGGTGCCACTTCTTGGCGGCCATCACGGCGCCAACGAGCTTGCCAGACGAATTGCAACGCTCTGCGGCGGGCATGCCGCCGTCACCACTGCCAGCGAGGTGCGCTTCGGTTTCGCGCTGGATGATCCGGCTCCCGGATTCGTGCTCGCCAACCCGGAGGACATGAAGGGCGCGACTGCTGCGCTGCTGAACGGCGCTGGTCTCACAATCGACGGAAAGCTGAACCCTTTTCCGACAGCTCACGTCTCACCCGGCCCTGATGCCGTGACCCTTACGGTAACCGAACAACGGACAGTTGGCTCCCGCACCAACCTCGTCTACCATCCAAAAACTCTCGTCATGGGTCTCGGCTGCGAGCGCAACGCGGAGCCATCCGAACTGATCGCATTGGCGGAAGCGGTATTGGCCGACGGCAACATCTCGCCCTTGTCACTCGCGATGATAGCGTCCATTGATCTCAAATCGGACGAGGCGGCAATTCACGCCGTTGCCGACCATTTCGGCGTGCCTGCCCGATTCTTCTCGGTTGAGACCCTGCAGGCTCAAACCCCGCGCCTCAAGAACCCATCGGAGATCGTGGCAAAGGAAGTTGGCGTTCCGGGCGTCGCCGAGGCCGCCGCACTCGCCGCCGCAGGTGGCGCCTCTGAGCTGACCGTCGAGAAAACCCGATCGGCCCGGGGCACCTGCGCCATTGCCAGGGCAGCACAATCGCTGCTCACCCTGCCCGGTCACGCCCGCGGCATCGTGCATGTCGTGGGCATCGGCCCCGGCACGCCGGACTGGCGGGCACCCGCAGCCACGTCGGCTCTCGAAGCATCGACAGACTGGGTGGGCTATGGCCTATATCTCGACCTCGTGGCGGACGTGAAGTCGGACCAGCAGGAGCACCGCTTCCCGCTGGGTGGCGAGGAGGACCGCGTGCGCCATGCCATCGCGCTGGCAAAGCAGGGCAAGGAGGTGTCACTCGTCTGCTCTGGTGATGCCGGCATCTATGCCATGGCTGCACTTGTCTACGAGGTGATCGACCTTGAACCCTCGCGCATCGCGGTGAACGTCATTCCCGGCATCTCGGCTTTCCAGGCAGCGGCCGCCAAGGCCGGCGCGATGATCGGGCATGACTTCTGCTGCATCTCGCTTTCCGATCTTCTGACACCCTGGGAAGCAATCGAGAAACGTCTTAGGGCCGCGGCGGAGGGTGACTTCGTGATCTCCTTCTACAACCCGCGCTCGCTCAAGCGCCGCGATCAGCTGGAGCGCGCTTTCACCATTCTGAAGCAGCATCGCCCGGAGGATACGCCGGTTATCATCGCCTCCAACCTCGGACGGCCCGAGGAGAAGGTGAGGATCGTGCGCTTCGCCGAGTTCAACCCTGACGACGTCGACATGCTCACCCTGGTGATGGTTGGCTCGTCGCAATCGAAACGTTTCGCGCGCGGCGATGGCAAGACCTACGCCTATACCCCGCGCGGCTATGCCAAGAAGAGAGAGTTTGCGGAATGACCATTCATTTCATCGGCGCCGGCCCCGGCGCACCCGACCTCATCACGGTGCGCGGCCTGAAGCTCATCCAGTCCTGTCCAGTCTGCCTCTATGCAGGTTCGCTGGTGCCGGAGGAGATCGTGAAGGCCGCACCTCCCGGAGCGCGCGTGGTTGACACCGCGCCGCTCACGCTGGAGGACATCGTGGCCGAAATCGAAGCCGCCCACGCCATGGGTCACGACGTGGCCCGCGTGCACTCAGGCGATCCGTCGCTTTACGGCGCGATCGCCGAGCAGATCCGCCACCTTGTTAGGCTTGGCATCCCCTATGATGTCACCCCTGGCGTTCCGGCCTTCGCGGCCGCCGCCGCCGAACTCAAGACCGAGTTCACGTTGCCCGAGATCGCCCAGACTGTGATCCTCACCCGCACCGCAATGCAGTCCTCCTCCATGCCGCCGGGCGAGATGCTCGAAGAACTGGGGCGCTCGAAGGCAACGCTTGCCATCCATCTCTCGATCCGAAACCTGGGCTACGTCGAGCGCGCGCTGACCCCGCACTACGGAGCGGACTGCCCAGTTGTCGTCGCCTATCGCATCACTTGGCCGGACCAGATGATCATCCGCGGCACGCTGTCGACCATAGCCAAGAAGGTTCGCGAGGCAAAACTCACCCGCACCGCGCTGATCCTCGTCGGTCCGGTGCTCGATGCCCATGACTTCCGGGACTCTGCCCTCTACGACGGCGCACACGAACATGTGCTGCGGAACCGGAAGACGGTAAAGGCGGCCGGCTAGATCACTCGGTCATTGGACAGAAGTCGGAAACGAGCGCCCTAGAACCCCTGCGCAAACAAAATGAGGCGGCCGGGCGGCCGCCGCTCCTGTCGCAAGTTCTGAAATGGCAATGCTGATTTAGCGACGGCCGATGCGGTTCACTGGCCCGCCGCGATTTGCCGGGGTGTTGACACCGGGTGCGCCGACGCCGGGCACCGCACGAACGACCGGAGCGGGCTGATAGATGACGCCCGCCCTGGCGACGCAACCCTTGGGAACACCAACATATTTGCAGTAGACCACCGCAGAGGCGGGCTCAGACAACACCAAGGCGCTTGAGACAGCGACGAATGCCGAGATCGCGGCAACGATAAGCGTGCGCATGGAACGACTCCTTTGGTTGGGCATTTGCAGTCTGTCCTAGTCGAGCCGTCCCGCACGGCCTATCGGTGAAAGCCGCAACTGCGGGCTTTCGCCTCACCCCAGCCTGGTGAGCGCCTCGTCCACCTTCGCCTTGCGGCTTTCCAGTTCTGCCTTGCGCTCACGGCTTTCCTCCAGCACTTCCGGCGGGGCCTTGGCGACGAAACCGGGGTTGTTGAGGCGGCCAACGATGGCGGCAGTGTCTTTGGCGATCTTTTCGAGCTCCTTGGCGAGTCGCGCCTTTTCAGCCCCGAAGTCGATGACACCCTCGAGCGGCAGTGCCACGGTTGCTTCGTTCAGCACGATCTGCGCCGAGGCCTTCGGCACACTGTCCTCGAAGGCTATGGAGGAGAGCCGTGCCAGACGCATGATCTCGTTCTCCCAGGCATCAGCCCGGCGCCGGGTGTCGCTGTTGGCGGAGACCAGCACACAACCAATCTTGGCACCCGCGGGAACATTCATCTCCGCTCTCACCGAGCGAACCTCGGAGATGAAACGGATCACCCATTCCATTTCGGCATCCGCTGCGGGATCGCCCAGGCCCCTATAGGAAGGCCAATCCGAAGCAATCAGCCATTGGCTGCGCTTCGCCGTCTGCTGCCACAACTCTTCCGTCACGAAGGGCATGAAGGGATGCAGCAGCAGAAGGATCTGCTCCATCACCCAGGCGGTGGTGGCGCGGGTCTCGGCCTTGGCCGCCTCGTCAGTTCCGTTGAGGATTGGCTTGATGAGTTCGAGGTACCAGTCGCAGAACACATTCCAGACGAACTGGTAGAGGGCCGCCGCCGCCTCGTTGAACTTGTATTCGTCCAACGCCTTGCGCACCAGCGCCTCGGTCCGTGCCGTATCGCCGGCGATCCAGCGGTTGACGGTCACGCGCGCCGCCAGCGGGTCGTAGTTCGGATCATGCGCAACGCCGTTCATTTCAGCAAAGCGCGCGGCATTCCAAAGCTTGGTGCCGAAATTGCGGTAGCCCTCAACGCGTGACTTGGCGAGCTTGATGTCGCGGCCCTGTGCCGCCATGGCGGCCAGCGTGAAGCGCAGCGCGTCCGCCCCATAGGCATCGATCAGCTCAAGCGGATCGATGACGTTCCCTTTCGACTTCGACATCTTCTGGCCCTTCTCGTCGCGGACCAGGGCGTGGATGTAGACGGTGTGGAACGGCACCTCGTGCATGAAGTGCAGACCCATCATCATCATGCGAGCAACCCAGAAGAAGATGATGTCGAAGCCGGTGACGAGCACGTCCGTCTTGTAGTGACGCTTGAGCTCCGGTGTCTCTTCCGGCCAGCCCAGCGTCGAGAACGGCCACAGCGCCGAGGAGAACCAGGTGTCGAGCACGTCCTCGTCACGCGTCAGGTTCGCCTGCATGCCATAATGCCGTTCAGCTGCGCTGAGCGCCAGCGCCTCTGTCTCCTCCACGAACACCGTGCCATCCGGTCCGTACCAGGCCGGAATCTGGTGTCCCCACCACAGCTGGCGCGAAATGCACCACGGCTGGATGTTGCGCATCCACTCGAAATAGGTCTTCTCCCAGTTCTTCGGAACGAAGCTGGTTTCGCCCTTCTCAACCGCGGCGATGGCGGGCTTGGCGAGCTCGGCGGCATTCACATACCACTGCTCGGTCAGCCACGGCTCGATCACAACGTCGGAGCGGTCGCCATGCGGCACCTGGTTGGTGTGCGGCTCAATCTTGTCGAGAAGCCCCAACGCCTCGAACATCTCGACGATGCGCTTGCGCGCTTCGAAACGGTCGAACCCGTGTAATGCCATGGTCTCCGCCGGAACGTCGGCGGCCTCGAGGAACTCGGCATTGCCATCGATCAGGATATTGCCGAACTGGTCGAGAACGTTGATCTGGCGAAGGTCGTGACGCCGACCCACGTCGAAATCGTTGAAATCGTGCGCCGGCGTGATCTTCACCGCGCCCGTGCCCTTCTCGGGGTCAGCGTAGTCGTCGCCGACGATGGGTATCAGGCGGCCAACAAGCGGCAATCTCACCATCTTGCCAATCAGGTGACTGAGCCTCTCGTTCTCGGGGTGCACTGCAACGCCGGAATCACCCAACATGGTTTCAGGCCGGGTCGTCGCGACGATGATGAATTCGTCCGTCCCCTCGATAGGGTAGCGAAGGTGCCAGAGATTGCCCTTCACCTCCTTCTGCACCACCTCGAGGTCCGAGATGGCGGTCAGCAGCTTGGGGTCCCAGTTCACAAGGCGCTTGTCCTTGTAGATCAGTCCCTCCTTGTAGAGCTGCACGAAGACCTTGAGCACGGCCTTCGAAAGCCCCTCATCCATGGTGAAGCGCTCGCGCGACCAATCGCAGGAGGCACCGAGCCGCCGCAATTGACGCGAAATGGTGCCGCCAGACTCTTCCTTCCACGCCCACACCCGCTCGAGGAATGCCTCGCGGCCCATGGCGCGGCGGTCGGTCTTGTTCTCCTTCTGGAGAAGCCGCTCCACCACCATCTGGGTTGCGATGCCTGCATGGTCCGTGCCGGGCTGCCACAGCACATCCTTGCCGCGCATGCGCTCAAAGCGAACGAGAATATCCTGAATCGTGTTGTTCAGCGCATGGCCCATGTGCAGCGAACCGGTCACGTTGGGCGGCGGAATCACGATGGTGAAGGGTTCGGCCTTGGGCTTGTGGCCTGGTTTGAAGAAGCCGCGCTCCTCCCATTCGGCATAGAGCCGGGCTTCCATTTCGGCGGGCGTGAAGGTCTTCTCGAGCATGATGTGGTCTGGCCAAAGCGATGTGGTGGTTGGTGCGCCTTAAACACCAGCCGAAGGCCCTGCGCAACGTTTCCGAGGCGACTAGAGCAGCAGACGCAGGGCCCTGCGCTGGGGCGAGACGAAGGCAACGCCAAGCTGGTCATGCTTGCGCCAAGCAACACGGACATCGCGCATCTCGCGCTCTGCCATGAACACCAGCAGGAAATGCTCCGGCAACTGCATCGCTTGCCCACAAGACAAACGTGCCCCGCCCAGTGAGATGTCCCGCATCACACAGTCAATGACTGATTGGTTTGCATTGAGTACTGCCTTTACAGGCTT
>CAMDBX010000074.1 GCA_945889445.1 Rhizobium sp. Q54
TTTCAGTAAATGGGATCAGTGCGCGAGAAATGCTTCATGAAAACAAATGCGTGGAACGGAGCAGTGGCGGGGGTGATGAGGCGGGCAATGTTGATTTTCGCCACCGTGACCCTAGGTGCTTGTGCAGCCTCACAACCGATGGTGTCTGACTTCAACGGTGACAGCGTCAAGGTTACGGTTAGATGTGGCTTGGGCATCGAATGCCAAAAACCTCGACCTGAAGATTTGGCTCAGGCAGAAAAGACGTGTGCCGTCCGTGGCCGAAAAGCGCAATTTGCGTCAACTGCGTTTCGCACGGAGCGTTCAGGCGATATCGATTTCAGCATAGCGGACCATCTCTATATCTGCGCTTAGATACCAGAGAGCGGCATGTTAGCAGCCCGTTAGTGCATGCTACACAGACCCCGTCCAGACCCATGACCTTGCGTAAACCTATCGCAGTGGTGGGCGGCAGACATGGTTCGGTTGCAATTTCGGCCACAATGATGGGAAAATCAAGGAATCGTTTCCTTAAATCGGCTCAAAGGTGGAAGTTTTGGCACGGTCCACCGAACGCATTGAACGATATCAATGGCTTGGGGGAGAATATGGCGGACAAACTCTCCGCCATCGTTTCGACTGGCAGGTGTTGAGGTGATCCGCAGGCCGCCCGAGACTTGTTTCCAGTCTGTCGAGCGGCAAGGCCGCACCCATGCTTGCCGATAGACACACGCTCAATCCACCGGCCCCCATTGGGGGACGGATTGGGGTACAACTCGAAAATTGATCTCCGAAAAAACTAATTAAATCAACAACTTAACAAAGAAACCTGGTGGAGCGAAGGGGGATCGAACCCCTGACCTCGGCATTGCGAACGCCGCGCTCTCCCAACTGAGCTACCGCCCCTTTTCAGGTGGTGTCCACAGGCCGGTCGGCTTCTAATCCCTGGCCGGGACAGCGTCAAGCTTGCTTGGAGGCCAGCCCGCGCCTACATCTGCACGAAACATGCAAGAGGCTGCAGCGTCCATCATGATGCCCGTGAACCCGATCCTGTGGCTCGTCCACACCGTCATCGACATCTACTTCTGGATCATCCTGGCGATGGTCGTCATGAGCTGGCTGATCGCCTTCGGCATCATCAACCGCTCCAACCCCTATGTGCGCCAGATCGGCCATGCGCTTGATCGCCTGACGGAACCGCTGCTGCGGCCCATCCGCCGCGTCCTGCCGGATCTGGGCGGCATCGACATTTCGCCCATCGTCCTGCTGATCGGGCTGCAGTTCCTGGGCATCCTCGTGGACAACGTCTTCTTCAGCCTCGGCTGGGCGTGACCTCGCCTCTCCGCCCGGGCAAGGGCGGACTGCTTCTGACCGTCCGAGTCACCCCGAAATCCTCGCGCGACGAGGTGGCGGGGCTGCACCTGGCCTCCGACGGCGCGGTGTCGCTGGCCGTGAAGGTCACGGCGGTACCGGACAAGGGGAAGGCCAACAGGGCGGTTATCGAAACCCTCGCCAAGGCCTGCCGGATGCCCAAATCCGCCTTCGAACTCGTGTCGGGCGAGACGGACCGCACCAAGACCATTCTGGTCACTGGAAATCCCGCGGAACTTGAGGCATTGATTGCCAGGAAAGTGAATGCAGGGAAGGAAAATTGAATATGGCGAAAGTAATTGACGGCAAGGCCTTTGCCGAGGGCCTCAGGGGGCGGATCGCCAAGGCCGTGGACAGCCTGAAGTCGCAGCACGGCCTCACCCCAGGCCTCGCTGTGGTGCTGGTGGGCGAGGACCCGGCCTCCAAGGTCTATGTGGCCAACAAGGCCAAGCAGACGGTGGAAGTCGGCATGAACTCCTGGGAGCACAAGCTGCCCGCCGAGACGCCGGAGAAGGACGTTCTCGCCCTGGTCGAGAAGCTCAACAATGACCCCGCCGTGCATGGCATCCTGGTGCAGCTGCCGCTGCCCAGGCACATCGAATCCACCAAGGTGCTGAGCGCCATCTCGCCGGCGAAGGACGTCGACGGCTTCCACGTGGTCAACGTCGGCAAGCTGTCGACCGGCCAGGACTCGCTCGTGCCCTGTACGCCCACCGGCTCCGTCATGCTGGCCAAGGACGTGCTGGGCTCGCTCGACGGGCTGGAAGCCGTGGTGATCGGCCGCTCCAACATCGTTGGCAAGCCGGTGGCGCAGCTGCTGCTGGCCGAGAACTGCACCGTGACCATTGCGCATTCCAAGACCAAGGACCTGCCCGGCGTGGTGCGCCGCGCCGACCTCGTCATCGCCGCGGTGGGCCGCCCGGAAATGGTGAAGGGCGACTGGCTGAAGCCGGGCGCCACGGTGATCGACGTGGGCATCAACCGCATCGAGCGTGACGGCAAGGGCAAGCTGGTGGGCGACTGCGACTATGCCTCCTGCGAGAAGGTGGCGAGCGCCATCACCCCGGTTCCCGGCGGCGTCGGCCCGATGACCATCGCCTGCCTGCTCTACAACACAGTGAAGGCGGCCTGCGCGGCCAAGGGCATCGAACAGCCAGTCATGTGATGGCCCTGCACGACGGGCGTCATGCGGCGAGGGCTGGCATGGCGCCTGCCGGCTAGCCCTTGGCTTGCTTCAGAACGTCCACATATTTGGCGATCGCCGCGGCCGTGGGCGAGAACAGCTGGCGATAATAGAGCAGTGCCGTGATGGCCAGCGTTGCGGCGATGCAGGCATAAGGCCCGGCGAACAGGAACATGGCGGCGACCGCATAGTAATAGCCGCGAATGCCGGTGTTGATGGAGCGCACCGCCTCCGTCAGCACCACGGCAGACTGCTCGCCCATGACGCGCGCCTCGACCGAATCCGCTTTCGTTGACTGCAGTCCGCCGAGCATGGCGAAGGTATAGGCCATCTTGCGCAGCGCATAGGTGAAGGAGAAGAAACACTGCGCAAGGATGGCCGCGAGCAGGAACACGCAGAGCGTGAACAGCTGCAGCGACATGGTGTGGTCGATGAAGGCCAGACCGCGCGTCAGGTTGAAGACGCTGTTGACGTTGGCCAGCGCGCCCACGAGGCCCGCCAGCACCAGAAGCGTGCCTGAGCCGAAATAGGAAATTGAGTTCGAGATGTGGCCGAGCAGGATGGCATCGAAGACGCGATGCTCGCGATCGGTGGATTGGTGCACCTTCAGCCAGCGCATGCGCACGACGTGGAGCTGGGAATTGAGCGACCCCCGGCCGAGCATGCCGAGGATGGGTGTGTAGAACCCCCACAGCGCGAGGATCAGCACGATGGCCGTGGCATGTGTGGGGTCGAAATCGTTCGGAAGATAGGCCAGCAGCGTGCTCATTGCGGCTTGTGCATCTCCTTGATCTCGGCCGTCCTGATCTCGGGCACGCGCTCCAGCGTGTAGTTCAGGGTGAAGGCGGATTGCGCCATGAACACCGGGTCACCGTCAAGATCGGTGGCGATCGAGAAGCGGTTAGCGGTAACGAATTCGTCGAGCTTCTTCGGGTCGTCACAGGAAATCCAGCGCATCACCTCATAGCGTGACGGCTCGAAGCTGGCGGGAACGCCATATTCGTTGGCGAGACGATCCGCGAGCACGTCCAGCTGCAGCGCGCCGACGACACCGACGATGGCCGGAGAACCATCAGCCGGGATGAAGAGTTGAACAACGCCCTCTTCCGCCAGCTGCTCCAGCGCCTCGCGCAGCTTCTTGGCTTTCATCGGGTCGCCGAGCTTCACGCGGCGCAGGATTTCCGGCGCGAAACTGGGAACGCCGGTGAACACCACGTCCTCGCCTTCCGTCAGCGTATCGCCGATGCGGAGAAGGCCGTGGTTGGGAATGCCGACGACATCACCCGCGAAGGCCTCGTCAGCAATCGAGCGGTCCTGCGCGAAGAAGAATTGCGGTGCGTTGAGTGCAACCATCTTGCCGGTGCGCACCAGCTTCGCTTTCATGCCGCGCGTGAGCTTGCCCGAGGCGAGCCGCATGAAGGCGATGCGATCCCGGTGGTTGGGGTCCATGTTGGCCTGGATCTTGAAGACGATGCCGGTCATTTTCGGTTCGGTCGCATGCACAACGCGGCCTGCCGCCTGCTGGTCACGCGGCGGCGGGGCATAGGCAATCAAGGCTTCGAGCAAATCACGCACGCCGAAGTTCTTCAGCGCCGACCCGAAATAGACGGGCGAGAGATGGCCCTCGAGGAAGGCCTGCCGGTCGAAGCTGGTGCACAGGTCCTTCACCAGGTCGATCTCGTCGCGCCACTTGGCGAAGGTGTCAGGCCTGACCAGCGTGGGGATCAGCGGATCATCGGGACCCGAGACGGGAACACCTTCCGGGTCCTGCTCGATCTGGCGGACGCGCGGGGAATTCAGGTCATAGGTGCCGGCAAATTCCTTGCCCTGGCCGATCGGCCACACCATGGGGGCAACGCTCAGGGCCAGGCCCTTCTCGATCTCGTCCAAGAGGTCCAGCGGGTCGCGCGCCTCGCGGTCCATCTTGTTGACGAAGGTGATGATGGGAATGTCGCGCAGGCGGCAGATCTCGAACAGCTTGCGCGTGCGCGCTTCGATGCCCTTGGCGGCGTCGATGACCATGACGGCGGCATCGACCGCGGTGAGGGTGCGATAGGTGTCTTCCGAGAAGTCCTCGTGGCCCGGCGTGTCGAGCAGGTTGAAGACGGTACCTTCATATTCGAAGGTCATGACCGAGGTGACGACCGAGATGCCGCGGGCCCGCTCGATCGACATCCAGTCGGAGCGGGTGCGGCGGCGGTCGCCCTTGGCGCGCACCTGTCCGGCGAGCTGGATGGCGCCGCCGAACAGCAGGAGCTTTTCGGTCAGCGTGGTCTTGCCGGCGTCCGGGTGGGAGATGATGGCGAAGGTGCGCCGGCGCGCCACTTCCTGTTCGAGCGGGTTGGTCACGGAAAACCTGACGTTTGAAGAGTTGAGGGCTTCCTAGACGGGTTTGGCGGGCTGGTAAAGCTTGCCGAAATCGCGCCTTCGTGGCAGTTGAGGGGCCGGGGGAAAAGCCATGACGGAACTGGCACTTGTGGGCGATATCGGAGGCACCAATTCGCGCTTTGGGCTGGTCGAGCCCGGGACGACGCGGGTGGTTGAGGTCGCCGTCCAGAAGAACGATAATTTCGCCTCGCTGGAAGACTCGATCGCGGGCTACGTGAAGGCCAAAGGCGTTTCGGGGCTGACGGGAGCCGCCATTGCGGTCGCAGGACCCGTCGAGGGCGAGGTTGTGCACCTTACCAACCGCAGCTGGAGCTTCACCCGCGAGTCACTCCGGAAGGCTGCCGACGCAAAGGCGTTCCGCCTGCTCAATGATTTCGAGGCGCTGGCGCTGGCATTGCCCCATTTGGACGGCGAGGATGTCGTCCAGATCGGCGGCGAGCTGCCGCAGAAGCCCGCCGTCAAGATCGTGCTGGGGCCCGGCACCGGGCTTGGCATGGCGACGCTGGCGCCGCTGCCACAGGGCGGCTGGATGGCGCTGCCCGGCGAAGTGGGCCACATCACGCTCCCCGTGGTGACGCAAGCCGAGTTCGACTGGCGCGAGCGCATGTCGAAACCCGGCGTGCTGTTCGAATCCGAGGATGCGATCACCGGCGGCGGCTTGCTGCGCATGTATCGCGCCGCGACCGCCAATCCCACGCTGGACACGCCCGAGACGGTGCTGCAGGCGGCACTGGCCGGCACCGACCCGGCGGCGGTGAAGACGCTCGACCAGTTCATCGTCTGGCTGGCCCGCGTGGCGGGGGATGCGGCGATGACCATGCAGGCCAGGGGCGGGGTCTACCTCGCAGGTGGCATCGCGCCCTCCATCGTGGAAAAGTTGAAATCTGGCCCCTTCAGGTCCATCTTCGAGGAGAAGGGGCGGCTGGCCTTCGTGATGCGGCCGATCCCCGTCTATGTGATCGTCGACAAGTTTCCGGCCTTCAAGGGCTGCGCCGCCGCCATCGCCGACATGAGGTGAAGCCATGTGGAAAGACACCGACGTCCTTCTCGTCATCGACGTGCAGAACGACTTCTGTCCGGGCGGCAAGCTGGCCGTGCCCGGCGGCAACGAAGTGGTGCCGTTGATCAACCGCCTTGCCCACGGCTTCCGCCACGTGGTGCTGACGCAGGACTGGCACCCCGCCGAACACAAGTCCTTCGCCACCCAGCACCCGGCCAAGAACCCCTTCGAAACGGCCATGATGCATTACGGCCACCAGACGCTGTGGCCCGACCACTGCATACAGGACACCCATGGGGCCGCCTTCCACAAGGATCTGCACATCCCCAACGCCGAGCTGATCATCCGCAAGGGTTTCCGGGAGGAGATCGACAGCTATTCGGCTTTCTTCGAAAACGACCGCAAGACGCCCACGGGGCTTGGCGGCTACCTGAAGGAACGCGGCTTCGAGAAGGTGGTCTGCGTCGGCCTTGCCTTCGACTATTGCGTGCGCTTCTCGGCCGAGGATGCAAGGCGGCTCGGCTTCGAGACGGAAGTGATCGAGGCCGCCTGCCGGTCGATCGACCTCGACGGCTCGGCAGCGGCCGCACGCAAGAGCTTCCAGGAACATGGCATCGCGCTGGCATGACATTCGCCTTCGCGCCGACTGAGCAGGTGAGCCTGCCGATCGTCGGGAGCGAGTTGCGCTTCCCCGTGCACCGCGTCTATTGCGTGGGCCGGAACTATGCCGAGCATGTGAAGGAAATGGGCGGCGAGGTGGGGCGCGACCCGCCCTTCTTCTTTGCCAAGCCCGCCGATGCGCTGGTGACAGATAACCGATTTCCCTACCCCTCGCTGAGCACCGACGTGCACCGCGAGGTCGAACTGGTGGTGGCGCTGGGGCCTGGTGCGGAACTCTTCGGCCACGCAGTGGGACTGGACATGACAAGGCGCGACCTGCAGGCGGCGGCCAAGAAGCTGGGCAGGCCGTGGGAGGTGGCGAAGGGCTTCGACCATTCGGCGCCGGTCAGCCCCATCGTACCTGGGAATGCGGCATTGTCCTCGGGCGCCATCACACTCGACGTAAACGGCCTGCTCCGCCAGACCGGCGATATTGCGGAGATGATCTGGTCGGTGCCGGCGATCATCGCGGAGCTGGGCAGGCTGTTCACGCTGCAGCCCGGCGACCTCATCTTCACCGGAACGCCAGCAGGCGTCGGCCCGGTCGCGAGGGGCGACCGGCTCCATGCGGAAATCGCAGGTGTGGGCGCTCTCACCGTGGATGTCATATAGGGCCCGGGACACGCTAAGCGGTGGGCATGACACCGCGCCTCACCGGCATCCTGCTGATGGTGACCTCCATGGTCTTCTTCACGCTGCTCGATGCGACCGCCAAACACCTGGTGCAGAGCCTGCCGCCCGTGGTGGCGGTGTTCGGCCGTTACGTCGTGGCGCTGGGCCTGTCACTCGCCGTCATCCTGCGGAAGGGGAACGCGCAGCTGATGATAACCGGCTATCCGCGGCTTCAGGTGCTGCGCGGGCTGTTGCTGGTGACCTCCACCCTGCTCAATTTCGTGGCCATCATGTATCTGCAGCTCGCCCAGACGGCGGCGATCTTCTTCTCCATCCCGCTGTGGGTCTGCGCGCTCTCGGTGCCGATCCTTGGCGAGAAGGTGGGCCTGCGCCGCTGGATCGCGGTGGCCATCGGCTTCTGCGGCGTGCTGGTCATCATGCGGCCGGGCACCGGCAGCTTCCACTGGGCCATGCTGCTGTCGATCGCCGCCTCGCTGTGCGGTGCCATCTACAACATCGTGACACGCAAGGTGGGCGGGCGCGACCGGGCGGAGACATCGCTGTTCTATGTGGGCTTCGTGGGCGCACTCGCGGCAGCCGCACCCCTGCCCTTCGTCTGGAAGACGCCGGAGGGCTTGCAATGGGTGATGCTCGGCTTCATGGGATTGGCGGGCACCATCGGCCACTTCATGCTGATCCAGGCGCACCGCCTGGCACCCGCCAGCGCGCTTGCGCCCTTCATGTATACGCAGATCGTGTGGATGATCGCGGTGGGTTACCTGTTCTTCGGCGACGTTCCGGATCTGTGGACACTGGTGGGCGCGGCCATCGTGGTGGCGAGCGGGCTGTTCGTCTTCGCCGGCGAGGCGAGGGCCCTGAGGGCCCCCGCTGCTGCGTAATCGTCAGGCCAGCGTATAGGCTGTCTTGATCGCGGTGTAGAAGTCTACCGCATGGCGGCCCTGTTCGCGCGCGCCATAGCTCGAGCCCTTCCGGCCACCGAAGGGCACGTGATAGTCAACGCCCGCGGTCGCCAGGTTCACCATCACCATGCCCGCCGCCGACTTCTTGCGGAAGTCGGTCGCATATTTCAGCGACGTGGTGATGATGCCGGACGACAGGCCGAAGGCCGTGTCATTGGCAACGCCCAGTGCCTCGTCATAGCTGTCGACCTTGATGACCGAAGCGACGGGGCCGAAGACCTCCTCGCGATTGATGCGCATGCCGTTCTTCGTGCCGGTGAACAGCGCGGGGCTGAGGTAGAAGCCCTTGGTGTCGCGGTTCAGGCGCTCGCCGCCCCAGGCGAGTTCGCCACCCTCGTCGCGCGCGATCTGGATGTAGCGCTCGTCCTGCGCCATTTGGGCCTCGTCGACGACGGGACCGATGACGGTGCCTTCCGCGAGCGCGTTGTCGACCTTCAGCTTCTTCATGCCATCCACCATGCGCTCGACGAAGGCATCATGCACCTTGGACTGCACGATGAGGCGCGAGGATGCCGTGCAGCGCTGGCCGGTCTGGTAGAAGGCGCCATCGAGGGCTGCCGCCACCGCGATGTCGAGGTTGGCGTCATCGAGAACGACGAGCGGGTTCTTGCCACCCATCTCGAGCTGGAACTTGGCGCCGCGCGAGGCGCAGGCCATGGCGACCTTGCCGCCAGTCTCGACCGAGCCGGTAAACGAGATGGCGTTCACGTCACGCGAATCCAGCATCGTCTGGCCAACGACCGAGCCGCGGCCCATGACGAGGTTGAACACGCCCTTCGGAATGCCGGAGCGCGAGATGATCTCGGACAGCGCCCAGGCCGAACCCGGCACGAGGTCAGCAGGCTTGAACACGACTGCGTTGCCGAAGGCCAGCGCCGGCGCCATCTTCCAGGCCGGAATGGCAATGGGGAAGTTCCACGGGCAGATGAGGCCGACGACACCCAGCGCCTCCCGCGTGATGGTCACGTCGACGCCCGGGCGGATGGAGGAGATCGCCACACCTTCCACACGCAGCGCTTCCTGCGCGAAGAACTTGAAGATCTGTGCCGCGCGCATCGTCTCGGCGATGCCGTTGGAGAGCGGTTTGCCCTCCTCGCGCGACAGCAGACGACCGATCTCGTCCTTGCGGGCCAGAAGCTCGGTGCCGATGAATTCCAGCGCGTCGGCGCGCATTTGCGGCGTGGCTGCAGCCCATGCTGGCTGGGCCGCCTTGGCGGCGGCAATGGCGGCTTCCGTCTGCGCCTTGTCGGCCTGGGCATATTCGCCGACGATGTCGCTGAGGTCGGAGGGGTTGAGGTTTTCGCGAACCCTTTTGCCTTCCAGCCATTCGCCATTGATGTAATTGCGGTGCAGCGCCATGATGCCGTGAACTCCGTTGATTTTGGGCGGACCATAGGCAGGGCGGGGAATTGAGGCAAGCATGCATGTCGGGCTGATCGGGGCGGGGATGATGGGCCATGGCATGGCCGCCAACCTGCTGAAAGCTGGCCATCAGGTGACCGTCATCGCCCATCGCAACCGCGCTCCGGTGGAGAACCTCGTGGCGAAGGGCGCGCATGAGGCCACGTCATTGGCGGAGATCGCCCAGGCCGAGGTGATCCTGCTCTGCGTCACCACCTCCAAGGTGGTGGAGGACACGATCCGGCAGCTGAAGCCACATCTGCGCACGGGCCAGATCATCATGGATGCCGGCACTTCCGCCCCTGCCGCCACGAAGAAGCTGGCGCATGGGCTGGCGGCACTGGGCGTGGCCTATGCCGACATTCCGCTCACCGGCGGACCGGAACAGGCGGAACAGGGCGTGCTCGGCGTGCTGTGCGGGGCAACGCCTGAGACCTTCGCGCGCATCAGCCCCCTGCTCGCCTGCTTCGCCACCACGATCCGCCATTTCGGGCCGCCGGGGTCCGGGCACACGGCAAAGCTCATTTCCAACTATCTCGTCACCGGCATGGTGGCGCTGGTGGCAGAGGCCTTCGGGGCGGCACGCGCAGCCACGATCGACTGGAAGGACCTCTATGAGGTGATGCTCAACGGCTCCGGCAATTCCGGCGTGCTGCGCAAGATGGTGGAACCGGCGCTGAAGGGCGATTTCGACGGCTATCGCTTCGCACTTGCGAACGCCGCCAAGGACATCGGCTACTACGAAGAGCTGGCCGAGGGGCTGGGTTGCAATTCGAAGCTGACGGAATCCGTTGCGGAAATCTTCGCCCGCGCCGTAGAAACAGGACATGGCGGACGCAATGTCAGCCACCTGCTAGACCCCGCAATCGATGATGTGAGCTGATGCTGAAAATCAACCCTGCCGTGGCGGCGATCGAAGAAGAAACCGCCTTCACCGTGCTCGACCGCGCCAATGCGCTGAAGTCCAAGGGCCACCCGGTCATCAACCTCGGCATCGGCCAGCCCGACTTCCAGCCACCGAAGCACATTCTGGAAGCGGCCGAAAAGGCGGTGCGTGACGGGCCGCATGGCTATACGAGCCCGCAGGGTCTTCCCGTGCTGCGTGATGCGGTGGCGCAATATGTGGGCAAGCGCTTCAACGCCGCGATCACCGGTGACGAGATCGTCATCGTGCCGGGCGGCAAGGTGACCTTCTATTTCGCCTGCCAGATGTTCGGCGGCCCCGGTACCGAGATCCTCTACCCCGATCCGGGCTTCCCGCCCTATCGCGATGCCGCACGCTCCAGTGGCGCCACGCCTGTGCCCTACCCCATCCGCGAGGAGAAGGACTTCGGCTTTGATGCGGAAGAGGTGCTCTCGCTCATCACGCCGGCGACCCGCCTCATCATCATCAACTCACCGGCGAACCCCACGGGCGGCGTCGTCTCACGCGAGGAGATCACCAAGCTGGCGCATGGGCTGGCGAAGCACCCGAACGTTGCCATCCTGTCAGACGAGATCTACAGCCACCAGGTCTATGACGGCGTGGACTTCGTGAGCTTCCTGTCCTTCCCGGAACTCCGCGACCGCACCATCATCCTCGACGGCTGGTCGAAGACCTTCGCCATGACCGGCTGGCGGCTGGGCTTCGGCATCTGGCCCAAGCACCTGATCGACTATGTGAAGAAACTCATCACGGTCGACCACTCCTGCACCAGTGTGGCCACCCAGATGGGCGGGCTTGCCGCCATCACCGGCCCGATGGATGAGATCGAGCGCTTCCGCCAGAGCTTCCAGAAGCGCCGCGACATGGTGGTGAAGGGCCTGAACGACATCCGGGGCTTACGCTGCCGTGTTCCCGGCGGCGCCTTCTATGCCTTCCCCAACATCACCGGCACCGGCTGGGAGTCACGCGATCTGGCGCGCGAACTGCTCGACAAGGCCTATGTGGCGCTGATCTTCGGCGAAAGCTTCGGGCAGAACGGCAAGGGCTATATGCGGCTGTCCTATGCGGCGAGCGAGGCGGATCTTGCAGAGGCGCTGAAGCGCATGAAGGCCTTCCTCGAGGCATGAGCAACGGCAATCTCTATGCGCGCTTCGAGCGCGTCTTCGCGGCCAATGCCGGGCGCGCGGCGATCCGCAGCGCTGACGGCACCAGCCTCAGCTTCGGCGACCTCGCACATGGCGCCGCGCGCTACGCCAATGCACTGAACGCGCTGGGCGTGGAACCCGGCGACCGGGTGACCGTACAGGTGGAAAAATCCATCGCCAATGTGCTGCTCTACCTCGCGGTGCTGAAGGCGGGTGCGGTCTACCAACCGCTCAACACCGCCTACACGACAGCCGAGGTGTCCTACTTCGTGGAGGATGCGGGGCCGAAGCTGATCGTCTGCGATCCCGCGCGACAGGCGGAGATGCGTGCGCTTGGCGACAGGCTGGGCATCTTCGCGGTGGTGAACATCGACGCCGAGGGACAAGGCTCGCTCGCCACGATGGCCGCCACCATGGACGACCGGCACGAGACGGTGGCGCGCACGGAAGACGATCTCGCCGGGCTTCTCTACACCTCGGGCACCACGGGCCGCTCCAAGGGCGCGATGATCACGCATGCGAACCTCGCCTCCAATGCCGAGACACTGGTTGAGTTGTGGCGCATCACACCAGGTGACACGCTGCTGCATGCGCTGCCGATCTTCCACGTGCACGGGCTCTATGTGGCGCTTAACACTGCGTTTCTCTCCGCCGCTCCCATGCTGTGGTTCAACAGGTTCGACGCGAAGGCGATGCTCGCCGCCATGCCGGAGGCGACGCTGATGATGGGTGTGCCTACCTTCTACACGCGCCTGCTGGCCGAACCGGGCTTCACGAAGGACACGGCACGCAGCATGCGCCTGTTCATCTCGGGCTCAGCACCGCTGCTGGCTGAAACGCATGGCGAATTCTCGGCGCGGACCGGCCACGCCATTCTCGAGCGCTATGGCATGACCGAGACGGGCATGATCACCTCCAACACCCATGACGGCGATCGCATGCCGGGCACGGTGGGCTTCGCGCTGCCGGACGTCTCTGTGCGCGTCCGCGGCGAGCAGCCGGGTGTCCTCGAGGTGAAGGGCCCCAACGTCTTCAAGGGCTATTGGCGCATGCCTGAGAAGACCCGCGAGGACTTCACCACCGATGGCTGGTTCATCACCGGCGACGTGTGCACCATCGACGCCCAAGGCCGCGTGACCATCGTGGGCCGCGCCAAGGACCTGATCATCTCAGGCGGCTTCAACGTCTATCCCAAGGAGATCGAGGAAGTGCTGGATGCGCTTCCGGGCGTTGGCGAGAGCGCGGTGATCGGCGTGCCACATCCGGACTTCGGCGAAGGCGTCGTCGCGGTCGTGACCGCCAAGGGCGAACTGGCACCGGAGGCGGAGATCATCGCCGCACTGTCCGGTTCACTCGCGAAGTTCAAGGTGCCCAAACGCATTTTCACGGTGGACGAACTGCCGCGCAACGCCATGGGCAAGGTGCAGAAGGCGGAACTGCGCAGGCGCTACGCGGAAACCTTCGCCAGCTGACACGCCACTTCAGATAACCTCGACGGGCTGCAGCAGCATCAGGATGCTCTTCTGCCGGAAGTCCTCTGCCAGGCGCTCACGATAGGCCGTCCACCAGCCGCGGTCGACCTTCTGGGTGAACACCTCGAAGATGACGACGTCATCGGCATGCATGTCGCCGCCGTCGCGCCACAGCCCGCTCGCGGGCGACAGCAGATGCGCGGTGACGCCGCCAAAGCGGCCCGAGAGCTCCGAAGACACATCCGCCAGCATTTGCGCCGGGAAGGCCGCGCCCGTGTTGTCGTGCAGGGGAAGGTAGAACCGGACAAGATGCATGGTGCCTCACCGCGACTGCCGGGCAGAGAATTCCGCTCGTCATGAAGTCCGCCTGCGAGCCTACGCCGTCACCTGCCACCCGGCAATGGCGCGCGGAATCACGCCGGCTTCTGCACCGGGACCTTGAACACCTCGCGCAGCAAGTGATCCGTGGTCTTCACCGCCTGTGCAACGATGGTGAGCGATGGGTTGACGGCGGTGGAGGACGGCAGGAATGAAGCGTCGACGACATAGAGATTGTCGAGGTCCCATGCCTTGCAGTTGAGGTCGAGCACCGACGTTTTCGGATCGGCACCAAAGCGTGCCGTCCCGCACTGGTGCATGGCCACCGTGATGTCCATCTTCTGGGTGATGACGATGGGATAGCCCAGGCTCTTCATAAGCCCTGTCCAGTGGGCGACGAGTTCGCCATGGGCCTTGAGGTTGTTGGGCGTGTAGGAGACGCGGATCTTGCCATCGCCATCGACACTGACGCGGTTGTCGGGGCTCGGCAGGTCCTCCGACATGATCCACCAGTCCACGCTGCGCTCGGCGAACCAGCTCATTAGGCGCTCCGGCATCCAGCGCATGTTGGCGGTCAGCATGCCGCCCTGCAGCTTGCCCAACCCCTGCACGTTGCCCAGCGGATAGGGCTTCACCGCGTTCTTCAGATAGAAGTCGTTGATGCACAGCGACTTCTGGAAGACCACGTGGTTCTTCTTCAGGGGATTCACCGCCATCATCGCGGTGTTGTTGTGGGCCATGTAGTTGCGGCCCAGCTGGTCGGAGGAATTGCCAAGACCCCGGGGGTGCCTGGCATTGGTGGAGCGCAGCAGCAAGGCTGCCGAGTTGATGGCACCGGCGCTGGAGATGAAGATGTCGCCGCCGATCACCTTGCGCTCGCCCTTCTGCTCCACCTCGACGCCCGTCACCCGCTGGCCCGAGCCGTCAGTGATGAAGCGATGGACGTAAGTCTCGAGGATCAGGTCGACATGGCCGGTGGCCAGTGCGGGATCGACGAGGCGCACCTCGGCATCGTTCTTGGCGCCGAGCTTGCAGGCGAAGCCGTCGCAGGTGCGGCAGCGGATGCATGTGCCGCCGGGGTGCAAGTCGATGGCCACGGGCAGCGGGAAGGGGCGGAGACCCCTGGCGCGCAGCTTCGTGTTGAAGGCCTCGATCTCCGGCTCGTGGCCGATGGCAGGGTGCGGGAAGGGGCCGGAACGCGGCGGCTCGGTGGGATCGAGACCGGCCTCGCCATGGGTTCCCATCAGACGCTCGGCGATGGTGTAATAGGGCTCGAAGTCGGCATAGCTCACGGGCCAACGCGGCGTGCGGCCAGCCTCGTGCTCCATGCCCTCGAAGTCCTGCTCGCGGAAGCGCAGCGTGGCGGTGCCGAAGAACTTGGAGTTGCCGCCGACGTAGTAATAGGTGGACGGCGTGAACTCCGCCCCGTTGCGGTCGCGCCAGGTTTCGCGGGTGGAATATTTGCGGTCGTGGAAGACGGCCTTGACGCTCCAGTTGTCGGCTTCGCGCGGCAGCCTGGTGCCGCGCTCGATGACCAGCACCTTGATGCCCGCCATGGCCAACCGGTTGGCCATGGCGCCGCCGCCCACACCCGCCCCGACGATCACCACGTCATAGGACGACTTCACGGTGCTCATCCGGCCCTCGCCACGCGATTGGCGTTTGAAGCCTCCGCGAACATCGCGGGCTGGCCGGGATAGATCGCCGCCATCACCTCGAAGGAGGAATCGAGGTGGATGCGCATGGCGAGTTCTGCCTGCATGGCGTTGCGCCGCGCCAGCGCCTGCACGATGGCCGCGTGCTGCTCGGTCACCTCGGCGAGGTGCCCCGGAACAGGGGCCGAGAGCTGCCGCATGCGGTCGAGTTGCACCTTGGCCAGCCCGATGAACTTCCAGATGCGGGGATAGGCGCTGATCCGCGCGATGGCGGCGTGGAAGGCGTCATCGACTTCGAGATAGTCAGCCGGCCGGTCGTCACGCAGGGTGAGGCGCATGCGGGCGATGAGGCCATCAAGCTCGGCAATGCCTGCCTCCGTCACCAGTGCCGCCGCCCGCCTCACGCTTTCCACTTCCAGCGCGCGGCGCAGCACGAAGCCCTCTTCGGCCAGCGCAAAGGAGATACGGCTGACCCAGGTGCCAGAGTGGGGGTGGATGTCGACGAGATCCTCCTCCGCCAGCCGCTGCAGGGCCTCGCGCACTGGCGTGCGCGACACCTCGAAGCGCCCGCACAGCTCCTTTTCGGAAATCGCCGACCCCGGCTCCATCTCCAGCCGGACGATGGCGCGGCGCAGCGTCTCATATATCTGGTCTGGTTTGCCGGAAACTTTCTCGGTCATGATTTCAATGGCTTGCATAAAGTCCAAAACGCATTTGACAGCGCACGGCGCTTCTGTGCCTAGTAACTCATATATCAGCAGGGCAGACAAGCGGAAACACTGGCCATGAGCACCATCAGCTACCTCACCCGCGTGGAATTCGGCGAAGGCCAGGTGTCACGACTGCAGGAATTTCTCGATCTCCTGGGTGTCAAGCGCCCCCTGCTCTGCACCGACCGCGGCCTGGTGGCCACGGGGCTCGCCGCCCGCATTGCTGGACTGCTGACGGCGCCGCCGGTGATCTTCGACGGCACGCCCGCCAACCCCACCGAGGAAGCCGTCCTCGCCGCCCATGCGCTGTACCGGGCCGAAGGCTGCGACGGCATCATCGGGCTCGGCGGCGGTTCGGCGCTGGACCTCGCAAAGGGTGTGCGGTTGTTGACCGGGCATGAGGGCCCCCTGGCACAATACACGCTGGTGGCGGGGGGCCTCGCCCGCATCCATGGCCGCATCTGCCCGCTGATCGCCGTTCCCACCACGGCGGGCACCGGCTCGGAGGTGGGTCGCGCGGCCGTGATCATCACCGCGGAGGGCCGCAAGCTCGGCATCATCTCGCCGCACATGCTGCCGTCGATCGCGCTGTGCGACCCGGAACTCACCTATGGTTTGCCACCCGGCCTCACCGCGGCCACCGGCATGGACGCCATCTCGCACTGCCTCGAAACCTTCATGGCCCCGGCCTTCAACCCGCCGGCCGACGCCATTGCGCTTGACGGGCTCACACGCGGCTGGCGGTCAATCGAGGTTGCGGTGAAGGACGGCGCCGACACGGCAGCGCGCAACGACATGATGGTCTGCGCGCTCGAAGGCGCACTCGCCTTCCAGAAGGGGCTGGGTGCGGTCCACGCCCTCACCCACCCGCTCGGCGCCATCCGCCAGCTCAACCTGCACCATGGAACGCTCAACGCCGTGCTGATGCCCGCCGTGCTGCGCTTCAACCGCGCCGCCATCGGGCCGAAATGGGACCAGCTTCACCGCTTCTTCGGCGAGGCGCCGGACGTGGCGGTGGCAAAGCTCAACCAGCGGCTGGGCATGCCGTCAGGCCTCACCGTGATGGGCGTGACGGACGAGATGCTGCGCCCTGTGGCCGAGGACGCGATGAAGGATCATTGCCACGCCACCAACCCGAAGCCGGCCACGCCGGAGGACTATGTGGCGATGCTGCGGGACTCCGCCTGAGCCAGGCGCGCAGACTGCCCAGGTCGTGTTTTAACGCTCTTTCGAAGCCGCAATCGAGCGTGTAGGAGGGCCCGATGGAAAGCACCGCATACGAGCAACTCGTCCTGCAGTCCTTCGGGCTCTGCATTCTGGCCTTCATGGTGATCGTGGCCTTTCACCTGATGGGCCTGCATGTTGCCATCCGCCTGTTCCGCAAACACGTGAACGTGCCCGACATCAGCACGCTTCGCTACGACAAGACTAACATCCTGGTTCTTTCGGCCATGATGCTGCTGTTCAGCCTGCACATGCTGACGAACCTCGCCTGGGGATTGTTCATGTATCTGGCGGGAGCAATGTCGATCTATCGCGAATGCATCTTCTATTCGCTCGAGAACTATACTTCTCTCGGCCTCACGCGCGTCAACGTGGATGACCACTGGCGCATGCTGGCCCCGATGATCTCGATGTCGGGGGTGTTCTGCCTCGCCTGGTCGACGGCGGTTCTCGTCAGCTTCTTTGGACGGCTCTACGCCATCAAGCTGGACGACTGAGGCGGAGGAGCGGCGGAAGCGAACTTCCGCCGCTGCCGGGATCAGGCCAGCGCGCCGACCTTGCCGCAGGCTTCCGCCATCAGGTAGTAGAAGGTGACGCGGTGCTTGGTCTTGTCCGCCTTCATCTTCTCGCAGATCTGCTTGATCACCTTGTCGCTCTCGGCTTCGCTAAGGCCAAGCACCTTGGTGGCGAAGCCCTTGCGGATGCGGTCCACCTCGGCTTCGTCGTTGCAGGACACCAGCGATGCGTCACGCGACTGCAGCGCGATGCCGCAGAACTTGACGATGGCATCGACGGCCTTGTCGTTGATCGAGCCCGTGTACTTGGCGATATCGGTCTTGTAGTCCATCTTCTCTTTTCCCTTTCTCTTCAGTTTACAGGCACGTTCAGGTTACGGATTGCCGGAGGCAGTCCCCGCGTCGGATCGTGACACGCGGCGCGATATGTTCCTGATGACCCTGTCGGCCAGTTCGGAATTGGTGACGGTGATGAGGGAACCATCCTCGGCGCGGATGCGCGTGGAGCGCATGCCGATGTCCTCGACGGTGCCTGACAGCGGGTTGGAGTCGATGGTGTCGCCAACCTTGATCGAACCGTCGAGAAACAGGATGACGCCAGCGAGAATGTTCTCCAGCGTCGGCTTGGCAGCCAGCGCCACGGCAAGGCCGCCGACGCCGAAGCCAGCGATGATGCCATAAACCGGAACGCCGGCAGCGCTGATGCCGTGGATGACGATGCCAAGCGCCGCCATGGCCGAAACGATGCGCGTGCCCAGACGCACGATGCTCGTGTCGAAGGTCTTGTCGGTCTTGGTCAGCACCGCCGACAGCCAGTTGCCCACCCATTCGCCAATGATCAGTAAGCAGACGATAAGCGCGCCATAGTACAGCAACATGAAGATCAGCGTCATGGCGGTGGCCCCGGCACCCGAGAGCCCGGTCTGGTCGATCACGATTCCCGTTGCATAGAGCGACAGCACGCTGAGCGTCACCGCCTCGGCGAACCAGCGCAGGCCGCGGTTGCGGAAGATCCGCCCCACGATCGCAACAATCACCAGCACGGCGGCAAGGATCACCGCCGCGATCAGCCACTGGAACACGGTATTCGAGCCGAACTCCCAGCGCAGGAAGCCGGGCAGCTTGTGGGCGATGCCGGCCCAGCGCGGCGGCGTCAGCCCGCCCGGCGTCTCGGTCAAGTAGCGATATGGGCTGAACCCTTCCGCTTTCCCCTTGCCGACGATGGCGTCATAGAGGGCGGGCACGCTCGCCACCATGTCGGCGGTGAACACCACATCGCCCATGCGCATGCCCGAGCCGATGGTGCCGACCTGTATGTAGGTGCCCGGTATGACCCACAGCCCGTCGCGCAGCTGGCGGAAGGAGGCGTTCTTGTCGACATTCTCGGCCGTGAGAATTTCCCGCAGCATGAATGCGGTTTCGAGACCGGCCGACTCGCGGCGCCACTCCGGCAGGGCCGAAAGGTCCATCGAGTCGAGCACGTCCTTCTTGAGCAGTTCCATCTCGCCGGCCTGCTGCGCGGGAACCTCCGGATAGAACCAGGCATCATAATAGTTGCGCGCCCACTCACGCGCCTCCATGCGCAACACCGTGCGATCGACGGCGTTGAGGAAGGTGGCGAGGTGCTTTTCCGGAGTGGAGCGGTCGACCGTGACGTTGGCGTAGCCACCATCCTGCTGAACGCCATCGGCCTGCGCCGGACCCGCCACCAGCAGCGTGAGAATCGCGAAGATGAAGGAAATTCCCTTGCGCACTCGAAGTCCTTTCGTGCTGACCGCCCGCTTACCATCGCGCTTTCACTCCTGCGGAGTTGAGGTGTCTTGATGAGATCGGGGCGCTTGCAACCGTGACGTTTCATATGCAAGGCAGATGCGCTCGGTAATGCCGTTTTTACCTATTCCGCTGCATTTTCCTTTCGCTGAAATCGACCTAAGATTGAAGCGCCGCCGGGTTCCAGCACGCGCCGCTCCGAAAGCGCTGATTGCAAGCGGCCGGAGCGCGCGACTAAGTTCGATTCGGCCATGTGGGAGGAACGGCGCCGTGGACTTCATCTTCAGCGATCCGGGATATGTGCTCATCGCCGGGCTTATTCTCGTCGGCCTGTTCCTCATCATCCTGTCGCTGGTGATCAATTCGCATGTCGCGCACAATGTGCGCGCCGACCTTCCCCACCGGGAAAAACTGCTGGAATACTACCGCAACACCTTCTCGCAGGTCGGCATAATTCTCATCGGCATCGGGGTGTCGCTGTCGGTGTTCTACTTCCAGCAAAGCTACCAGGAGCGTAGCCGCAAAGCCGCCGAGGTGCAGCAGATCCTGGCCAAGATGGCGATGCAGCTGGCGCGCGGCGCAGCCGAAATGCCCTCGGTTGCCGAGTTCGACGATCTGCTCGACGAAGACGGCCCCTACGAGGACCCGGCCAAAGGAAAGACTGCCGCCGCTGACGAGTTGCAGGGATCGAAGCTTGCCAGCCAGATCACCAAGATCAAGCTCATGGAAGATGACGTAGACGCCCGCAATCTGGCGCTCATGAACGTGTCCCAGATCTTCGAGAACTCCTTCGTGGTCAACGAGATTGATCCCGCGCTGTGGTTCGACATCGTGCGTGACGAAAGCAACATTCGCTACGCGGTGGCGCAGCTGACCGCCGACTACCGCGACCTCGACCAGGCCATGGGCGGCGCGACGCCTGAGGCCGCCGCCGCCGACCCCGTGAAGGCCGCCGCGGTGAAGCAGCAGGTGCTGGACATCCATTTCGACATCAACCTGCTGCGGCAGAGCGGTCGGCGGCTGCTGGCCCGCACCTGCTGGCTTCTCAGCGCCGGGCCCGGTTTTGCAAAGATGAAGCCGGTGGACGCAATCGAGGCGGAAGAGCCCACGCACCAGGCATGGCTGGAGCGGGCGCGACCGGCACTCTCGAACGTCGCCGTCGGATCGCAGAACTGCTTCGCCATTCTTGGCTACAAGCCGGGCACCCCTTAGAACGGCGGATCGTCCGGAGGCCAGAGAGCCATCTGACGCGCGCAGTTCGACCATTGCCGTGGATCCTTCTGAGAAAGGATGCCGCCGCCGCGCGCGGGCAGGCTGCCTCGGTATTTTCCGCAACGCCGCTGCTGCCGCAGCGCTGTTGCCAGCGTCGTTCCGGGCGTGCATCTATGGCCCCAGCAGACGCAAGGACGATTGGCGCCATGATCAGGCTGATGACGATACTCCTGTTGGCGGTGTTCACCGCAGGAACGGCCAGGGCAGACGGACCCTGGGCCGGCGAGTGGCAACTGACCTGGGGCAATGGCGGTACGCTGGTAACCCTCGAGCAGGACGGCGCTTCGGTGGGTGGCAGCTTCGGCAACGGCCTGATCAGGGGCACGGTGCGCGACAACCAGTTCAACGGCGAGATCGTCTTTAACGGCGATTCTGAGCGCGTCACGGCCACGCTGAGCGCAGACTCGCAGAGCTTCGCGGGAACGACGGAGACGGGCGACTGGCTGAACGGCACCAGGATTGCCCCAGGTGAGCAGAAGGCAAAGTCTGCCGTCGACCTGCAGAATCCCCGTACGGCGCTGCGCAGCTTCCTCACGGCCTCGGCGCTCGCGCAGGCCAACATGAGCTATGCCTTGTCCGACGCGCTCGATGCCATCGACTTCGGAAGCGACGAAGGCTGGACCTCACGCGAGGCACGCTTCACCGGTGCGCAGCAACTCTACCAGTTGATCGACCGTGCCACCTTCAACATGTCGACGATCCCCGATGACACCACGGAGCCGCGGATCATACTCTCTCTCCCGCAAGTAGACTCCAAGGCCACCGTCAGCATCGACATGCAGCGGGCGCCGGACGGCAGATGGCAGATCGTGATCCCGTCCCCGGACAAGCTGCGGGCGGAGCTCGACAGCGGCACCCCACAGACAGCCGACGGCTACCGCCTGCTGCAGAACCCGCGCGACACGCTGCGCGCCTTCCTTGATGGCATGCAGCACTGGGAGACGGGGGGCGAGGAACGGGCCCTCGCCACCATCGACCTGTCCCACGTGCCGGAGGTGCTGCGCAACGCCGAAGGCAGCTTCGTGGCGCAATATCTGGTGCGGATCCTCAACCAAGTGGGCCATCGCACACTGCAGAGCGTGCCGAATTCCGGTGTGAACCGGGAGCCGTTCGTGCTCTTCGAACTTCCGGCCGGACGTGTCGCCATCGAACCTTTTGGCGCGGGCGCGGAGACGCGCTGGAAATTTTCCCCGGACACTGCGCAGACCATTCGCAATCTCTATCGCGTGGCAGAGCAGCTGCCCGACAACAAGGCACTGGACCCGAGCTTCATCCCCTTCTCGCCGATGTTTGCGCTCCGCGCCCTCGTGAAGAGCCATGCGCCCCTCCTGCTCAACAGCCTGCTAGGACAGGGCCACATCGAGTACTGGCAGGCGCTGGCAGGCCTCTTGGTGCTTGGCGCCATGGTGCTGTCCACGATCCTGCTGCGGGGCGGTCTGCTGTGGGTCCTCAATCGTCCCTACCTCATGCGCCACGTGAAAAATGCCAAGGGCCTGGCCACGGGGCTTGCCCTGGGGATCTCGTTCCTCGTCGGGTCGCGCTTCGTCGTCATGCTCGGGCTTCCCGCGGCAACCCGGCAATACACCGTGCCGGTGCTGGGAACGATCCTGATATTCATCTTCGCCTATGCGCTGTGGCAGCTCGTCATCTTCGTGCTCTCGGTGCTGCAGGAGCTTGCCGAGAAGACCGAAACGGCCTTCGACAACATCGTCCTGACCTTCACGGCGGGCTTGGCCAAGCTCGCCATCGTGGTCGGTGCGGTCATGGCGCTCAGCTATCTGTGGTCGCTGCCGACCACCGGGCTGCTCGCCGGCCTCGGCATCAGCGGCCTTGCCGTGGCCTTCGCCTCGAAGGAGACGATCGCCAACGTGTTCGGCGCGGGCATCCTGCTTGGTGACCGACCGTTCCGCAAGGGCGACCGCATCATCGCCGGCGACGTCAACGGCTGGGTGGAGTCGGTCGGCCTGCGCTCCACCCGCATCCGAACCCTCTATGACAGCCTGCTCGTGGTGCCCAACGCCAAGCTTGCCGATACTGTCGTCAACAATCTGGGCGCACGGCGGAGACGCAGCCTGTCGTCCACCGTGATCGTCACCTCGGGCGCCACGCCGCAGCGCATGGAGGCCTTCACCAACGCCATCCGCCAGCGCATCTCCGATGATCCGGTCTTCGAAGGCCAGTGGGCGGAGGTGAACATCGTCCGCTTATGGAGCGAGGGCATCGACGTGGAAATCTCGACCATGGTCGAAACCCGCAGCGGCCGCGCCTCGCGCGAGGCGACGCACAAGCTCTACCTCGACATCATGCAGAT
>CAMDBX010000075.1 GCA_945889445.1 Rhizobium sp. Q54
GCTCTATAACCAGCAGCTCCCGCAGTCAGCCCTCGGCAGCAAGTCGCCATTGCAAGCCATGAAGGACTGGTACAAAATCAAACCTGAGCTGTTCAAGAAACAGCCGTACAGTCTTCCGGGATGTGACAAGTAACCTTCAACATGGATGCCCTCTCCTTTGACTTGAGTTTCAGCAACACAAGTTTGGCACATTGCGCTGCCGCAAGGGGATGAGCGGCATCCACCCCATCTCTCTGCTCTGCTCGTAACCCATTGATCTTGTTAGCACCAGGAATTCACAGGGTTCGAATCCCGTACGGTGCGCCGGATCCTCCAAGAACGCCTGGTTCTGGCAGCTGTCCGGTTGCACGGCGTTAGGCGTGGCCGAGAGGGTGCATCAGATGGTATGGCGACTGATGCCATGGACCCGGTCGAGTACAATCACCAACAATTCAATCTTGCTTGTCTCGCTCTCGATGTCGTGCGTGAGTGCGGTCGTCTCAGCGAGCTTCCGAGCCGCGTCTATACCGCCGCACCTGTTACGGCGAGCGCCGATGGCTACCGCTCCTGCAATCAGAATTCGGGCGAGCGCTTGTCCCGGAAAGCCGCAAGTCCTGTTCGCAGCTCAGCACCGGCGGAGGCGAGACCACCGGCAAGGGCTTCGAGCGGGCGCCGGGTCTCCTCCCCTTCGGCGGCATTGATCAGCATTTTCGTAGTCTGCGTTGCCAAAGGCCCGCGCCTGGAAAGGCTCTCAGCCATGGCGATAGCCACGCCCAGCCCTTGGCCTTTTGGCGCGATCGCATCTACAAGCCCCAGACGGTGGCCGTCCTCGGCGGTGAATACCTCTCCTAGCAGTGCCATGCGGCGCACCAGCTGCGATCCAAAGCGGGTGACGGTGCGTTGCGTGCCTGACCATCCGGGGATGATGCCAAGTCCCGTCTCGGGCGATCCAAGCTTCACGTGTTCTTCTGCAACTCGGAAATCTGCGGTGGCGGCAAGCTCCAGACCGCCGCCGAGCGTGTGGCCGTTCAACACGGCGATGAGCGGCTGCCGCAGGCGCGCCAGCGCATCGAAGGCGCGGTGCCCGTGACGCACCCAGGCAAGGCCGAAGTCGGAGGGGCTGAGCGCCGACCATGCCTCGATGTCGCCGCCAGCGCAGAAGGACCTTTCGCCCTCACCTGTTATGATGGCAACGCGCACGTCGCGTGCGGCCTCGATCAGATGGGCGGCGCGTTCGAGCGCCAGCACCATCTCGTAGTCGAGAGCATTGAGCTTTTCCGGCCTGGCAATGAGGATCGTGGCGAAATGCCCATCAAAGCTGAGCCTGATACGATGGTCACCGGTATCAACCATTGAGCGCAAGCCCCATCTTCTCGGGTTGGAACAGCCGTCGATCCATTTCCCTGAGAGCCGGAGACAGGATGAGCGGGAACTCCGACTGATCAAGGATATTCGCCTGAAGATCCACGCCCGGGGCGATCTCGGTCAGGACGATACCCTCGGGGGTGAGCTTCATGACGCAGCGCTCGGTCACATAGGTCACGTCCTGGCCTTGCGCGACGCCGCGCCGGCCTGAGAACGAGACCTGCTCCACGTCTTTCACCAGTTTCTTGACCTTGCCTTCCTTCTCGATCTTCAGCTTGCCGTTGCTGATCTCCATCCTGGCGCCGGCGTTGTAGAAGCCGGAATAGACGATCTTCCGCGCCCGCGAGGTAATGTCCACGAAGCCACCCGCACCCGCCGTCACATGCGGCCGGACGCCGAGCTTCGACACGTTCACCGAGCCATGCGAGTCGATCTGCAGGAAGGACAGCAAAGAGCAGTCGAAGCCCGCCGCCTGGAAATAGGTGAACTGATAGGCAGAGGGCACGAAGGCCTCGGCGTTCGATGCGCAGCCAAACTGGAACTCCAGCAGCGGCACGCCGCCAACCGCACCCTGCTCGATCACCCAGGTGGCCTGGCCATGGAGACCCTCCTCGATGAAGATGCGCGGCACATTGGCGGACACGCCGAAACCGAGATTGACGGCCCAGCCCTTGGTCAGCTCCTGTGCCACGCGGCGGGCGATGGCCTTGCCGGTGCCGAACTCCATCAGCGAGAAACTCGAGATTGGCTTGAAGACCTCACCCGAAATGGCAGGATCATAGGGCGTCTGGGTCGTCTGCCACTGGTCCGGCGCTTCCACGATGTAGTCGATCAGGATGCCCGGCACGCGCACCTGATGCGGCTTCAGCGTCTCGTTCTCCACGATCGAGCGCACCTGAGCGATGACGATACCACCGTTGTTATGGGCGGCGAGTGCCAGTTCCATGGCACCGAGATAGGCGCCCTCCTGTTCGAAGCTCATGTTGCCCCGCTCGTCGCAGGCGCTGGCGCGGATGATTGCCACCCTTGGCACGATGGCCGGAAAGTAGAGCCATTCCTCGCCGTCGAACTGGATCTTGCGGACAATCGGACTGGCGGCGGCCTTGGCATTCATCGCACAGCCTTCGCGGTCGGGATCGACGAAGGTGTCTAGCCCCACCTTGGTGATGACGCCCGGACGCTTGGCGGCGGCCTCGCGCATCATGTCGAACATGATGCCGGACGGCACGTTGTAGGCTGGCATCTCGTCCGCGCCGAGCATCTGCCAGATCATCGGCGGCTCGGACGTCGAGGGGCCGGACGGATAGGATCCGCCGATGATGCGACCGATGAGACCTCGCTTGGCGATATGCTCGACGCCGCGGATGCCGAACATGTCGCCCGCGGCAATGGGGTGGAGCATGGTCAGGTTGCGCGGGCTGCCGTGCTGGTCGAACCTTTCGCCCAAAGCCTTCAGCACGGCATCGGGGCAGTTGAGGCCCGACGACGAGTTGACCGCAACCACGGCATTGTCGGGGATCACCTTCACGGCATCAGCGGCTGACACGATCCTTGGCATTGTTCACCTGTTAGCGCGGATCATGTCCGCGGCCTTTTCTGCAATGGCAATGGTTGGGGCATTGGTGTTGGACGACACCACCTCGGGCATGATGGAGCTATCGCAGACCCTGAGACGATCAATGCCATGGACGCGCAGAGACGTGTCCACGACCGCCATGTCGTCCCGGCCCATGCGGCAGGCACCCACGGGGTGATAGGATGAACGCGCATGGGCGCGCGCGCAGGCTTCGTAGTCGGCCCGGGATTTCACCGACGGACCGGGAAAGTGTTCCGCCGCGACGAATTTGCGCATGGCGTGCGTGCGCCCGACCTCCTGGGTCACCTTGATGCCATCGATGTGCCGATCAAGATCATAGGGTTCGGCAAAGGAATTGGGGTCGATGAGCGGCGCATCCGCAGGGTCGGAGGACTTGAGCCGCACCGAACCGCGCGAGCGGGGCCGCACGTGATAGGAGTTGCAGGTTGCACCATTACCTCCGGGCACCGTGCCAACCCCGTCCTCGACACCCGCGCCCGCAAGGAAATGGAACTGCAGGTCGGGCGTTTTCTCCGAACGATCGCTCCACCAGAAGGCGCCAGCCTCAACGATGTTGGATGCCACCGGACCCGACCGGAACATGGCGTACTGCAGCCCGGCCCAGATTTTCCAATGCGCCTTTTTGTACTTGTCGTAGGAATGAGAGCCGTTGAGAACCCACGTGACATCCGTCGAGAAGTGATCATGGAAGTTCTCGCCGACCCCGGGCAGGTCATGCACCACGCCGACCCCGACGTCCGCCAGGTGTCGGGCCGGGCCAATTCCGGACAGCATCAGCAGCTTGGGCGACCCGACCGCACCGGCCGTGACGATCACTTCGCTCGAGGTCTCGATCCGCTCGACGACACCACCCGCCACGACCTCGACGCCCCTGGCCCGGCCATTCTCGACAATGATGCGGTTGACGGTCACGCCGGTGCGCACCGTCAGATTGGGCCTGGACATTGCCGGTTTGAGATATCCCACCGCGGCACTGCAGCGGCGGCCGTCGCGGATGGTCGTCTGATAGAGGCCCGCCCCTTCCTGGTGCCCTGAATTGAAGTCGCCATTGTAGGGCATGCCGAATTCCATGCAGCCCTGCACATAGGCGAGAGAGACGCGATTGGGGTTCTGCAGATCGGAAACGCCCAGCGGGCCATCAATGCCGTGATCCTTACCGCTGAGGCGCGTATTGCCCTCGGACTTCAGGAAATACGGCTTGAGATCGCTCCAGCCCCAGCCATCGCAGCCGTGGGCGTTCACCCAGCCATCAAAGTCCTCAGGGCAGCCGCGCGTGTAGATCTCGGCATTGATCGAACTGCCCCCACCCAGCACGCGCGCCTGCGGATAGACGGTCGTGCGGTTGTTGGCATGCCGAAGGGGTGTTGACTGATATCCCCAGATCAGCGGGCCCGACGTCATCTTGAAGAACCCAACCGGCATGTGGATATAGGGATCGGTATCGCGTGGCCCCGCCTCGATGAGCAGCACGCTTGCAGTCTCGACCTCCGAAAGGCGCGCGGCCAGAACGCAGCCAGCAGACCCTCCCCCCACGATCACGTAGTCAAACATCGGCGCCGCAAAGCCTCTTGTTCCGCGCAATGGCCCAGCTTATAAATAACCAGTTGGTTATTTCAAGAGCGGAAATCCTGTCTGTGGCGCAAGCACGCAAATCGCGCGATCCGATCGCAACCCGGGGGCGGATCCTGGCGGCGGCCAAGGTCGAGTTCGCTCGCAAGGGCCTGGGCGGTGCGCGGGTGGATGACATTGCCGCCCGCGCCAAGGTCAACAAGCGCATGCTGTACCACTATTTCGGGAACAAGGAGGACCTGTTCCGGATCACCCTGGAAGATGCTTATGCAGGCATCCGCGAGGCAGAAGCCAAGCTCGAGATCGAGAAGGATGATCCCGTCACGGCCCTGACGCGCCTCATTCGCTTCACCTGGCAATACTACCTCGACAACCCGGAGTTCATCACGCTGGTGAACAGCGAGAATCTCCACAAGGCCCGCCACATCAAGACCTCCGAACGGATGCGCGAGATGAGCAGGCCGTTCGTCGGCCGCATGCGTTCCCTTCTCGAACGAGGTGCCAAGGCACGACTGTTCCGCCCCGATCTCGATGCGGTGCAGGTCAACATCACCATCGCCGCCATCGGATACTACTATCTCACCAACCGCTTCACCGGATCGATCGTGTTCGAGCGCGACTTGATGAGCAAGAAGGCGCTGAACGAGCGGCTCGACTTCAACATCAAGACAATCCTGCGCGTGATCTGCACGCCGCAGACGCTTGCGACTATGGAGGCAGCGACATGACACAGACGGCGCTCGTCACCGGGGGGCGTCGCGGCATTGGAAAGGCGATCGCCCTGGCCCTGGCGGACAACGGTTTCGACGTTGCGGTGGCAGACGTCGTGGACTCTGGAGAACTGTCCGGCGTTGCAGCGGAAATCAGGGCGCTCGGCCGCGCATCAGTAACCATCGTTGGCGATATTGGAAATATCGGAGTTCACGGCCGATTGTTGGACGAGGCGGAGGCGGCGCTGGGGCCACTGACGACACTCGTCAACAATGCCGGTGTCTCGGTGCTGAGCCGCGGCGACCTGCTCGACGTGACGCCGGAAAGCTACGACCGCTGCCTCGCCATCAACACGCGGGGTACCTTCTTCCTCACCCAGGCCTTCGCCAGACGGCTTTCCGGACGGCGGCCGCCCGGCCATCGCAGCATCGTCACCGTGACATCGACCAATGCCATCGCCCCGTCCATCGCGCGCGGCGAATACTGCATTTCCAAGGCGGGCGCCTCGATGATCACCAAGTTGTTCGCGGCACGCCTGTCGGACGAAGGAATCGGGGTCTACGAAATTCAGCCCGGCTTCATCGAGACCGACATGACGGCGCCCTCCAAGGCGAAATACGATGTGCTGATCGACGCCGGCCTGACGGTGATCAAGCGCTTCGGCGCACCGGCAGAAGTTGGCCGCATCGCCGCCACTCTGGCAGCGGGTCTTCTGCCCTACACATCGGGTCAGGTCATCCAGGCCGATGGCGGACTCCTGAGCGTGAGGTACTGAGCGATGAAGATCCGGTTTCCCGAAGGCAGCTACACCTTGCTCGCAGACCCGCTCAAGGTCCACAAGCCAAAGGTACCCTTCAACCGGGTCGCCTTCGCTGCCGCCCACGTGGTGGCCGATGCGCGCGCGAGTGCCGACCCCTCTGGGCCACCGGCCATCGACTGGGACTGCACTCTCGCCTATCGCCGCCATCTCCTCGATCTCGGTTTCGGCGTCGCCGAGGCCATGGATACCTCGCAGCGCGGCATGGGCCTCGACTGGCCCAGCGCACTGGACCTCATCGGACGTTCGCTGTCCGAGGCCGGACGTCGCCGAAACATGATCTTTTCGGGCGCAGGCACGGACCAGCTTGATCCGGCGCGCGCCAGAAGCCTCGACGACGTGGTGCGGGCCTATCTCGAGCAGTTCAATGCCATCCAGAAGCTCGAGGGCCGCATCATCATGATGGCCAGCCGGGCGCTGGTGCGCGTCGCAAAGTCGCCGGACGATTATGTGAAGGTCTATTCCCGCGTCCTGCAGGAGGCCGACCATCCGGTCATCCTGCACTGGTTGGGCGACATGTTCGACCCGGCCCTCAAGGGCTATTGGGGAAGCACCGACTTCCACCCCGCGATGGAAACCTGCCTCGCCGCAATCACGGGCAACGTCAAAAAGATCGATGGCATCAAGATTTCGCTTCTCGACGACAGCAAGGAGATCGACATGCGGCGGCGGCTGCCGTCGCCTGTGAAAATGTATAGCGGCGACGACTTCAGCTATCCCGCACTGATCGCCGGGGACGCGCACGGTTACTCGCATGCGCTTCTGGGCATCTTCGATGCCATCGCGCCCGCGGCATCTGCGGCGCTCTCTGCCCTGACCAAGGGCGACATCAAGAAATACGACAGGCTGTTGGCTCCCACCGTACCACTCTCACGACTGATCTTCCGCGCGCCGACACAATACTACAAAACGGGCATCGTCTTCCTTGCCTGGCTGAATGGGCACCAGGATCATTTCGTCATGGTCAACGGCGCACAGGCCATGCGGCCGCTTCCCTACTTTACCGAGGCTTTCAAGCTGGCCGACCAGGCACGGCTGCTGTCAGACCCGGATATGGCCGTGAAGCGCATGAAAATGCTTCTTGGCCTCTATGGCACCTGATGCGCGACCTTGCCTCAGACCTCCGGCACTGCGCCATCAACACGGCGACACTCGGCTTCAGGGAGCCGATCGAAGTGGTGATCGATGCCGTGGCAAGAACGGGCTTCGGCGCGATTGCACCCTGGCGGCGGGAGATCGAAGGACACGACATCAGGGCGATCGCCCGGCGGGTTCGGGAGGCCGGGCTGGCGGTGACGGGCTACTGCCGCAGCACCTATATTCCCGCCACCGACCGCGCCGGGTTCGCAGCGAACATCGAGGCCAACCGTCGCGCCATCGATGACGCGGCGGTGCTGGGAGCGGGGAGTTTCGTACTGGTCGTCGGCGGACTGCCGGCAGGATCGAAGGACATTTCCGCGGCCCGGACCCAGGTGGCGGAGGGCACAGCCCTGCTGCACGAGCACGGCAAGGCGCGCGGCGTGCGCATCGCACTCGAACCCTTGCATCCCGTCTATGCGGCGGAGCGCTCCTGCCTGTCACTCCTCTCGGAGGCCCTGGACATCTGCGACCGGATCGAGGGTGGTGCCAAGGACCCTTGGCTCGGCGTCTGCCTCGATGCCTATCACGTCTGGTGGGACCCCAACCTGGCACGTGACGTCGCACGGGCGGCAAAGCGCATCCTTGGTTATCACGTCTGCGACTGGCTGGTTCCGACGCAGGACGTTCTGAACGATCGCGGCATGATGGGCGACGGCATCATCGACCTGCGCGCCATTCGCAGCCTGGTTGAGGACGCGGGTTATGACGGCTTCGTGGAGGCTGAAATCTTCTCGACACTGAACTGGTGGAAGCGGCCCATCGATGAAACGCTTGCGGCCTGCCGGGAGCGCTTTGCCACCGCCACCTGAGGTGCAGGCTTTACTGCACCAAACGGTTACTGCATTCTCCAGCCGTGCCGCGCTTTCCAGGGCGCGTAAAGAAGGAACCATGGACCAGACAGCCTCCACCATTCTGTTCCCGAGCCTGTCGCCCGAGATCTACACTCAGATACGCGACACCGCCCGGCGCTTCGCGGAAAGCCATGTGCGGCCACTCGCCCGTGATCTCGACGAGGCGGAGGTCTTTCCGGCAGACATTTACACGGGAATGGCCGGACTCGGTCTCTTCGGCATCACGGTACCGCAGGATTTCGGCGGAGCCGGGCTCGACGCACTGTCATATGCCCTTGTCATGGAAGAACTGTCGCGCGGCTATGCGTCGGTGGCCGATCAATGTGGACTGGTCGAACTCATTGGCACGCTACTATCTGCGCATGGTAGCCCGGCACAGCGCGCAGTGTATCTCGCTGACATTCTGACGGCCAGAAAGCGCGTTGCCTACTGCATCACGGAGACAGAAGCCGGTACGGACGTTTCAGGGATCAAGACGACAGCCGTGCGCGAAGGAGCGGGTTGGCGGCTGAGCGGCTCCAAGGTGTGGATTCACAACGCGCCGATCGCCGACGTCGGCTTTGTGCTGGCCCGCACCGACCTCACGGCGGGCCACCGGGGCATGTCGATCTTCATCGTCGAGCTTGACGCGAAGGGCGTGTCACGCGGAAAGAAGGAGCACAAGATGGGCCAACGCGCCTCCCCTGTGGGCGCGCTGCATTTCGACGACGTGGCCTTGACCAACGAAGCACTTCTGGGGCCCCTCAACCGCGGCTACCACATCATGATGGGCGTGCTCGACAAGGGGCGGATCGGCATTGGCGCACTTGCCGTTGGCATCGCCCAGGCAGGATTGGACGCGGCCCTCGACTATGCCCGAACTCGCCGCCAGTTTGGCCGCGCAATCGCCGATAACCAGGGCCTGCAGTGGATGATGGCCGACATGCAGAAAGACATTGCCGCGGCTCGTGCGCTCGTCCACCGGGCTGCAATGGTGATGGATGCCGGACTGCCCGCGACGATGGATTGCTCGATCGCCAAGTGTTTCGCTGCAGATGCTGCCGTACAGCATACCGCCAATGCCGTTCAGATCTTCGGAGGGTCCGGCTATATTCGTGGCTTCGAAGTCGAGCGCCTGTACCGGGATGCCAAGATCACACAGATTTACGAAGGCACGAACCAGATACAGCGCAGCATCATTGCGCGCGAACTACTGAAGGCGACCTGACATGAACCCATTCGAAGCCGCGCTTGGTGCCGCCGTATCCTGCGCCAAGACCGTGAGCGAGAGCGACATCTATCTCTTCGCCGGCATCACGGGTGATTTCTCGCCCAACCACGTCGACGAGGCTGCCATGTCCAAGACGGAGTATGGAGGCCGTATTGCACACGGGGCGCTGCTGGTGGGATATATGTCGCGCGCGTCGACCCTGATCGGTGACCGCTGCCTGGCGCTGATGGCGGAGCACTACCCTGTCTCGCTCGGCTATGACCGCATCCGCTTTCTTGCCGGCGTGCGGATCGGTGACACGATCACGATTTCCTATCGTATCGAAAGCGTCGATGCAGCCAAGATGCGGACGAACGCGGCCGTCAGCATCCACAATCAAACTGGCACATGCTGCGCGGTCGCCACCCACGTCATGCGCTGGTTGCAGCGGCCAAAGACCTGAGAAAAGTGCCCGGCACAAGACACAAGGGGAGAACGACGATGCCTGCCATCAAAATCCGGAAATTCGGTCGCCTGGGCTTCGACATCACCGATATGGGTTTTGGAGCGGCGCCAATCGGCAATTTTCTGAGACCCATTCCCGAAGACGAGGCCGGTGCGATGGTGGCGAGAGCTTGGGAGGCGGGCATGCGCTACTTCGATACCGCCCCCTATTATGGCCACGGACTGTCCGAGTTGCGCCTCGGCAACTACCTTCGCTGGAAACCACGGCATGACTTCGTGCTGTCGAGCAAGGTGGGTCGCGTTCTCCGGTCGGCGCGGCGGAAAGACATCGACTTCAAGCCCTGGGTCGACGGGGCTCCCTTCAGGTGCCGGTTCGACTATTCATATGACGGTACGATGCGCAGTTTTGAGGACTCGTTGCAGAGACTTGGCCTGGAATACATCGACATTCTGTTCATCCATGATGCCGACGTGTTCACCCACGGGGCGGAACTGCAGAAGGTCTACTTCCGTCAGGCAATGGATGGCTGCTACCGCGCCCTGCTGGAGTTGCGTGAACAGGGCCTCGTCAGGGCGATCGGCGTCGGCGTCAACAACTGGGACGTCATGCTGGACTTCATGAAGGCGGGTGACTTCGACACGTTGCTGATGGCCGGTCGCTACACGCTCCTGGAGCAGGAGCCTCTGGACGAACTCCTGCCGCTGTGCGAGCGGCGCGACACAGCCGTGGTGATCGGCGGCGGCTTCAACGGCGGCATCCTAGCGACGGGTGCCGTGCCCGGCGCCAAGTGGAATTATGCCCCAGCTCCGGAACATCTCATGCAGAAGGTTCGGCAGATCGAAGCCGTCTGTGCCCGGTACAGGGTGCCGCTTCCCGCCGTAGCACTGCAGTTCCTGCTTGCGCATCCGGCCGTCGCGTCGCATGTGCCGGGCACCCGGACAGTGTCGCAGATGAACCAGAATATCGCGCTGATGGAACATCCGGTTCCGCCGGAGCTGTGGGCCGACCTGAAGCGTGCGGGCCTGCTCCGGGAGGATGCACCAGTGCCGGCCTCTGGCTAACGCCGATTTCAATCCTGCACAGGCCGCAGGACGAGTTGCGCTGCGCCGATGAGACCGGTGTCGTCGCCCAGCATCGAACGCTCGATCTCGACACCGCGGAACGGCGGCATGAGGCGCGCATCGACTCGCGGCCGGATCAACGGACCCAGGACGTCGAACGCGTTTGCAACGCCACCACCAATGACCACGCGTTGGGGGTTGAGCACATGGATCACCGCCACCAAGCCAAGCGCGATGTCATCGGCGGCAGCTTTTGCGAAGGCCACGGCCGAAGCCTCGTCTCGCGACGCCCTTTCGAGCGCATTCTCGAGACTGGAGAACCCGGCGCTGCGTGCCTTGCGTTGCAGCGCGGAGCCCGACGCCTCAGCCTCCCAACAGCCGGGGTGCCCGCAGAAGCAGATGGCGCCGCCGTCTGGCTTGATCGGGATGTGACCGATGTGTCCGGCAAGCCCGAGCCTGCCTCGCAACAGTCTGCCGCCTGACACGATACCACCGCCAATTCCGGTCGAGATCGTAACGTAGACGAAATCAGAAGTGCCCCTGCCCGCCCCGCACGTCCATTCACCGAGCGCGGCGCATGGACCGTCATTCTCGATGGCAACGTCAAGCCCGACAGCATCCTTCACCGCCTGGCGGAGCGGAAATCCGGTGAAGCCCCGGATCGTTGGGGTGGCCAGGGCAATCCCCCGCTTGGCATCGAGCGGACCCGGAGCGCAAAGGCCGATCTTCAGATCGCCAGCGACCGCACTCTCCGAGAGGACCGCGCGGCAGGCACGGGCGATGGCTGCAACTACTGCCTCGGCCCCCTCATCGGCAGGTGTGGCCAAGGATTGCCGGTGGGTGACGCAGCCTTCACGGTCCACCAATGCAGCCCGCAATCTCGTGCCGCCAACGTCGACTGCCAGTGCGAATTCCTCCGGCATGACGTCAAAGCACCGGCAAGGCATGCAACCAGGCAATGCGCTGCGCGAGGTCAGGCGCCGCGAAGGCGAGTGAGCCCAATACGACCGTCTGCGCACCGGAAGAGACCAGAAGCGGCACGGAATTCTCGCGAATTCCGCCGTCGGCGGCGACGATCTGCCGGTGCGAACTGGCCGCCGTCATGCGGCGCATCATTGCGATGCGGCCGGGCGCCGCATCCGACAGGCCCTGTCCCTTGACGCCAATTGCCGTGCCGAGCAACGTCACCATGCTGATCTCCGGCAAGAGCGGCACCACCAATTCGAGCGGGCTTTCGACGCGCAGCACCGCGCCCGCAAGAATGCCGCGGCTCCTGATCAGGTTGACGGCTTCCGGTGCCTTGCGGCTTTCGGCATGGATCGTGATGAGGTCGGCACCGCTCTCTGCAAATTGCTCGATCTGCGTCAACAGTATGGCATCCTCCACCATCAGGTGCACATGCATGGGCAGATTGCTGCGTGCTCGTATGGCACTGACGAGATCAGGAAAAAACAGCAGCGCCGGCGCAAAGACGCCGTCGGCAACATCGATGTGCAGCATATCCGCATGGGGGGCGATCCGCTCAAGCTCTACCGCCATGTTGCAAAGGTCGGCAGACCACAGCGAGAATTCAGCCACGCAGCGCGTGGCGGGCAGTCTGTCAAACCAGCCGGTTGCGGGATGTGGCATCTGACGTCTCCTTGATGAATCGGCGCAGTTCGCTGCGCAAGGCGTCTTCGTAGGCGGGTTTGCTGCGGGCCTTCGATGGAATTTTCGCAAGCCTGGCGCCGGGAATGACAGCAGCCAGCCGTTGCGCCTGGTGCCAGGGATGAACGATATCGTCGTCATGCCCGATGACCAGGGTGGGAACGGTGAGCGCTGAGAGCTCGCTTTCGGTGATGCCCGGTCCATCAACGGAGATGCGCGTCAGCAATGCCGCGGTTACGACGCGGGGCTCGCGCTGGAAGAAGCCGAGAAGAGAAGCCAGATTGTCAGGCGCCTCCGCGGCAAGCCTGCGGCCGGTTTCACAGGCGAGGAATGCCTCGCGCTCGCCGGGTACGGGCGGCACGGAAAGGAACCGTCCGACAACGAGGTTCGGCGCCATGTTCTCAGGCGCGGGCTCGGCAATCCAGGCAGGGCGCACAAGCACGAGGCCGGAGACTAGGCCGGGCTCGCGGCAGGCAATCCGCAGTGAAAGCGCAGAACCCATCGAAATGCCTCCCAAGATGCAGGGAACAGCGCTCGACTGCCGGATCGCTGCGGAAAGATCATCTGCGAAAGTGGCTAGCGACAGCAACTCATGAGGGCCAGTCTCACTTTCGCCATGCCCCCGGCACTCGAGCACCGCGAGCCGGGCGCCACTATCCGCAGGAAAGACGGCCGCCGACTGGTTGGCATCGCCGCATAAGCCATGCTGGAGGAAGGTCACCGGCCCCTCTCCCTGCTGCAGGTGAAGCCTGAGCCGCAATCCGTCGCGCCGCAAAATCAGGCTCTCCAACCCGCTCACAGGGACAACGCCTCACGTTGGCGCTTCAGGAAGCGCGCCACTCCTGCAGACTCCTCAGCGCTGCATCCATGCGCGACGACGGGACCATCGAAGCCAGATGCCTTGAGGCATGAAAGGAAATGGGAGAAGTCGATTACCCCTTGACCTGCTGCCACAACACTTCCGTCCGCAGCCCGGTCCTTGGCATGCGCCATGGAAATGCGGCCAGCCAGACGATCCACGGCCCGCTCAACGAGGCTGCGGCGTTCGCTGGTGCCGGCCTGCTCGAAGAGGTTGGCAGGATCGAGGACAATGCGGATCGCCTCGGATTTCATCTCGTCGATCAGCAGCCTTGCCGCCTCGGCGGAATTGACCACATTTGCAAGTTCGGGTTCCACACCGAGCGCAATGCCGTTGACCGTGGCGATGTCCACCGCCACCTCAAAGGCCAACAGGAGATCGCGCCAGGCTCCGACTGACCGGTTATCGGGATGGTGGTGCCATTGATCCTGTGTATCGCGCGTGCCCGTACAGAGCGTCACCAGCGGAATGCTCACGTCGCGGCAAGCGGCCGCCATGACGCGGAGCCGTCGTTCTCCAGACTCCCGAACCGCGGGATCGGGATGGATCATGTTGTAGGTGGCGGAGAGTGCGTAAAGTTGCTGGCCCGTCTCAGCGCCAGCAGACACGATGGCGCGCAGGGTAGCAGGCGGAATTGCGTCCGGCATGGCGGCGTACCCGGAGCATGCCATGTTGTACTGGACGCCGTCGAAACCAGCAGCAGAGGACTGGCTCAGCACGTCGAGTGGAGCGGTACCCGGAAACGTCTTGGCAAAAATGCCGATCCGCATCACACGCGCCCCGTCACCTCATCGAGGCGCACCCGGCTTGCCTGCGCGGCGGAACGCGCGATAGCCAGCATGGCACGCACCGAGGCGACACCGTCTGCAATATCGGCACCGGTCAGGGGGCCGTCCGTGATAATCGCATCGGCGAAACCTTCGAGCTGGCGGCGGTAGAAATGACCATCCGCGCCGAGCGGACGATAGGACACGCCATCACGCTCACGAAAGATATCGACGTCAGACGTCTTGAAATACCATGGATTATAGGTCTTGCCGACGATCGATCCATACTGGCCGTAGATCTGGAAGCCTTCATGCCAGTCCATCCGCACCGCCACGGTGAGATCGAGATGACCCAACGCACCCGAGGCAAACTCGACATCGACAAACCAGCAATGCATGCCCTTGTCACGTGATAGCCGCGCGTTGACCGCCACGATTTCACCCGCAAAATAGCGCGCCGTATCGACGAGATGACAGCCGTGGGCGAGCATGTAGTAGCGCGTGAGATCGGCCTTGGGATCTTCCTTGGGCTTCATGGCCTGCGCTGACCTGACGATCAGCGGCTGGGTGGCGTCCGTCATAGGATAGCGGTGGGTGCTGTCACAGTACCAGGCCTTCAACGCGACGAGTGCGCCCATCTCCTCGTCAATGAAGCGCCTGGCCTCCTGAAGTCCGGCATCATAGCGTTTCATGTGGCCAACCTGGAACCGCTTGCCGCTCTCCTGGACGACTCGTTTGAGCGCGAGCGCCTCCTCGAGGTCGACGCCGACAGGCTTTTCGCAAAGCACGTGCTTGCCGGCCTTCAGTGCCTTGATGGAAGCCGATACGTGGAACGCGTCAGACGTCGCGATTATCACCGCGTCGAGTGCGGGATCGGCCAGCATCTCATCATAATCGGCATAGGATTTCTCTGGCGCATGGGTATGCGCCATGCGCTCACGCAGGTCGTCCGCGACGTCGCAGATCGCGTAAAGCCGCGCGTTCGATGCCTTGGTGCAGCTTTCGAAATGCCCTGCCTGCGCGATGGGGCCGCAGCCGAGAACACCGACATTGAGCTTCGTATTCATTCTACGCACGCCTTGAAGCGCTGCGCTGTCCCACTCATCTGATACGCGCACCTGTGGCGGCATCGAAGACGAACAGCCGGTCCTTGCTAAGGGAAATACCGACCCTCTCACCAATATTGCCGGTAAAGTCCTTGGGTGCCTTCACGGTCAGCATGTCCTGGCCAGCCTTGACCGTGACGAGCGTGTGGTCGCCGATCAACTCGACCGCATAGATCTCCGCGCCGATATGTCCCTGGCCCGCAGGCACTACGCCGCAATCCTCTGGTCTGACGCCTAGAATGGCCTTGTCGATCCGCCCTGAGACGGCAACGTCGACGCGGTCGCCGCGCGTCTGGAAGGCTGCCCCATCGAGCGTGCCGTGGACCACGTTCATTGGCGGCGAACCGATAAACTGTGCCACGAAGAGATTGGCAGGATCGTTGTAGATCTTCGCCGGTGTGTCGAGTTGCTGCAACACGCCCTTTTCGAGAATTGCCACGCGGTGAGCGAGGGTCATCGCCTCGATCTGGTCATGCGTGACATAGATCGTTGTGGTGCCAAGGGTTGACTGCATGTGCTTCAGTTCCGCGCGCATGTGGCCGCGGAGCTTGGCATCGAGGTTGGACAGGGGCTCGTCCATGAGAAACACCGATGGCCTGCGCACCATGGCGCGGGCGAGCGCAACGCGCTGGCGCTGGCCGCCCGACAGCTGCCGGGGATAGCGCTCCAGCAACTGATCGATCTGTACCTGTGCGGCCGCATCGCGGACCGCGGCCTCCTGTTCGTCTTTCGGAACCTTGCGCACCTTCAACGGAAAGCCGATGTTTTCCGCCACCGTCTTGTGCGGATAAAGCGCATAGGACTGGAACACCATCGACACGTCACGGTACTTGGGCAACACCTCTGTCACGTCGCGGTCGCCGATCAGGATACGGCCAGAACTCGCTGTCTCAAGGCCGGCAAGAATGCGCAGCGCCGTGGTCTTGCCGGAGCCGGAAGCCCCCAGCAGCACCAGGAATTCGCCTGGCGCGATGGTGAGTGACAACTCCTCTAGAACCCGCACGGGTCCGAAGGATTTTACGATCTTGTCGAATGTGACGGGAACGCCCGTTGTGGAAGCCATTCTACGAACCCCTGCCCCTGAACGTTACCCTTTGACGGCGCCGAGCAGCACGCCCCTGGCGATGAACCGCTGCAGGAAGATGGCCATGATGATCACCGGAATGATCATGACCACGATGATGGCGCACATCTCCCACCACAGAATGCCCTTCTCGCCCGCATTCTTCGCGGCCACCATGATCGGCATGGTCTGGGCCTTGGCGGTTGTGAAGAAGACGGCGAAGAGATACTCATTCCAGTTGAGTATCAGCGTCAGCAGCGTCGTCGCCGCGAGGCCCGGGCGCGTCAGCGGCAGCACGATATCCCAGAAGATGCCGAAGCGGCTCGAGCCGTCGAGTTGAGCCGATTCCTCTAGTTCGATCGGCAGGCTGGCGAAGAAGTCATGCATCAGCCAGACGACGATGGGAAGATTGGCCACGGCATAGATGATGATCAGCGCGAGATGTGTGTCGAGCAAGCCCACGGCCTGAAACATCATGTAGATCGGAATGATGACCACGATGGGTGGCAGGATACGCTGCGAAATAATCCAGAACAGGATGTCGCCATTGCCGAGCGTCGACTTGAAGCGCTTGCCAAGGGCGCGCACCAAGAGAAAGAAGAGCGCCAGCGCCACGGCCGAACTCATATACCAGGGAATGCCGGCATAGCTGGTCGCGACGATCACCGCGAGGGTGAGTAGCACGAACATGGCGATATTGCCGAATTTCGGCTGGTACTGGACACGCGCCAGCGCATAGGCCGCCATGCTGCCGAAGGCCACGCACAGTGCGGTGGAAGCAACGCCAATCACCAGCGAATTGGTGAAGGCAAGATAGACCCTACAGATCTGCGGCTCCATCGGGCTCAGGTTCGCCACAGGCGAGACGATGAAGGCAAGGGTATTGTAGCCGAGCAGCAAGAGTTGGCGGCCAATCGAATAAAGGTCGCAATTGGGATCGGAGAGGTGCACACGCCAGGCGTCGAGCGTGGGTTGGAAGTCCACGAAGGGAATGTAGAACGGTCCCTGGTTGACGGCCGCCGCATCTTTGAAGGCGGTGATGATCACCCAGTAGATCGGAAAGATGACGAAGAGCGACCAGAACGCCAGTAGGCTGTAGGCGACGACGCTTGCGACGGGCGACATCCTGCCGACAGCTGGCGGCTCGAACAGTCGTTCCATCAGGCTGCGGTTGGCCTGTTCGAACTTGAAGGAGGAATCGCTCATTTGGCTTTCCTCAATTGGCCGAGCACAACATAGTTGAAGAAGGAAGAGCAGACGACGACGGTGAGGATCAGCAGCAGATAGGCCACCGCGGCTGACGATCCCATGTCGTTGGCCCGCCAGAGGAAGTAGGAGTGGAGTGTCATCGACTCGGTGGCGATGCCGGGGCCGCCGGAGGTCATGATGTTGGGAAGATCCACGATCTTGAAGGCTTCGATCATGCGGATCAGGATCACGGTGACGGCCACGGGCACGATCTGCGGCCAGGTAATCTCACGGAAAATCTGCACACTCGATGCGCCGTCAACCTGTGCGGCTTCGACCTGGTCGCGCGAGACGTTTTCGAGGGCGGCCAGCATCACGATGAAGATGAACGGAATCCATTGCCAGGAGTCGCCCAGGATCACGAACCAGCGGGCGGCCCATGCATCCGTCGACCAGGCCCAGTCTCGCAGACCGATGGCGTCCCACAGGGGCTGCAGCGGCCCCTTCGTGATGTCGAGCACCATCTTGAAAGCGTAGCCGACGCCAAGCGGGGTGATCATCAGAGGAATGAAGAACAGCACGCGGAAGAAATTCTTGCCCGAGATCGGCTGCGAGCAGAGGATTGCCAGTCCTGTGCCGATCATGAACTGGACGGTGCACCCCACCATCACGTAGAACAGGGTCGTCAGCAGCGTGCCCCAAGGGTTGCCGGACAGCAGCGTGGCACCCAGCAACCAACCGACAAAGACGAACATCGCCGCCGAGATGAGGCGCCCCACCATGGCAATCCATGATGACCCGTTGCGCCAGGACCGGAAAAGCCACCACAGCGCAACGCCGAAAACGGCGAGAGAGAATATCCAGCCAAGCACACTCATGCCGGACAGCTTGCCGAGGAAATGCGCCTGCTCGTTGCCCGAGAACTGGGCGAGAAAATTGTCGAACCAAACGAACCGGAAGCGCAGGCCGTTGGCAGTGAATTTCACCCGGCTCAGCGCGAAGACGATCGAATAGAAGGTCGGAAAGATCGCGAAGATAAGGATCAGGATAACGGCCGGAGCGATGAAGAAGGTGCGCGAGTGGCGATCCACCCACTCGCTCCAGCTTCCAGACCTGAAAGATCCAGCCGGGGAGTTCCCCGGCTGGTATGTCGTTGAGGCGTCTGTCATCGCCGGAACTTACAGGCCAAGCGCCAGAGCCTGGGCCTTGATCTGCTCGTCACGACCGAAGTCTTCCGTAATCTTCTCCCAGCCCTCTTCGATGTTCTTGAGAGCTTCGTCGACCGTGATTTCGCCGGCCAGATAGCGTGCGAGTTCCGTGTCAAGCACGACGCCAGTGTACTGCTGGGCGCCAGGGATCTTCATATCGGAAGCCATGTTCGGATTGTTGAGCGCACCGTTGATGGCGCCGAGGTAGTTGTCGGCGAGTTCCTTCGGCATGCCGGCCTTCACCCAAAGGTCCGTGCTGGAGAGCTGCGACAGACGGTAGGGGTTGTAACCGGTGGAGCCGATGGTGACGTCCACGTTCGACTGCGCGGGCTGGTTCATGTAGGACAGGAAGGCGTAGGCAGCAGCCTTCTTCTTCTCGTCCGCCTTGGCGTTGATAGCGCCGGCCCAGCCGCCGAAGGCAGCGAAGGGCGCGTAGTTGATGCCGTCAACCGAGTTCGGCGCATTATCCTTCGTCACCGGCACGAGCTTGCCGGTGGCGCGGTCGAGGACTTCCTTGGAGCCCACCGCGGACACGGCATAGATCAGGCCCTTGACCTTCGAGGCGTCCGCATCGAGTTGCAATGTGCCGGGATCGCCCCACTCGATGAGAAGACCGCAGCGGCCGTCCTTGAACACGGCGCGCGTGTCGCCGATATCCATGTTGAGTTCCTCTGGCGGGCCGTACTTGCCTGTTTCCTTATAAAGTTCGAAAGCCTTCTTCCAGGCTTCGTTGTTGATCAGCGGCTTCATCGTCGCGTTGTCGAAGTGGAATCCTTGCGCCGTGCCCTGCGTCTGGACCAGGGAAGAGGCAATGGTCTGGATGGCGAAATAGGACTGGGCGTTGCGCTTCTTGAAAATGCAGGAGCCGTAGTCAGGCTTGCCGTCACCGTTCATGTCCTGGCCGTGGATCTTCGACGCGATGTCGATGTAATCCTGCCAGGTCTTCGGCGGCTGCAGGCCGGCCTTCTCGAGAACGTCTTTGCGGTAATAGACCATCTGGAAGTCGCCATCGACCATCAGCAGCTTGGTCTTGCCACCGATCTTCTGGCCGAAGTCCCGGAAATAGGGGGCGATGTCATTGATCTCCAGCTTCGAGTCCTTCGCAACATAGGGGTCGAGGTCTTCGAGCAGCCCTGCGGAGTCGAGCTCAACGCCCCAACCAGCGGCGAACACGCCCATGTCGATGGAGTTGGTGCCGGTCGTCCAATCGTTCTGGATCTTCGGGAATATTTCCGCGAAGGGCACTTCGTTGACGACGATCTTGGCACCCGTCTCCTTCTCGAACACCGCGCCACGCTCCTTGAGCGGTCCCGCGATCACCGGGCCGGGCCGGGTCAGAATGTTGACGGTGACGCCGTCAAATTCACCGGCATTCGCAGTTGCAGCAACTCCCATTGCGGCGAACGCCGCTACCATGGAGATAGTCGCCATTTTCATGAGTTTCATGTGGAATTCCCTCCCGTTTAAGTTCGCTTTGCTGTCGAGCGGTAACTGGACTTTTGCCAGTTTGTTACGAACTGTAACCAAGTTTTCACGTCACGCAAGAGCAAAACGAAACCAGAATTCGAGCAGACACGCCTCGCCGCAACGCCTGCGCCGCCCTCGAGATCGCCGGCATTGCAGGACAGGTCAGTGACCGCAAGCTGGCCTGACGATCGACGAGCAGGACTGTCGCATTATGGCGCGATGTTCCGATAGACGCAGGCGAATTGGCCGGCGCTCAGTTCCACCAGCCCTTGTGGTCCTTCCTGGGCTGCCTGAGCACGCCGTCGCCGGGTTTCGGCGGTTCGATCTCCATTAGGTAGCGCTGCACGGGGCTCATTCGGTTGTAGAGTTCGGGCGTCAGGTAATCGAGTTGGAGAAGTTGCTGCGGCAAGTCGCGCCGCGTGTAGGTGAGATGAAGCATGCGCCGCGGCTTGTCTGACGTCTTCAGCGTACCGCTGTGCCACATCGAGGAATTACATATGATGACGGAGCCGGCGGGCGCTTCGACGAGCACCTCGCCAGGATAGGGCGCCGAGAGGTCAGCTGGTACTCGTGCCGCATCCTCGGGCGACAGAGGCTCCGGCTCCCAATCGCCGATGTTCACATAGGGCACGTTGATGGGCGCCCACCACTGGGAGCCCGGCACGATGCGCGTCGGGCCGTTGTCGCGCGTCATGTCGTCGAACATGACCATGGAGTTCACGACCCACCAGTCATCGACGAATCTCTTCGGGACGTCCACATGCATATCCTGCTGGCCATGGCCCTTCACAGGATCGCGCACATTGGCGCCATGCACCTTGATCTCGCCCAGCGCATGGGCCGACATCGCGAGAACCTCCGGAATCCACAGGCACTTGTCGAAGGCATCGGTCTTGTTGAAGATGTTCGAGAGGCGCCGGGCTCCCGGTTCCACATGCACCTCGTGCCCACCCTTGCCGCTCTCGGCGACGTGGATCCGCTCGAAGGCATCCCGCATCCGCTGGCAGTCCTGGGGCGTCAGCACGTTTTCGATGATGATGTAGCCCATGTCGTCAAACTGCCGGATCTGGTCCGAAGTGAGCGTGTCGGGCTTTACGCCCAGTTCCCGCAAGGCCTGCTTGGTATACATCCAGCCCTCCCACCATGTTTTCTTCTACCTTGCACATACGCATAGCTAGACGTTTAGGCGGCTGCAAGCAGCCCAGTGCGGTAGCCATCGGCCCAACCCTTCAGTACCGTACTGCCGCGAGGCTGCGCGCCAGCAGGCGGTGGACTGCGGTGGCAAGCACCACCGCCGGCAGTCCCATGAACACGGCAGCGGCGGCCATATGCGTCAATTCTTCCGCCTCGCCGCCGGCTTGCGCCTCCTTCATCGAGAGCTGCCCCACCATCCACGGCGACAGCGTCTGGGCGTGATCGGAGGCGAGATAGGCCGCAAACAGATACTCGTTCCAGCACAGGATGAACAGGAAGAGCCCGGTCACCGCCAGCGGCCGCAGCAGCATCGGCATCAGTATTTCGAAGAAGATTTCGATGTGGGAGGCTCCGTCGATCTGTGCGGCCTCCTCCTGCTCGGTCGCATGCCGGCCAAAGACTGGTGCCAGCAGCCAAAGGGCCACCGGCAGGTTGATGGCCGCATAAACACCGACAAGCAGGCTTCGGGAATCGAGCAGGCCAATACGGCCTGCCAGCACGTAGATGGGAAGGGCGAGCACGACGGGCGGCACGACGCGCACCGATAGCATTATGCCCATCAGGACGTTAGGATCGGCGAGGGTGGCCCAGCGCCGCCATGCCGGACAGCGTGTCAGCCCATAAATGGCTAGTCCTGCGAACAG
>CAMDBX010000076.1 GCA_945889445.1 Rhizobium sp. Q54
AGGTCTTGAGCGCCTCGACAAGGATGCGAGGGCCCAGCTCGGCTTCGAGCCAGGCGTATTGCTTCGGAAGATCCGTCATGGTTGCCTTTCATCAAGTGGAATTGTGGGGTTGCGCGACCAGGCGCGGATGAACCGAAGCACGCCCTCGCAGATCAGCATGGCGGTGAGGTCGACGAGGAAGCCGATCGCGTGCTCGCTCGAGGCGTCACCGGCAAGCAGCGGGAAGTAGGCTTTCGCCGCCGCGTAGACGGGGGTCGTGAGGTAACCCGCCGTCAGGCTTCCAATGACCACGGAGGAGATGGCCGCAAGCCAGCCGCCGCCCGACAGAAGGGCACGGACAACACCGCCCGCCACGCCGGCAACCAGATGCGTCGCCTTGATCCCGAGCACAGCCTGCACTGGGTCCATGGTTCACCTAACGATATTCCTGATAGAATGAAGCTCTCAACGCGCCGGGAGTGCGCCCGACTCAGGGCCTGCGAGTTCACGCAGCACGGTGGCGCGCTGGCGCACCTCTAGACCGCCTCAAAACACAGGCGTTTTGACTCCTTCGAACCGCGCCTTAAGTTGGAGTGCAACGAATTTTGAGTTGAAGCGGGAGAGATGCAGATTGCCGCCGTGGAACCATAAATTTTCGTGGCGGAGCGGCTTCCACATGTTACGCAGTTCGCCCTCCCAAGGCCCGGGATCACCGCGGGTGCCCGAGCCATAGCCCCAATTGGGACCGATCAGATCGGCGGCCTCGCGCGAGACGATCTTCGCCACCCACTCGTTCATCGGCAGGTAGCCTGTCGCGTATACGATGATGTCCGCCGGAATTTCCGAGCCGTCGCTGAGAATGGCCGACGATGGTGTCAGGCCCGCAATCTCTACGCCGCTCCGCACGCTGATCCCGCCTGAGGCGATGAGTTCCGAACAACCGACGTCAAGATAATATCCAGTACCTGTGCGCAGGGCTTTCATCATCAGTCCAGATTCGTCGGGGCCGTAGTCGGTCATGAAGCCGCGCGCGTTGAGACGGCGAATGAGACTGGCGTCACGCCCGGCGATCTCGGCATAGACCGGGCGCTGCAGGTCCGCCATCAGCCGGAAAGGAACCGAGGCAAAGATCATGTCCGCGGTGTCGGTATCGATGCCCTTCGCTACGGCTTCTTCCGAGTAGAGAGAAGCAAAGGCAACATCCATAAGGGTCTCCGAGCGCACCACGGTCGTCGGTGTGCGTTGGATCATGGTGATCTCCGCGGCCTCGTGCTCCCAAAAATCGGCGCAGATGTCATGTGCCGAGCTGTTGGCGCCTACCACGATGCAACGTTTGCCCCGGAATGCTTCGCCCGATACATGACGCGCTGAGTGATATTGCACGCCTGAGAACTCCTCCGCCCCTGGCAGCGTCACCTCGCGCGGCGGCCCGTAGGAGCCTGTGGCGAAGACGAGATGCTTCGGCTTCAGAACAAGCCTCTCGCCTTCCCGCATCACATCGATCGTCCATTCCTTGTGGCCCGCGTCGAAGCTTGCGTGTGTGACTTCGGAGGATGCCCAGTAGTTGAGCTCCATCAGCTTGACATAGGCTTCGAGCCAGTCGCCCATCTTGTCTTTCGGCGTAAAGACCGGCCAATGCGCCGGGAAGGGAATGAAGGGCAGATGATCGTACCAGACGGGATCATGCAAAACGAGGGAGCGATAGCGGTTGCGCCACGAGTCCCCTGCGCGCGGATTCTTCTCGATGATAACCGCGGGAACGCCGAGTTGCCTGAGCCTGGCACCGAGCGCGATGCCGCCTTGGCCACCGCCGATGATAACCACATAGGGCTGTTGCGTGCGGCCCAGTTCCTGCTGCTCTTCTTGGCGCAGCTCTGTCCAGGTGCGGCGATCGCGTCGGACACCATGCGCGATGCCCTTCTCGCGCGTGAAGCCTGCTTTTTCCTCGTGACCCTTGAGTTCCTGGAGCGTGGTGAGGATGGTGAAGCCCTCGCCATTCCTTAGCCTCAAATGGCCTTTGCCACGGCCCGTCGCGGTCTCGAAGCGGAACCACGCCTCGATGGTGTCGCCGTTGCGGGTGACCGGCGCCGTCAGGGCGAAGCCATGGGGCCGGGCGTGGGCAAGCGTTGCCACGAGCATGGACGAGATGCCGTCGCGACCCTCCACAGTTCGTATGTTCCAGGTCAGCGCCACGAAGTCACGCCAGTAGCATTCCTCCCCGAACAGGCTCGTTGCCGCCGCGACGTCTCCCGCCGAGAGTGCGGCATCAAGCCGGACGAGCCAGCTACGGGTAAGTTCGGTTGCAGCGTCGTATGTCATTTTGGTCCTCTGTCAGATGTTGTTGCCGCCGGTGAGGCGACCCGCGCGCCGCGCCACGCCGCCACCCTCGCGGAAGGTGAGCGCACCGTTCACATAGACGCGCGATACCCCCTCTGCCATGAGGCGCGGCGAGTCATAAGTGGCGCGGTCGATCACGGCCCCTGGATCGAAAAGCACGAGATCGGCATAGTTGCCAGGCGCGAGGCTGCCCCTGCCCTTCAGTCCGAACACGTGGGCAGGCAGACCCGTCATCTTGTGGATCGCCTCCTCCATGGAGAACAGCGCCAGGTCACGCGCATAATGCCCGAGAACGCGCGGGAATGTGCCCCACAGCCGGGGGTGGGGATGCGCATCATGCGGGAGGCCGTCTGAGCCGATCATGGCAATCGGCGAACACATGACGCGCCTGACGTCATCCTCATGCATCTGGAAATAGATCGCCCCCGCGGGGTCGAGCCGCGCCGCAGCCTCATGCAGGGAGCAGGACCACTCTGCCGCGATGTCATCGAGCATCCGGCCGGTCATCTCCGGATGGGATTTCGACCAGGAGATCCGGATCGGATAGTCCGGCGTCACGAGATCCTGTCGCAGATTGGTGGAGCCAGCCGCATAAGGGTAGACATCGAGATTGACCGGCTGGCGGCGCGCGGCATCCTCCAGACGCGGAAGGGTTTCCGTCGTGCGGCCCCAGTTCGCGAGACCGGCGCATTTGTGATGCGAGATCACCAGCCGGATACCGGCGTCGGCTGACGTCGCTACTGACTCCTCGATCGAGTCAAGGACGCCAGCAAATTCATCGCGCATGTGCGTGGCATAGACGCCGCCCGCCGCGGCGAAGCAGCGGGCGATTGCAGCGACCTCGGCCCTGTCGGCAGCGGCATTTGTGGGATAGAACAGTCCGGTCGAGAACCCCGCAGCGCCACTTGCCATGGCCTCCGCCGCCATGGATTGCATGCGGTTGATTTCACCCTCATTCGCCTTGCGGCGGATATCTGTCATGGTGGCAAGGCGCAAAGCCGAGTGGCCAATCAAGGCCGCCACATTGACTGCCGGCGCTGCCGAACGGAGGGCCGCCGCATAGGTAGCGAAGTCCGGAAAGGCATAGGCCTCCGCTCCACCCAGCAGGTTCATCGGCGGCGGCGGATCATCATCGAAAACCGCAGGCGCCAGCGATATGCCGCAGTTACCGGTGATCACGGTGGTGACACCCTGGCTAATCTTGGGCAGCATCTCCGGCGCGTCGAGCACGATGCGGTCGTCATGCGTGTGTGCGTCGATGAAACCAGGGGACAGTGCCAAATGGCCGGCCTCGACCACCTCCCTCGCCTCATTTGGAAAAACGCTACCCACCGCCGCGATGCGTTCGCCGGTGATGGCAAGGCTGTCCCGGCGTGGTGGAGCGCCGGTGCCATCATAGATCAGCGCATCACGGAAGATGACATCAAAGACTGGCATCGACCTCACTCCTCCGTATCGTGTTTGGGCATAAGTGGCGTGGGGTCGGTGCTGGGCGTGGGGATAGCGACGCCAATGCGTGCGAGTGTATAGCGCACGCGTCGGAGCGCATCACGCGACCTGTCGCCCATCTTCTTCGCGATCCCGGCGGCCAGTGTGTCAATCACCGCCATATGAGCATAGCGCGACGGCGTTGGGATCTTCACGTCCGTGCCCTCGGCGATGGTGACGAGGATAGCGATGTCGGCCGACAGAGCCAGCGGCGTGCCGGGCCTGGTGATGGCCACCGTCTTCGCTCCGAAAGACCTTGCAATCTCCACCGCTTCGACCACCGTCTTCGATCGGCCGCTGTTCGATATGGCGAGTACCCCGTCACACGGCCGCAGCGTTGCCGCCGACATGCGCTGCTGGTGGCCATCCTGATAGGCGGAAACGGGGAGGCCGAGACGGAACAGCCGCAGCTTGGCATCCTCCACCAGCGCCGCGGAACCGCCACCCTGGCCATAGATGTCAATGCGGTGGCTCGCCGCCAGCGCATCGATGGCCTTGCCCAAGGCGGCGGTATCGAGTTGGTCGAGGCATTCCCGCACCGCACCCGCGGCACGCATCATCACCGTATGGGCAAGTTGACCCGCGTCGTCATCGAATATGCGCTCCGATCGAAGATAGACCGCGGCAACCGTGAGCGTGGTGGCTAGGCTGATCTTGAATTCGGAAAACGAGGTGCAGCCCAGCGTCCGGCAGAAGCGGGTAACAGTCGGCTGGCTCACTTCTGCACGCGCGGCAAGCTCGGCAATCGTCATGCGCGTCGCCATCTCGTAGTCCGCCGTGACAATATCGGCGACGCGCCGTTCCGCCGGAGACAGGCTCGCATCGACCCGCTCGAGCCGCGAGACAATATCGATCGTCGCCGGCTTGCGCAGTCGGCCCCTCTGCACCTTGGACGGCTTCCCCTCATTCAATTCCCAAACACCCTATTTCATCTTGCCGCAGATGAAACAAAATTACACGTATTGGAGCAGCGGGCAACTGCATCTGAACGGAGACAAAGCGGGTAGCTTCGCAACTGCAGCATCCCCAACCGTACGATAAACCCCACATTAAAATGCACTCTCTTGAACCTAACGCCATCAATTCGGGCGGCGCATCTCACAATATGACTATTGCGCAACCCACATTTTTGTAACATCATTTCATGAGATCGAGGTTTACTCGCCAATGTCGCGTGTTTCCGACCGATCGGATCGCGCAGGAGATTGAGGGGTGGATTGGCGTGTCGATGACAGAGAACACCATGGTTGACGGAGTTTCCGGGAAAACGCTGAAGACCAAGATGGCGATCACCAAAGCCACCAAGGTCTACCAAACACGCAGTGGCGGCGTGCACGCCCTTGACAATGTATCACTCGACGTGCGCGAGGGTGAGTTCCTCTGTATACTCGGCCCCTCGGGTTGCGGAAAGACCACACTGCTCTGGTCAATGGCGGGGCTTCATTCACTGACCTCGGGCGACATCCGGCTGGGTAACGAGCCCATCATGAAGCCGCACCCGGAAATCGCGATGATCTTCCAGGATGCTAATCTGCTGCCGTGGCGCAACCTGATAAAGAACATCGAGCTGCCCTTCGAACTGAAGCGCAAACCACCCGACCGAGCGCTGATCTCCAGGCTTCTCGACCGTGTGGGCCTCACCGGCTTCGAGAACAAGATGCCGCGTGAGTTGTCGGGTGGCATGCAGCAGCGCGCCTCGATCGTACGCAGCCTCTCCGTCAATCCATCCGTCCTGCTGATGGATGAGCCCTTCGGCGCACTCGACGCCTTCACCCGCGACGAAATGAACCTGCTGATCCAGGAAATCTGGATGGAAACGCGCAAGACCATCGCCTTCGTCACACACTCCATCGCTGAAGCCATCTTCCTGGCTGACCGGGTGGCGGTGATGTCGGCGAGGCCCGGCCGCATTGCCGAGATCTACGACATCGACATTCCGCGCCCGCGCTCTATCGAAATCCAGACCGAGCCGGACTTCATCAAGCGGGTTCTCGAAATTAAGTCCCGCATCGAGCATGGGCGCGGCGGGTCAGGCCCGCGCGTGGCCATCACGTAAGCAGCGGCATCAGGAGGCAAGTGCGGTGGACAAGACACTGGGTGACAAGATACCGGAATTCAACAAGAAGACTGGTGCGAACGGCAACGTGGGGCTGAGTGGCGCCTCCTTCAGCCTGGGCGACCATCGGACCAAGTTCGAAACCTTCATCATTATCCTCGTTGCGGTCATCATCATCGGCGGGAGCGAGTTGCTGATCTACGCCTTCAACGTTCCGCAATACGTACTGCCACGCCCGAGCCAGATCGCCACCGCGCTGGTCACGGAATTCCCCAATCTCTGGCCGCATCTGCTCATCACGCTGAAGGAGCTGTTCATCGGCTTTGCCATCGGCGCGTCCATCGGCTTCTTACTGGCCGCGGTCATCACGCAGTTCCCCTTTGTCGAGAAGGTGGTCACGCCTTACATCCTGCTGCTCGTCACGACACCGATGCTGGCGCTAGTTCCACTCCTGATCCTGCGATTCGGCTTCGGCAGTGAGCCACGCATCATCGCCGTGGCACTGGCCTCCGGGCCCATGGTGATGATTAACTCCGCGACGGGCTTCCGGCGTGTCGACCTCGCTAAGATCGCGCTTGCCCGGTCGTTCGGCGCCAGCACCTTCCAGATATTCACCAAGATTCGCATTCCGATGGCCATGCCGATGATCATCGTCGGCCTGATGGTCGGTTCAATTTTCGGCCTGCTCACCACCATCGGAGCTGAGATGGTGGGCGGGGCGGAAGGCCTCGGAAACCGGCTGACATATTATTCCGCGCTGATCCGCATGCCGCAGTTCTTCGCCATCATCCTGATCCTCGCGATCCTCGGCATATCGATCTACGTGTTTTTCTTCTGGCTCGGAAAGAAATGGGCCAGCTGGGAAGCCTGAACCGGGAGGGGGCTTTCATGCAACTACACCCGGAAAAACGGTCCACGAGATGGAGGAGGAAACACTCATGATTGGACATATGAATATCGGACGCCGCCGGTTGCTGACACTGACTGCAGCCGGCGTTACTGCAACGGCCTTTGGCGGCTTTGTAGGAAACAGGACGGCAAATGCTGCCGAGGTTGTGCGCTGGGTCAGCCCGCGCGGCACGGTCGAGGTGCTGGACGACTATCCCTATTGGGTCGCCAAGAAGTTCGGCTACTTCGGCGACATCGAGACGACGCTCGAGCCCGGCCCGTCAGATGCGACGGCAACGGTCAAGCTCGTCGACCAGAACCAGGCCGATGTCGGATACCCTTCGCCGGGTGTCTTCTCGCTGGGCCTCGCGCAGGGCATGCCGATCGTCTCTGTGTTCCACATGGGCGGCGGCGACTTGTTCTCCTTCGCCTTCCGCAAGGGCCAGAAACCCGCGAGCCTGAAGGAGCTCGAGGGCAAGACCGTGGTGCTGGGCTCCGCCGGCTGGCAGTCGATCTGCGACCCGATGCTGAAGGCGGCGGGCGTGGACGTCACCAAGATCAAGTATGTGGATGCAGGCTGGCCGACTTGGGGCACCGCACTGATGTCCGGCCAGGGAGATGCTGCTCTCTCCTGGGAGGGCCTCCGCGCCCAGTGGAAGGGCCAGGGCCTCGACTTCGACTACTGGCTCGGTCGTGACTTCTCAAAGCTTCCCGCCAACAGCTTCGTAATCCGCAAGGCGGACTTCGATGACGCTGCGAAGAAGGACCTCTACGAGCGTTACTTCCGCGGCTGGGCCATGGGCCTCGAATTCGGGCGCGACAACCCTCGCGCGGCAACACAGATCGTGATGGAGCAGTTCCCTGCACTGGGCTCGCAGATGACACCGGACATCGCCGTCGAATCCCAGATGCAGCTCGCCAACGTTTTTGCCGGTCGCTGGGACGAGCGCCAGCAGAAATGGGGCTATCACCTGGCGTCGAGCTGGCAGCAGTTCTTCGATGTCGGCCGCGAGATCGGTCAGATCCAGGGCGACTTCAAGCTCGAGGACGTGGTGAAGAACGACTACATCGACGCCGCAAACAACTTCGACAAGGCGAAGGTGAAGGCTGATGCCGACGGCTTCAAGCTGTCGGACGCCTATGCGGCGGTGAATGTCGACGAGATCACTAAGCGCCTCTGACCCAATGCGGGGCGGCGCCGTACCGCCGCCCCGTTTACATTTTAGCGGGGCACCACATGTTCGCGTTCGATCACGTCGGCATTACCACGACCATCGTCCAACCCGACGAGAACTGGGTTGAGCAAAGCCGTGTGTGGGTGACGAACCCGAAGACCCATCCCGAGCACATCGAATTTCTTCGTTACGAACCGGACAGCACTGTGCCGGAGTTGATCAAGGCCAACCCGCACATCGCCTTCCGCGTTGCGACCCTTGACGAGCATCTCAAACAGCCGGGGGTGGAGATCATAATCCCGCCATTCGAGGTCGGAGGCTTCCTGCGCGTGGTTTTCGTACGGAAGTACAACACGATCTTCGAATACATGCAGTATCTGCAAGAGGGTTGGTTCGGCCAATGAGTTACCGTGCTATCTACACCTATGCCTGGGACCTGGCTGAGGCAGGTGTCAACGAAGCTATCTCCGGGTTCAAGACGCTTGGCCTCGATACGGTGACATTCGCCGCGAGCTATCACGCGGGAAAGTTCCTGCGCCCGCATGGCAGGGCGGGAAAGGTATATTTCCCGGAAGACGGCACGGTCTATTTCAAACCGGACATGAGCCGCTACGGCGCGATCAAGCCGTTGCCGAACAAGGAGTTCGGCCAGGGCGAGGTAATAAGCGCGCTGTGCCAGCGCCCGCTGAAGGTCAATGCCTGGATGGTGCTTCTGCACAACACGCTGCTCGGCACGCAATATCCGGAAGCCACGACGGCGAATGCCTTTGGCGACCGCTATGTCTACAGCCTGTGCCCGTCGCACCCCGAGGCGCGCGCCTATGCGGTTGGGTTGGTGCGGGACGTGACCCAGTCCTACCCGGTCACGGGCGTGTCACTCGAGTCGCCTGGTTTTGCACCCTATGCACATGGCTTTCATCATGAGTTCGCGCTGAACCAGCCCAACCGCTGGCTCGACCAGCAATTGGGGCTCTGCTTTTGCGACCATTGCATCGCCGGAGCGGCGAAGGCAGGGATTGACGCCAAGCCGCTGAAGGCGCGCGTGGCCAAGGACATTTCGGACTATCTGGCGAGCGAGATCGATTTTCCAGCTGACATGGCAGAGGCCTTCTGGCTGGCGGATACGCGCACTGACGGTGAACTTGGTGCCTTCCTCGCATGGCGCTGTGACGTGGTCACCTCCCTCGTGGCCGAGATCCGTGACCGGGCCCGAAAGGATGCGTCGGTTGCCATTATTCCCTCCGTGTCGCGTCCCACGGGAGGCTCATGGTATGAAGGAAGTGACCTTGCGGCCTTGGCGAACGCAGCGGGCATCATCGAGGCCTGCTTCTATGAGCCCTCGCCCGTGCGCATCAGGGCGGACCTCTTCGACATCAAGCGCAGGCTTCGCGGCAAGGGTGAGTTGCGCGGCATCGTCAGGCCAGCATGGCCGGACCTTAACAACAAGGCTGACCTGCTAGCAGCAGTGTCGGCCCTCGGCGCGGGCGACGTGGCGGGGCTGGCCTTCTACAATTGGGGCCACCTGCGAATGGAAAATGTGGGCTGGATCGCCGATGCGCTCAATGCTTTCGGCGGAAAACCATGATGTTTAGCGGCAAGGTGGTGGCAATCACCGGCGCAGCGGGGGGCATCGGCCAAGCACTGTGCAGGCGCTTCGCGGCGGAAGGCGCGGCGATCGCCGCTTTCGACAAGAGTGAGGCGCTGAAGGCCTTCATGGGCGAAGACTGGGCCAAGGGCGTGAAGACGGCCCATGCGATCGTTGACGTTGGCGACCGCGCGGGTGTGGCGGAGGCCTTTGCAAAACTCACGCAGACACTGGGACCGGTATCGGTGCTGGTCAACAATGCCGGCTTCTCCTCGCATCCGACCTTCGCGCGCACCACCCCCGACAGCTGGCAACATGAGGTAAATGGAAACCTCAACAGTGCCTATTATTGCGCCCATGCCGTACTCGAGGGCATGAAGGCCAATCGTGGCGGGTCGATCGTGGCCATCGGCTCCGTCAATGGACTCGGTGCGTTGGGAGACCCGGCCTACAGTGCCGCCAAGGCGGGCATGATCTCGCTCACCAAGTCGATTGCCGTCGAATATGGGCGATTCAACATCCGCTCCAACATCGTACTGCCGGGCACCGTGCGGACACCCTTGTGGAAGATCCGTGCCGCGAAAGACCCGAGCGTTCTAGAAACACTGCGCAAGTGGTATCCCTTGGGGCGGATCGTGGACCCAGAGGACGTGGCGAATGCCGTCGCTTTCCTTGCATCCGACGCCGCAGCGGCGATCAGTGGCGTGGCGTTGCCCGTCGACTGCGGGCTCTCGGCTGGCAATATCGTGATGGCACGCGAACTCACACTGGAGAACTTTTGATGGACAGGTTGCGGATCGGCGTCATCGGTCTCGGATGGTTCGGCGAGATCCACTGCGAAACCATCGTGGGCATCCCCAACCTCGAACTGGTAGCATTGTGCACGCGGAGGCCAGACCGGCTTTCGGAGCAGGCCAGTAAATTCGGCGTAACAAAAACCTACACCGACTACCGCGATATGCTGGCCGACACGGGCATTGATGCCGTATCAATCGTCACCATGTGGGACCAGCATACCGACCCGGCAGTCGATGCCCTGAAGGCCGGCAAGCACGTGTTCCTCGAAAAGCCGATGGCCTCCACAGTCGCGGATTGCAACAAGATCATGGCCGCGGCAAATGCCTCACGCGGTATCCTGCAGGTCGGGCACATCTGCCGCTTCAATCCACGCTACAGAATGACCAAGCAGGCAATCGATGAAGGGCGCATCGGCAAGATCGTGGCACTGCAGTCCCGCCGCAACATTCCGGCCGCATGGACGCCGACAATTCTGGAGAAGATCGGGCCAATCGTGGGTGATGCCATCCATGACACTGACCTGATGCTGTGGTTCACCAGCGACCGCGTGGTGAGTGCATACTCCCAGACGGTGAGCGTGCGGAACCTCACGTTTCCTGATATCGGCCAGACAATGTATCGCTTTAAGGGCGGAGCCACGGCGACACTCGAGACTGTTTGGTGCATGCCGGAAAAGACGCCCTTCGACATCGACGAGCGCATGTCGATCATCGGCACGGAGGGGATCATCCACGTGCAGGACACCTTCCCGAACCTCGGCATTGTCGACGGCAGCAGGCTCCACAGCCCCGACACCACCTACTGGCCGATGTTCGAGGGCGTGCGAGGAGGCGCACTGCGCGCTGAATTCGAATATTTTGCCAATTGTGCGCTCATGGGCATTGCGCCCAAGATCGGCCGGCCGGAAGATGCGGCGGCGGCCCTCGAGGCGACACTTGCGGCGGAGGAATCAGCCCGTACGGGCAATGTGGTTCGGATCGGATAGGAGGCGATGATGGCTGATAGGAAATTGCGGGTTCTGGTCGTAGGCCTCGGCAACATGGGCATGAGCCACGCGCAGGCATATACGCGCATTCCCGATTTCGATGTGGTGGGCGTGTGTGAACGCCGCATTGCCAAACGCCAGCTGCCGGATGAGCTGAAAACTGCGGCGAAATACGACAACTTTGAAAAAGCACTCGCAGAGCTGACGCCTGACGTCGTCTCGATCAATACGCTTCCCGACACGCACGCGCAATTCGCCATAAAGGCGATGGAAGCAGGCGCTCATGTCTTCGTTGAGAAGCCACTCGCCGACACGGCAGAAAATGCAGAGAAGGCCGTTGCCACTGCACGGCGCACGGGCAAGAAGCTCGTCATCGGCTATATCCTCCGCCAGCATCCGAGCTGGGTGAAATTCATCGAGATCGCGCAGCAGCTTGGCACACCGCTCGTCTTTCGTATGAACCTTAACCAGCAGTCCAATGGCGAAACATGGGACTGGCACAAGCGCCTGCTGAAAGCCTTTCCGCCCATCGTCGACTGCGGCGTGCACTATGTCGACGTCATGTGCCAGATGACCAAGGCCAAGCCCATAAAGGTCCACGCCATTGGCGCCTCGCTGACGAGCGAGGTGAAGCAGCAGAACTACGGCATGCTGCAGGTGATGTTCGACGACGGCTCGGTGGGCTGGTACGAGGCCGGCTGGGGTCCAATGATGAGCGAGACGGCTTTCTTCGTGAAGGACGTGATCGGACCCAAGGGTTCTGTATCCATCGTAATGGCCGAAACCTCGGGCGGCGTGAAGTCGGACGACATCAACGCCCACACAAAGACCAATCAGATCCTGTGGCATCATGCCGACATGAAGACACCCGATACGCGGATCGACATGTCTGATGAACCGAGCCATGACGATCTCTGCGAACGTGAGCAGCGATACCTGCTCAAGGCCATCCGCGAGAACATCGACCTCACTGATCACATGAATGATGCTGTGAAAAGCCTCAAGATCGTCTTGGCAGCCGACCAGTCGATCCATGAGGGCCGCATCGTTTTGCTTGCCTGAGAGTTGTCTGTGCCCATCATTCCTCAGATTGCCGCCAGCACGCCAGAACTCACTGCCATCTTCAGGGATTTTCACGCCCATCCTGAGATCGGCTTCACCGAGCACCGCACAGCAGCCCGGGTTGCGGACATGCTCCGGCGATGGGCTGTCGATGAGGTGCATGAGGGTGTGGGCGGAACGGGCGTTGTCGGCCTGATTCGCGGGCGCCGGCCCGGGAACCGTCGCGTTGGCTTACGTGCCGACATGGATGCCTTGCCCATCATGGAGCAGACGGGCCTTGCCCACGCGTCTGAGAACCCTGGCGTGATGCACGCCTGCGGGCATGACGGGCACACCACCATGCTGCTGGGCGCAGCCCGTTACCTTGCCGGAACCCGCGACTTCGAGGGGACGGCCGTCCTGATTTTTCAGCCGGCCGAAGAGGGTCTCGGCGGCGCACGCCGCATGCTGGTAGAGGGATTGTTCCGGCGCTTTCCCTGTGATGAGATCTACGGCTTCCACAACGCCCCGAACGGCAAGCCCGGCCGCTTTGCGCTGCGCAAGGGCCCGGCGATGGCCGGCGCCTCTTTCTTCGACATCACTGTATCCGGCAAGGGCAGCCATGCGGCGATGCCTCATGACTCACGCGATGCGCTCTTCGCCGCCGCCGCGCTGGTGCAACTGTTGCAGTCGGTGGTGAGCCGCAACGTGCCACCCCATGAGGCTTGCGTCCTCTCCGTGACAAAGATCAGCGCCGGGAGCGCATACAATGTACTGCCAGAGAGTGCCAGTCTTGGTGGCACGCTCCGTTTCTTTTCTCATGACGTGCGCGAACTCGCCCAGGAACGTATGAGGACCATTTGCGGCGGCTTGGCGATAGCACAGGGGCTAAAGGTCGATCTCCACTTCAACGAAGTCTTCGACGTGCTGGTGAACTCAGAAGATCATGCGGAGGCCCTGCTCGCTGCTGCACGCGATGTACTGGGCCATGATGCGACGGATGGAAATCAGCAGTTGGTGACGGGTTCAGAGGATTTTGCCGATATGCTGCAGCAGGTTCCGGGGGCCTATGGCTGGCTCGGCCATGCGGGCACGTTGCCATTGCACAGCCCCTCTTTCTTGCTCGATGAGTCAATGCTCCCCGTGGGGGCATCGATTTTTGCAAGAATAATCGAGCGGCAGCTCAAGCCCGCACTCTCGTGACGCGATCAGTGATCAAACGCTAAAACCGGTTATAGGATGACTGCTGGTGCAAGGGCACCCTTGGCATCTTTGTCGATGACATTGGCGAGCCTTATAATTTCGAGCGACAGTTTTCCACGGGCATCGTCTAGAGAGCGACGTAGACCCACGATTGAAATTTCCTTGCATGGACTTCCCCCCACCAGGATGTCGGCAGCTGTGCCTAGCTCTGTCGTCCACCTCGTTGTGGGCGAGCTCGGTCGATGTGATGGCAGAAATCTGAGCAGTACTCGTGATCTCGCTCACCGGTCAGAACTTCGCCGCCATCGTTTCTTCACCCACTCCTCCCCCTGCCCCCGCCTCTCGGCCTGACGCAACGCAGCTTCCTCCTCCGGCGGCATTCTCTTCGAGACGTAGCGCCACGCTAGTGGCAGCAGCGTTTTGCCAAGCCGCGCACCAAACTCGATCCAGAAGGAGGGCCGCTGCGCCACGCGAAACGCCCCGGCCCCGAGGCCGAGGCCGAGGAGCACCACCGTGACCGCAACGCCCTCCTGCCAGCTCATGTTCGGGCTACCTTCTTGTTGGGAATGACCCAGACCAGCACCGGCGTGACGAGGCGAATGATGGTGGCGAAAATCTCATACCATTCTAGTGGTTCACTTTTTATTAAACAATTTCAACATCATAAACGTTCGCATCTTAATTCCGCGTGGCGCGCCATAGGAACATTCCCGGAGAACCTATGAAGATGCGACCGCAGGATATGACAGGCCTGCGAGATGACGAAGATTAGACCCCCAATTCGCTAGAAATCACGAGCAAACCGGTGTGCAGCGTAAACTGCATGGGCGATCAAACCCGGCGCCACACAATCGCCAACAGTGTTGACGGACCGAATACCAACATCGACAAGCCTGTCAGGGTCTGATCGAAGTTGTTTCGCTAAGCCATCTACGGGCAGACGATCTGCCACCACGACAATATGATCGATAGCAATGACTAGTGGATCAGCCCCAAGGGTCGACACAAGTGTCGCCTGGCCATTCGTAACCCCTGCCAGCTCGCAACATGAGACCATCACCACGCCAAGTGATGTCAGGCGACGTAGCACGCGATCCTGCTCCAGGGTGAGAGCAAGAAAGCCCGAATGCGTAAGCGCGGGAGTGGAGAAAATCACCGTCGCGCCACAACGCTGCAACTTTTCCGCAATTAGCCCACCCATGTAACCACCTTCGGTATCGTGCACCAAAATGCGGCCCTGTGGAGTCTGGCCGTCCATGACGTCATCTGGGGTGAGGATTGTGTCCACGGCGACAACACTGGAGATACCATCACGCTGCATGCTCGCGGGCCTCCATTTTGCTCCAGTCGCTATCACGACACGGGCTGCGCCGAAGCCCAGTATATCCCCTAACTCCATTCGGCTCGCCGGATAAAGGTCGACGTTTGGCAACTTGCCTAGCTGACCCAGACGATAATCTCGGACCCGGGACCATGCCGCAATGCCCGGCAGGCTTGCTTCACGAGAAACCCGGCCGCCGAATGTATCGCGAGCCTCCGCTAAAGTAACGTGATGACCTCTCCGTGCCAAAGAGAGCGCGCATTCAAGACCAGCTGGCCCACCACCAACAATCAGCACCCTGTCATCAGAGCGACGGATAGGCACTGTCTCAGGGTGCCAACCGGCACGCCCCTCTTCCATCATTGTGGGGTTCTGCGTACAGCGGATCGGTACGAAGCTGTTCTCACAGGCCAGACATATGTTGCAGCCAATACACTCCCGAATGTCATCAATCCGACCTTCGGCTATTTTCTTTGGCAAGAACGGATCAGCGATAGACGGCCGGGCGGCACCAATAAAATCCAACACGCCGCGCCGGACTTGACTGACCATCGTATCCGGAGATGTGAAGCGGCCCACACCAACAACTGGCTTTCCAGTTATACGTTTGACCGAGCTCACGAATGGCTCTTGATAGCCCTCCTCAGAGAACCGCGAAGTCTGGCTGTCATTTGACCAATCAGATAGATTAACGTCCCAAAGATCCGGAAGATCCTTGAGCAACTCAACGACGTCGGCTCCCTCACCATCATGGGTCAGACCGTCGGGACCAAGAAACTCCTCTATCGCAAAGCGGAGGGCTACGGCGCATCGATCTCCAACTGCCTCCTTGGTATCCTCCAGGAGTTCGCGCAACAGCCGCGCGCGGTTTTCAAGACTTCCCCCATACTCGTCAGTTCGATCATTGAAGCGCCGGGCGAGAAAGTGCGATGCGATCGACAAGTTATGACTGGCATAAACATAGATGATATCAAAACCCGCTGCTTTCGCACGAAGAGCCGCAGACCGGTGATCGCGGCGCAAGGTGCGAATGTCAGACTTGTCCATGGCACGTGCCTGGACTGGCTCGGTTGACTCGATCAGCAGACGCGACGACGGCCCAATACTGGTTCGACGTGTCGTGCGATTAGCCGAATACAGACCTAAATGTGCGAGTTCCGCTCCCGCAAGTGCCCCGTGCTTGTGCACCAGTTCCACCATTCCAGCCTGACGCAAAATGTCACGATCATGGCCGAGATGGAGCGCTGGATAGGGTGAAATGTCGGCGTCATCCGATATCTCGATGTTCTCCGTGCAAACCACTCCCCAACCGCCCATGGCCTTCATCTCACGCATGGCGGCAACATCGGCTGGGGCACGATCGGCAATGCCGGTACAGTGCGGGACCTGATAGAACCGGTTCGGCGCCGTAACCGGCCCGATCCGAACCGGTTCAAACAGGACCTTATAGCGTGGATCCATGCCGCGATGTCATTTCGCCAGAGCAGCAGACACTGCTGCTGCAGCATCGCCACCGTCGAACGTCGTTACTCCCTGCAGCCAGGGTTTGATTGCATCTGGATTGGCCTTTAACCAGGCAAGTGCACTGGCTTTCGGATCGACTCCATCATTAAGGACGGGGCCCATCATGGCGCTTTCCAAAGCCAAATCGAACTTTAGATTGCCCACAAGTCGTCCCGCGTTCGGGCAGTCCTTGGCGTATCCTGCACGAGAAAGCGTGTAGACTTTTGCTGACCCGAATCCGGAGTCGCCCATGCCATCAAGGTAATGAATCTTCATGCTGGCCATGATTGGGTGCGGCGTCCAAGCAAGGAAAATGATCCACTCGTTCTTTGCCATTGCCTTTTCGGCCTCGGTGAGCATCCCGGCTTCAGAGCTTTCAATCAGCTCAAATCCAGACAGATTGTTCTTAGGATCGGCAATCATTTCAGTAATGATGCGATTTCCCTCATCTCCTGGATCAATGCCGTAAATCTTGCCTTTGAACTTGTCCTTGTTGGCGCCTATGTCCGCGAGGCTCTTCACCCCTGCATCGGCTACATATTGCGGGACAACGAGACCATAGCCAGCATCATCAAGATTGACACCGACGGTATCAACTGACTTTTCAGCATTGTATGGAGCCATCTCCAGGGTCATACTCGGCATCCAGTTTCCGAGGAAAACATCAATGTCCTTGTTCTTCATTGATGCCAAAGCAACAGGTACCGATATCGTCGTGACTTCGGTCTTGTAACCTAGTGCCTCAAGAACAATCGTGGCCGACGAAGTCGTGACCTGAATGTCCGTCCAGCCTACGTCCGCAAAGCGGACTGTCTTGCAGCTTTCACTATCGGCGTAGGCACTACCCGCGCACAGCACGAGCGCAGAGGCAACTGCTAGAGCTTGCTTGATCATGAGATAACCCTTTCCTGACAAGTTTTTCCGTCTCATTCCGAGTGACTTCTTCTGCTATTGACGCATCATGCGAACGCCACGCTTCTGGATGTTCCCACGGGATTTTTGATGCTGCTTGCTTCAGCCAGGAGCGCCTCCTTCAGTTGGGCGCGATCCTTCGAATAGTCTCGGCTGATCGTGGGTCCGCGCTGTCGGGTGGCCCAATGCGGGTCGGCCAGCAGCTCAGCGCCTTCGGCTTCGGGAAGGTGGCGTCCACGGATCAGGTCGGACATGCGCTCGGCCAGCACCAGCGTCGGCGCGTTGAGGTCGCCCGCCGTGGCCTGCGGCATCAGCGAGGCATCGACCACGCGCAGGCCGTCGACGCCGCGCACCCGGCCATCGGGCGTCGTGACGGAAGCAGCATCGGTACCCATCCGGCAGGTCCCGCAGGGATGATAGGCGCTCTCGACCTTGCGCTTGAGGAAAGCGTCCAGCGCAGTGTCATCCTGCGCGTCCGCCCCCGGTGCCAGTTCATGGCCGCGATAGGACGCAAAGGCGGGCTGCGCGAAGATCTCGCGCGTCAGCCGCATGCAGGCGCGGAACTCCAGCCAGTCATCAGGGTGGGACATGTAGTTGAAGCGCACGCGCGGCAGGCTGTCCGGCCTGACATCTCGCAGGCGCACCCAGCCACGGCTCTTGGAGCGCTTGGTGCCGACGTGCACCTGGAAGCCATGGCCAGAAGCGAGGCTCAGGCCATCATAGGAAATGGCAAGTGGCAGGAAGTGATACTGTATGTCGGGATAGACGATCCCTGCCCGGCTGCGGATATGGCCGCCACTCTCGAAATGGTTGGTGGCGCCCAGCCCCTTTCGGGTTGCGAGCCACTCCATGCCGATCTTCGCCTTGCCCCACAGGCTCTGCGTTGGAAACAGTGTTACGGGCTTGGTGCATTCCATCTGGATGTAGAGTTCCAGATGATCCATCAGGTTCTCGCCCACTCCTGGCGCATCATGCACCACGCCGATGCCATGTTCCTTCAACTCGGCGGCGGGCCCGATGCCCGAGCGCTTGAGGATCATCGGCGACATGATCGAGCCGGCGGAGATGATCACCTCGCGCGTGGCCTTCGCCTGGCGCATCTCGCCGTTGACGGAATAGGCGATGCCGGTGGCGCGGCGACCCTCGAACAGCACGCGGTCCACCATCGCGCCGGTGACGACATGCACGTTGCCGCGCGTCATCGCGGGGCGGAGATAGGCGCGCGCCGCGCTCATGCGGCGGCCATCGCCGATATTCATTTCCATGGGGCCGAAGCCCTCATGCTGGCGCTCATTCATGTTGGCGCTGCGGGCATAGCCCGCCTGCACGCCGGCCTCGACGAAGGCGTCATAGAGCGGGTTCTTCTGCAGCCCCTTGTTGACATTCACCGGCCCTGCGGTGCCGCGCAGCGGACCCCCGCCCTCGACATTCTCCAGCCGCTGGAAATAGGGCAGCACATTGGACCAGCGCCAGCCATCGGCGCCGAGTGCCTCCCACAGCTCATAGTCCATCGGGTTGCCACGCACCCAGCACATGCCGTTGATGGAGGAAGAACCTCCAAGCCCCTTGCCGCGCGGCAGGTTCACCTCGCGTCCGTCGAGGCCAGGCTCTGGCTCGGTCTTCATGCCCCAGTTGAAGCGCTTCGTGTTCATCGGGATCGACAATGCCGACGGCATGTCGACGATGACGGCCTTTTCCGAACCGCCCGCCTCCAGCACCAGGATGCGCAGGTTCCTGTCCTCGCCAAGCCTGTTGGCCAGCACGCAACCGGCGGAGCCAGCCCCTGCGATGATGTAGTCGTAACTCTCCGCAGCCGTCATGATCAGCCGACGATGACGTAGTACTTCAGCATCGGCCCCGGCTGGTGCCACGTGCCCTTGAAGCCCTTGGGCAGCAAGAAGGAGTCGCCCTTGCGGAAGGTATGGCCCTCGCCGCCATCGCTGGTCAGCGTCACCTCGCCCTCGAGCACCACCATGAACTCTTCGACCGGATAGTCCTCGTAGCGCTCGGTATAGGCGCCGCAGCGCCAGATGCCGGCGCGCAGGCCGGGCTTAGCGAAATAGGCGTGGTCCAGCCCGACAGGCGAACCCTTCAGCAACTCCGCATGTTCGAGCGACTGGTCGGGAGTAGCCAGCCAGCCATCAGGACCGGTGGACGAAAAGCGGATCGGATCGGACAACCTGGCCCCCATTTCTTGACTTGCAGAATTGGGTAAGGGCCAAAGCAGAACTTGGCAAGTGACAACCGGTACAGTAGAGTAACTTGAAGTTACGGATATGCTATGAGAAAGAACCTTCCCCTTACTGCTCTACGGGCTTTTGAGGTCGTCGCTCGGCTAAGAAGTATCTCGTCTGCTGCTGATGAACTCAAAGTCACACGCCCAGCAGTTTCAAAGCAGGTATCCCTGTTAGAAGCGTCACTTGAGATTTCGCTGCTCGTGCGCGCAGGGAACGCCATTCGCCTGACCCCTGCAGGCAAGGAACTCTTTGATGGGCTCCAACGGGCCTTTGACATCATGGCGTCGACGGTAGAAGGGGTATCGGCCGGAAGCAGGCAGGGCAATCGGCTGCGCATCCTCGTGTGCCGCGACTTCGCTTCGAGTTGGTTGGCGGCTCACGTCGGCGCGTTCCTGGTCGAGAACTCGGGCGTCGCCCTGGAAATCACTTCGGAAAACAATGGAAACCTTCGGCTCGACGAGAATTTCGACTTTAGAATCTTCTACGGCATGGCAGGACAATTTGCCAAATCCGGACTGACCGAAACACAACTGTGCAAGTGGGTTGATATTCCGGTCTGCACCCCATCCTTCGCGCATCAATATTTTGATGGTACTCGCAAGCCATGTGAAGCACCCTTTCTGATCGATGCCAACTACGACATATGGGACGAATGGTGCAGCTATACTGGCTTTGATCCCGGAGGCTCTCGCAAGCACACTACGGTATTCAACGAAACGACGCTTTGTCTCTCGGTCGCAATGACGGGAGGTGGATTAACATTCGGTGACAGCTTTTTGACGTTGCCAGCCATAATCTCCGGTGACTTGATATCACCGTTTCCATTTGGCTTAGTGAGTTCGCAGAGCTATTCGTTATATACCCTTGCATCAGGTCGACCCTCAAGGGCTTCCCGCAAGTTTGAGGCCTGGCTGAAGGGCGCGGTTCAATCTTATGAAGCCAATGTCATACGCGCACTTGAGGAAAAGTATATCAAAGTCATCGTAAGAGAGTAGCAGCCTTCACTTTCGCATTTTGCCCTTCAGCCACTCATACCCCTGCCCCCGCCTCTCGGCCTGACGCCACGCAGCCTCCTCCTCCGGCGGCATCCTCTTCGAGACGTAGCGCCACGCCAGCGGCAGCAGCGCCTTGCCCAGCCGTGGCACGAACGCGATCCAGAAGGAGGGTCGCTGCACTACCCCGACCGGCTTCGCCGCCTGCGCTGGCGCCCAAGCCAATCATGCACTACCATTCAAACCGGACCACTCGTTGGGGGCTGATCAGTTTTTCCGCCATCCAGAGCCATGGCATCGATCCGCCCTATTCGGGGGGATCGCTCGGTCTCAGGTGCAGATGGCTTGAGCCTTCAGAAGGCCTCGCACCTCATCGGTTCAACCTGCCTGAGCATATAGAATGAATTTTCGATAGAATAGCTCTTGCCCTCAGCGATGGACGTGCTTTCTTCAGCATAGCCATAGAGCGTGCCGATCATTGTGTCAGCCGAAAGCTCCATCGAATAACGCAGTGTCCAAAGTTCCGGCGCACCATTCTTCTTGAAGCTGTTGCCGTTTCCCATGAGAGAAATGTGAAGCGTGTTTTCAGTAGCATTCGGCACGGAAGAAGGTCCCAACGTGGCAGTGCCGGCAAGGCCATTTAGGTACTTCACATTCTGAAACGCGCCTTTCTCAATCGCGTGGACCTCGATTACGTTGTAAGGAGTCCTCGAGGCGGCAGGCGCGGTAACAAGCTTGAAATGCTGGTGGTCCCCACTGCTGCCGCTACCGATGTCAAAGCAAAAAGTCCCACCCATGGCGAAGGTATCTGACGTGATTTCCTCAGCGGACGCGGGCTGAGTTGCAACAACACTGGCCACAGCACCAACACCAACAAGCCTCAGAAGGCGTCGCACGCCTTTGGCACACAACAGTCTCGTTTTCATGATATTCCCGCATGTATGGAGTTACGTTATTCGTTGAAGAAGCAGTCTGGGCGCTTTGCCATCCATGAAACGCGCTCAGTTCCTTAGATAGTATGCAAGACTGTCCAGCCCTGACAATATCATCAAGATTGCACATACCCGTTGTGCCAGAAAACGGTGACAAGGTCGGTGCGGGTCAAGCTAGTTGTCGCCTCTTCTTCACGCGGTCTGCCGATTTTCGTCAGCTGACCTGAGCTTCGCCGCGACAACTGTTTCGCGCTCCGGGTTGAGCGTGACTACCGCGACGGGTGTCCAGTTTCGGGTTTTCCCAG